>DASVRL010000274.1:0-2917 GCA_036388635.1 Pyrinomonadaceae bacterium
TATCGCCCGGCTCGTGCTGGCGGAGAATGTAGGTTTGCGGACTTTTATCGTTTTTTAGAAGCAGGTTTTCAATTGCTTCCATCGCCTTTAGAAGCCGCTTTTGTTCTTCTTCAGAAAGAGCACCGAGCATCAGCGCAACCTGATTGTCGGCGCGGCTGTCGACCAGCTCAAACGCCTCTTTTCCTTTTGGCGTGAGGCGCAAAAATCTCTGTCGCCCGTCCGCTTCCGAACGCGTTTTCCCAATCAAACCGCGTTTCTCAAGCCGCGCTAAAATCCGGCTCAAATGTCCGCCGTCAAGACCGAGTTCTCTGGACAGATGCGAAGCGGTAAAGTCCGTGTGCGTCTCGATTTCAAATAAAATTCGGGCTTCCGTCAGCGAATACGGGCTTTCCAGCAAGCCTTCCTGAAGAAGTCCTATTTTCTTAGCGAATCCCCGATTGAATCTTCGCAATGTAGAAACCCGTTCCGGTAATTTTTTTTTCATAAACTAATTAATTGCAATTATCAACAAAGTAGTTGCTTTAGTCAACTAAAATTATTTTATCGCGGGCTGTTTTTTGAGAATTTCGGTTTAATCTTTATGAAATCAGAAAAAGCTGCTTTTGGGCAGGCGCGAGTGTTTCAATTCATCTGCTTGCACTATTTAGCCGGTATTGTTTTGAAGACAGCGTTTCGATTAGCTGGAGGATTCGGAAAATCTGCGATTTGAAAATTTAACCGCGAAACGATTTTTCAGAAAACGAGAGAGAAACGCCGCGCCGTTCTGTTGAATTCAGAGCGGCGCGGCGCGGCGTTTTTCTTTTCTTAATCAGGCGCAAAAACGCGAAGAGGCAAAGGAAAATTGACCGCCGGCAAGCACGGATTTACCTTGAATTTATCTATGTTCGCCCGCGTTTATCGGCAGTTTCATTTTCTTCATCCAAATCTTTTTCCTTGACTTCCGTGTTTTTGTCGCCCAGCACATCTTCGATATAAACCGCCTGCACCAGAACCATTATTACCGCCAGAATCGGCGTCGCCAGCACCAAGCCCAAGCCGCCGATAAGCACGCTCAAAGCCAATTGCGCGACAATCGTCAGCGCGGGCGGCAGCTCGACCGTTTCGCGCTCGATTATCGGCGTCACGACGTTCGACTCGATAAGCTGCACGCCGACATACAAGCCGATAACGTAGACGGCGCTGATCGGGCTGGCGATAAACGCCAGCAAAATCGCGGGAACGGCGGAGAGAATCGGTCCGAAATTCGGAATAAACGATAAAAGTCCGGCAATCAAGCCGAGCGTGAAAGAAAGCGGAACGCCGATAATCCACAACCCGACCCACGTCAACAGACCGATAAACAGCATCGAAGCCACTTTACCGACCAGCCACATTTGCAGCGTTTCGCCGATGGTATTGAAAACTTCGACGACGCGCCGTCTTTTATCAAAAGTGAATAATTTGGAGAAGCCACGGATATAAGTCTGCGGCTCGGTCGCCAGATAAATCGCCAGCAAAATAACGATAAAGAAATTGGCAATCGCGCCGAGCGTCGAAGAAAAATAACCGCCGACGCGCGTCAGAAGGCTCGAAGCATCAATCTTTTCAATCACCTCGTCGGTGCCCGGCAATTGCTCGATAATCGTTTTGCCCCAGCCGAATTGCGAAATATATTCGCCGGCTTTCTGCGCCGATTTCGGCAATTCGTCGCGCAAATGCCTGCCTTCCTGGGCGACGCTCGGCGCGAGCATCGAAATTGCGAGAGCCAGAATTCCGAGCAGCAAGACAGCAACCAGCAAAACCGATAAGCCTTCGGAAAGCTTCGTATAGCGGCGCGTTAATTCCGCCAGACCGCGCAGGAAAACTGCCAGCAGCGCGGCGGCGAAAAGCAGCAAAATAACATCGATGACATAGATTGCGCCCCAGACGAGCAGAATCGTCAGCGTTACAACACCGACGACAATCAGCACGCGATGAGTAAAAGTTCGATTTTCGACGATTGGAGTCATAATCTTTTTGTAACTTCTTAAAATTCAAGAATCTTACCACTTTGAAAGACTTCACGGCAAAAAGTTATGCTGGAGATGGTCATTTAATTTGGCGATTTCGCCCGGCGGAGTAAATTTTACAATGGCAGATAGAACGAATCCTTTTCTCGAAATAGGTTTTTCCGAATACACGGGCATTCACCTGATGCCGTTTGCTTTAAAAGAACGCGCCGCCAAGCACGAATACAACCGCGAGCGCGTCGTCATCTCGATTATGCTGGATTTACATTTGATGGCATTGACCGGCTTTATCGGAAAAACCACGACGATAGGCTTGCGCGGCGCGATTACGCAAAATCTGGAAGGTCACGAAGGCGATGCCGCCGCACACTGCGCGCCGCGCCAATTGATTATCAACGGTCGCCCGCCGCAGGCGATTCTCGCCCGCCCGCCGCGAAATTCTTCCGCCAAACCGATGCCCGAACGCGCCTTCGCGCTCGACGTTCTGTTCGGCGAAGCAGATATTCTGCCCGTCAATTTTAATATCTGCGATTCGCGCGCGGAGCGGCGCGGCTTGAACGGCGCTTTTTTAAACGGCTGCCGCCAGGCGATTAAAGCCGGGCTGCACGGCGGCGAAATGAAAGCGGACGCGATTTCGAGCGCCGTCAAAGCCGCTTTCGACAAATATAAAAGCGACTCCAAAACGGCTTTCCAATCGTCCGTCACGAGGCTGAAAGACAAGCTCAAACCGAAATATTTATTCCCGTACCTGCGCGCCAGATGGACCGAGCAGCTGCAAATCACCGAGCAATACGCCGACGCGCTCGCCGGTTCGGACGTCGCGCAGCAGAAAACCGATTTGGCGCTCATCGAAGGCTTGATTCGCGTTTACACGATTCAATAAATTCGGGATTCGGGATTCAAGTTTGGAAATCTGATTTCCAAACTTG
>DASVRL010000275.1:0-25727 GCA_036388635.1 Pyrinomonadaceae bacterium
TTCCGCCTTTTAATTAATCCGCCGCAATGCCGACCGTTTCTAAAAGCTTTTGAAAACGAGCGTCGTCGTGAAGGATGAAAAAATCCAGCTCCGCCTTCAGATGCACCAGCCGCCAATCGCGTTTTTCGACGAGTTGATTTAGATATTCAAACGCTTTATCAAAATCGCCGAGATTGGCGTAAACGGTGGCAAATTCATACGCGACGTCGTTTTCCATTGAAAGATTTTCCAGTTTTTGCAGACAGCTTTCCGCTTCTTCGCGTTTTCCCGCGCGGGCGAAAGCCGCGCCGAATGAGCCGATCAGCTCTTTTGCGCCGTCGAATGACCGCATCGAAAGCGTTTCCGCTTTGCGCAGCAGAGCGAAAGCGACGTCGTGGTCGTGCCGAATCGAATAACTCGTGCCGAACAGCAGGTAAACGTGATAAAGCTTCGGCTCGTCCCGGTATTCCTCGATGAGCTTTTCGCCGGTTTTCCACGCCAGCTCAAAATTTTTCTCGCGATAATAAATCTGCGCCTTGAGCCAGAGCGTTTGAAAAGACGACGAATCCAGCTCGAGAGCGCGCCGGATTTGCTCGTGCGCTTCACGGAAACGCGCCTTGCGGCTCAGAAAATTGGCGTAGAGCCGGTGCGTTTCGACGTCGTTCGGGCTGATTTCCAGCGCTTTCTGAAATTCGTTTTCGGCGCGCTGCCAATTCCAATCGTAAAAGTATGCGAAATAGCCGAGCGTGGCGTGCGCTTCGGCGATGTTCGGGTCGAGTTCGAGCGCTTTGGTCAGCCAGGCGCGCGCCTTGACGAGATGCTCGCTGGCGGGCGAAAGCGACATCCGCAAATGCAGATGCGCGTAAACGTCCGCCAAACCGCAAAAGGCGAGCGCGAAATTCGGGTCTAACTGCGTAGCGGAAACGAATTGTTCGAACGCTTCCCAGAGATTCTGCGGCGTCTGCTTGCTCAGATAAAAACGTCCTTTCAAATAAGCCTGGTAAGCCTGCGCGTTCGGCAGGTATTTCGGCGACAGGGCGGCGCGTTCTTCCGTAGTCATATTCAACAAAATCTGCTGCGCGATTTGCTCGGAAATCATATCCTGAAGACGCGGCAAATCCTGAAGCTTAGCTTCGAATTTCTCGCCGAAAGTAGAGCTTTGACTGGCGAGATTGATGCCCTGCACGGTAATGCGGACGTCTTCGCCGATTTGCATTAAAACTCCGTCCAGAACGAATTGGACATCCAACTCCGCGCCGATTTGCAGCGGATTTCGGTCGTCGCGTCCGGCATACTGCAAAACGCTTCCCGTCGGGCGCACGACGATTCTTTTGATGCTGCTCAGGCGCGTTATCAGCGAGTCGGCGAAACCGAGTCCGAGATATTTGTCTTCTTCGGCTAAACCGATGGTTTGAAACGGCAGAATCGCCAGCGAAACCGACGGCGCGCCGTTTTCGGCGGATGTTTTCGAGACTTTGCGCACTTCGGCGACAAATCGATAGCCGAAGCGCGAGACGGTTTCGATAAATTTCGCATTTTTATGGTCGTTGTCGTCCAGAATCTTGCGCAGCACCGAAACGTTTCGCGTCAGCCCGATTTCCTCAACCACCGTATCGCCCCAAACCAGCTTCATCAGCTCGTCTTTCGTGACCAGACGATTTTGTCTTTCAACCAGCGCCAGCAGAGTTTCAAACGCTTTCGGAGTCAGCGTAATCGGGCGCTCGCCGCGCGAAAGTTGACGCTCGGCGGGCGAGAGAGTATATTCGCCGAATTGATAGTAAAAAAGATTGTTCTCGCCCATTTCAGCCACTATTTTCAGGTAAATAAAACAAAATTGTAAGCCTTTTGTAAGGACTTTTTTCCGGCTTCCGGCTACACTTCTTTCCTATACCAAGCCCCTCGTTTAAATCGTTAGCACGAAACAATTGAATAGGCAATTTGAGGAGATGAATTTATGAGAAAAATGAACGGAACAGTAATCAACGAAAAAACCGGAAGCCGGAGCCGGCGAAATATTAAATTAATTCTACTGCTTTTCGCGTTTTTTGCCGCTGCTGCCGCCCAGACCGACATCAAGGCGCAGATTTGCGACCCCGTTTCGGCGCAGACGGCAATGCGAGTGTCCACATCGTTTGTCGATCCGCAGACCAACGCGAGCATCGGTTATTCGAAATATGATATCTGGAGAAACGAGCACACAGACCATTACGTTCATCTTTTCGCTACATTTCCCGCCGATACGGTTCTCAAGGTTTTTCAAAACGGCGTCGAAAGAGGAACTATTACGCCTGTGATTACGAACGGGCAGATTTCCTACTGGTCATGGGACGTTTATTGGAACAATACGACCACCACCGCTCCGGTCGGACACGTCGGCGACGTCATAACGATCACTAAAAACGGTCAGTCGTTTCTTTCCGGCACCTACACGCGCGAGCAGGTCAATTACGAATCGGCGGTCGGCGCGCACTGGATTCCCGGAAACACCAATTCCTGTAATATTTACAGAGGAAGCGTTTTTCTGCCCACTTCACCTACTCCGCGTATGTTAAGGACGTATTTTACGATGGCACGGGCTCAGGCTCCAATCACCAAAATATCACTGCACGAGCCTGGAGCAATGCCCGGCGTTCCCGGCGCGGAAGTGGCGAATTTCGCGTTTACGACAAGCGGCAATCCGACGCCGTCGGGCTGGTATTCGGCATCGGTTCAACAAAACGATAAGGTCTTGACCGAAAACCAATTCAACCTGCTGCGACAAAATCTTTTGTCCGTTGTGATTTTTACATCGCAACACCCGAACGGTTATGCGCATATTCCGGTTCAAACTCAGGGAATCAATTCGACCGGCGATTTTGAAGGCGACGGGATGACCGATTTAGCGGTTTTTCGCCCCGCTGACCGCAATTGGTATATTAATTTCAGTTCGAATAACCAGACGCAGACAATCAGTAATTTCGGCTCGCCGAGCGACAAACTCATCGTCGGCGATTTTGACTCCGACAGTAAATTCGACGTGACGGCTTTTCAAGCCGATAACCCCGCTTATCCAGGAGAAGGCGTCTGGAAAATTCTCCGTTCTTCGGATAGCTCGCTGCAAATCCTGCCGTGGGGATTAAGCGGAGACATTCCTTTAGCGCTCGACATCGACCGGAATAATACCAATGACCTGGGCGTTTTTCGTCCGTCAAACGGCACCTGGCATATCCGGCGGATGGGCGACATCATCAAACCGCTCGCCGAATTGGGCGGGCAGATGGAATTAACAATTCAATGGGGAATGACGGGCGATAAACCCCTGACCGGAGACTTTGACGGCGACGGAGCTGACGAGCTGGTTGTTTTCCGCCCTTCCGAAGGAAACTGGTATATCTATAATTACGCCGGCAACAGCTACCGGGTTATGCGCTGGGGCTTGAGCGGCGATATTCCGATGGCGAAAGATTTTGACGGCGATAGAAAGGCTGATTTGGCGGTTTATCGACCGTCGGAAGGAATGTGGTACATTTACGGCAGCCTGGAAAATAACTTAATCGCCTGGCGTTTCGGTTCAAACGGCGACATTCCCGTTCCGGCGGATTTCGACAAAGACGGCGTCGCTGACATTGCCGTATTTCGCCCGTCGGACGGAACCTGGTATGTATTGCACAGTTCGAACCATTCGTTTTTCGCCGCAAGATTCGGTTTGAACGGCGACGTTCCGGCGGTCACGCAGTGATTCGGCGTAAAATAAAAGCGGGCGGATTTTGCCCGGAAGGCGCTTTTTATAATTACCGAAAAGCGGCGGCTATTCGGAACGAAATGTAGAAAAGCTATTTAGGTCGGATAAAGAAAAAAGCGGAAGCATCAAGATTGTTTCCGCTTTTTTTTCTACAAACTATCGCCTTTTAAGACTCATTTAAGGCTGGTATAAATCATATCGAGCCGGATGGTTTCTCCGAGCCGCGAGATAAACCATTTTAAGCTTGCCGAAAATCTTTTGCAGCCTCACAGCCCGAAGACGATTTTGTCCGATGAATAAAATTCATAACCTATTTCGCCGCTGCGCATTAGGAAAAATCCGAGAAAATTCGGCATAATGGTAATATATTTCAGTAATATAACCACAAAAATATCTTGGAGAGCATAATGAAAATTGGATTGCCGAAGGAAATTAAGGATAACGAATATCGCGTCGGGCTGACGCCGGCGGGCGTTAATGCGCTGGTTAATGCCGGACACGAAGTTTACGTGGAAAACCGCGCGGGCGAAGGTTCGGGCTTTGACAATGAGCTTTACGAAAAAGCGGGCGGGCAGATCTTGCAGACCGCTGACGATGTCTGGCAGACGGGCGATATGATTGTGAAAGTCAAAGAGCCGATTGCGCCGGAATACCCGCGAATGCGTGAAAATCAATTGCTTTTCACCTATCTGCATCTCGCGCCGGAATTTGAATTGACGAAACAGCTTCTGGAACGCAAAGTCACGGGCGTGGCGTATGAAACAATCACCGACCGGCGCGGAACTCTGCCGCTTTTGACGCCGATGTCGGAAGTGGCGGGCAGAATGGCGGTGCAGGTCGGCGCGACTTACCTGGAAAAAATGAACGGCGGGCGCGGCATTCTGCTCGGCGGCGTGCCGGGCGTTCCGGCGGCAAACGTCGTCATTATCGGCGGCGGCGTGGTCGGCACGGAAGCCGCGAAAATGGCTGTCGGCTTGGGCGCGAAAGTGACGATTATCGACATCAATCTCGACCGCCTGCGTCAACTGGACGACATATTTTTATCGAAGGTGCAAACGCTCGCCTCTTCGCGCTACGCGATTCACGAAGCGATTTCGCACGCCGATTTGGTTATCGGCGGCGTTTTGATTCCGGGCGCGGCGGCTCCGAAGCTCGTCACGCGCGATATGCTGAAAGACATTCCGAACGGCGCGGTTCTCGTCGATGTCGCGGTTGACCAGGGCGGCTGTTTTGAAACGACGCACGCGACGACGCACTCGAACCCGACGTTTTACGAAGAAGGCGTTTTGCATTACTGCGTCGCGAATATGCCGGGCGCCGTTCCGCGCACTTCGACATTTGCGCTGACCAACGCGACTTTGCCCTATGCGCTCGCGCTGGCGAACAAAGGCTTTGAAAGAGCGATTCAGGAAGACGCGGGACTGGCGGAAGGCGTCAACACTTACGCCGGAAAACTGACATACGAAGCCGTCGCCGAGTCGCAAAATCTCGAATACACGGCGCTCAACAGCCTGATTGACGGCATCGCCGCAAAAGCCGCGAATTAACGGTAAATGGTAAACGGTAAGTGGTAAGTTCGTTGTTTTAAACTGCAACTTTATCCATTGCAACTTACCACTTACAACTTACCGTTTACCACTTAAAAACCTATGTCTGCGAGAATAAAAATTTTAGCCGCGCTTTATATTTTGGTTCTCGCGGGCATTGTCGTTTTGGCGGACATCAAGGAAACGCAGTATCTTTTCCGACCGCTTCGACGGCTTCCGTACGGCGATAAAATCGGGCATTTTCTGCTGATGGGAATGTTTTCGCTGGTCGTCAATCTGATTTTGAAGGCGAGAACAATTCGCGTCTGGAAATTAAGTTATCTGCTCGGCAGCCTGATAGTTTTGGCAATCGTCACGATGGAAGAATTTTCGCAAATCTTTGTTCGCGGGCGCTCATTTGACGTGACGGATTTGGTGGCGGATTGGGCGGGAATTATTATTTTCGGCGAGATTGCGCGCCTTGCGTGCAGCAAATATTTACGCGGCGAGTCTTTCCGCCAGAAGGCTTGAGAGCGTTTCGGCAAGCTGTTGTTTGAGATTTTCGCCTTTCAGCAGATAGGCGTCGGCGATACAGCGGTCGGCATTTTCCGCGTTGTTTTCCATACCGCTCAAAATAATCAGCGGCACGTTTTTGTACTTCGGATTTTGCTTTAACATCCGGCACAAATCGTAGCCGGTCAGGTGCGGCATCACGGCGTCCGCGACGACGACATCGAAATCGGCGGAAAGCGCCAGTTTCATTGCCGCCAAACCGTCTTCGGCGGTCGTCACGTCGTAATTTAATCGCCCCAGAACGATTTCGAGAAAGCGTCGAATGGAAGTATCGTCGTCGGCGAGCAGAATTTTTGTCGCGGGAGGATCGGAATCATTGCCCGGCGGCAATTTTTCATCAGACATAAGTTCTCCGTTTGTTGAACCCGGTTTTGTATTTTTGGCAAACGCAAAACCATTCTTTAGAATAAAAGAACTGGCAACCGTTTGTCAATAAAATAACTCTAAGTTGTTCCAATTATTGGATTTTCTAAATGTACGAATTTGCCGTTACACCTGCAATCACACAGCTTCGGCGTCCCGGGGTTTTAATTACGGAAGTCGCGCCTGAAAGTCTGGCGGAAGAATTGAGCCTCCAGCCAAACGACCGCATCGTCCGCGTCAACGGTCGAGCGGTGCGCGATTATCTGGATTTTCGTTTTCAGACGGCGGGCGAAACCGAGCTGACCCTGCAAATTAAAAAATCCGGCGGCGAAACCTGGGAAGTGGAAATCGAGCGCGAAGAAGGCGAAGATTTCGGCTTGATGTTTGAGCAAATCGTGCCGCGCCAGTGCGCCAACGAGTGCATTTTCTGCTTCTGCAAAGGCAACCCCGAGGACGCGCGCCCGTCGCTTTTCGTGCGCGACGAAGACATCCGGCTTTCGTTTCTTTACGGCAATTACACGACGCTTTCCTCGATTACGGAAGACGAAATGCGGCGCATCGTCGAGCAGCGGCTTTCGCCGCAATACGTCTCGGTTCACGCGACGGATTTAAAAACGCGCGCGTATCTTTTAGGCGTCGACGAAAAACGCGCCGACATTTCCGATAAACTAAAACGCCTGTTAGACAACGACATCGAAATTCACGCGCAAGTCGTTCTCTGCCCGGAAATCAACGACGGAAAAATCCTGGAAAAAACCGTGCGCGATTTAGCGGCGCATTATCCGAAAATCGTCTCGACGGCGATTGTGCCGGTCGCTCTGACGCGCTACAACACGGACGAAAGATTAACGCGCGTCACGCCCGAATTTTGCCGCCTCACCGTCCGCGAAGTTGAAAAACTGCAAAAAGAATTCCGCCAAACGCTCGGCGGCACGTTCGCCTTCTTAGGCGACGAAATTTATCTGAAAGCCGGTTTGCCTATCCCCTCGCGACGGCATTACGGCAATTATCCGCAGATTGAAGACGGCGTCGGCATGATTCGCTCGTTTCTGAATTCGTTTGACAAGCTGCTTAAATGGGCGGAAATAACCCGCAGAAACGCCGAGACGCCAGGTTTTAACGGGTCAGCATCGTCTTCTGCGGCGGCAGCCCGAGCGGGCGAATTTCAGGCTGAAAATGTGAGGACTCACAAATTAGCGATTGTTCCGAAAATTCAAAATTCAAAATTCAAAATTCAAAATTCAAAATCTCTCAACGGCACGATTCTGACGGGCGAAATGTTCGCGCCGATTCTGCGGCGGAAAATTGAAGAATTAAATTCTTTGCTTGGCTCAAAACTCAACGTTCTGGCGGTTAAAAACGATTATTTCGGCGGCGATGTCGCCGTCGCCGGACTCTTGACCGGGCGCGATTATCTCGCCGTCAAAGACCGAATCAAGGGCGATTTCGTCATCATTCCGCAGCACACAATCAAATCGGACGAGCCCGTTTTGCTGGACGGAATGAATTTCGACGAACTCAAAGCGCAGTTTTCCGTGCCGGTATATGCCTTGGATTTAAAAGGTTTAATGCAGTTTATTCAAAACTGATTGTTATCCGCCCGCGAGGATGCGAAAATTGCTTGCAGCTTTTCTTTGTATTACTTCGCGTTTTTCCTTCGCTGATTCCCGCTTTTCGGCAGGCTCAGAAGATTCGCAAAAATTCGATATGCGCCCGGGACGCCCGCCGGAAGCTGGCGGAAAAATGCGTAGGAAGTGTAGACGTATTTTCCCTTTCCGATTTCCGCCACGACCAAGCCGCCTTTATTTTCCGCTTCATTGGCGTCGTGCGCTTCGAGCAGAGGTTTATAATTTGCGTCAAACGTCGTGAAGCTGTAGAGATTTCGTTCCTGCACCCAATTTTCAAAATCTTTATCCGTAATTTTATTCGGAAAATTAAAAACCGGATGTTGCGGCTCTAAAATCGAAACTCGCGCATTTTCGTCCGCCACGCGCGCCCCGATTTTTGCCGGGAAAGGCAGTAAGTTTTCGTATTCCGTGCGCTGATACTGGACGATTAAATTTCCGCCGCTGCGGACGTATTCGAGAATTCTCTGATTATTCGAAATCAAATCCTGCCGCACCTGAAAGGCGCGAATCCCGACGACAATCACGTCGAAACGCGATAAATCGCCGCCGTTTAAATCGTTTTCGCCCAAAAGCTCGACGCTCAAACCCATCTGCCGAATCGCTTCGGGAACGGCGTCGCCGCTGCCCGTAATGTAGCCGACTTTGACGGGCGCGGATTTTAAATCGAAGACGTTGATGCCGGTTTCGGCGGCGGTGTAATACCGATGCGTTGTTATATGCGGGTAGGCGAGCGTGTGCATTTCCTGCGTGAATTTTTCGCCGTCCGCCTGAGCTTCCGCGCCGATTTTATAATTCGCCACGCCGGAGAGCGGCGGAATCGTCACGTTAAAAACGATCGATGTTTTCGCGCCTTTGGTTTTCAAATCGAAATCCGCCGCCGCCGGCTGCGCCTTCCAGCCTTCGGGCAGATTAAGCCGCGCCTGTCCTTTGATTGCGCCCGACGAATTATTCGTCACGCTCATCGTAATCTGCCGCGTGCGGCTGGCGCCGAGCGGGACAATCAAAAGCTTCTGGTCGAGACCTAAAGAAACTTTCGGCACGACATTCAAGTTTCGCCGCACTTCGCCGCGGATGTCGTCGGCATAACGATATTCGAGCGCTTGATTGAGAAAAACCGGTTCGCCGTTAATCTTCAAATTTATCGCGCTGTACACAAACGGCTGCTGAAAAGGCAGATTTTGAATTGGCAAATCCTGTCCGGCATAAAGATAATTTTCGCGCGGCGCTTGCAGAAAATAAGGCTGCGTCAATTTCGCGTCGGGCGGCACGCCGACATTGAAATAAGCGGCTTGGACGGCTTTTTCGCGCGAGAAAGCTGCCAATGGAGAATCGTTTTTTGGCTCTTCCGCCGTCGTAATCTTCCAGCTTCGCCGCTTAGAAGGCGTGTAGAGATAGATTTTCTCGACCTTAATATCCGGGTTTTCGGGATAAAAAACCTTGACGGACGCCGTAAAACTTTCGGTCGGCGCGACGGTCTCGCGGTCGGCTAAAGCCTCGATTTGAATTCCCGCCGCCAGCTTTAAGGCTTCGGTAAATTGATTCAGCTTCTCATTCACGATGAAAGAAATATCCGCTTCATTCGCATTTCTTTCGTCGAAACTTTTCTTTCGTTCATCGTCTCCCGAAAAAAAAGCGTAACTTAAAGCCAGCTCGTTGGCGGCTTTGCTTCCCTGCACCAGAGCGGGAATGATTTTCTGAAAATCATCGGGATTATATTCTTTGGCGGCTCGCTCGGCTGCTTGCTGCATCGCCCGTAAACGCGATTTTGTATATTCGCCGACCGCATTTTCGTTTTTGCCGAACAATCCCGGAATGCTCTCTAAAGAAGTGTCGATACCGTCGAAAACGCTTTTTTCATTTTCGATTTTCGGCGCTTTTGTTTCAATCAGGTTCAAGCCCGAAAACCGCTCGCCTTTCAGTTCAAGAATGCCCTGTTCCTGCGTCTTGTGCTGGCTTCTGCCTTCCATCGCGATTTCGAAATACGAGCGCCCGAGCAGGTAGTCGTATTTGCCGGTGTTCAGACGCAAAGTCGGCTGCGCCTGCGAGCGAAAGCCTTGCGAAACGTAGAATTTTAAAACCTGCCACGCCGCGCCCGCGTCTTTGCATTGATTCGAATCGGCGGCGGCTTTGACGGCGAGCGGCGCGATGTAACCGGCGAATTGATGCTGCCCGTGACCGTCAGCCGGAGTTCCGGAAAAACGCGAAACGACGACGAGCGGGCGAAACATGCGGATAGCGCGCACCGCGTCGCACAAAATTATTTTTTCGTCCCATTTTTCCCGCGCTTCGGCTAGGGTTTTCGAAAAACCGTAATCGAAAGCGCGCGTAAAATACTGCTGCGCGCCGTCCAAACGTCTGGCTTGCAGAAGCTCTTCGGTGCGAATCACGCCGAGCGGTTCAAACAATTCCGAGCCGATAATATTTTGCCCGCCGTCGCCGCGCGTCAGTGACAGATAAGCCGTGCGCGCATTTTCGCCGCGCGCTAGATACGCGAGCAATCCCGAATCTTCATCGTCAGGATGCGCGCCGATGTGCATCACGCTGGCGGTGGTGTTTAATCTTTTGAGAAGCTGACCCAAACCGGTTGCGCCGTAATCGTAAACCGGGCGAACCTGCGCCGCAGCCGGCTGCGGCAAATACAGGCAATTAAAGGCGAAAGCGAAAAGCAAAAGGTAAAAAGCCAAAAATCGGCGAGCCGAATTCGCAGGTCTATTTTCGCCTTTTGCCTTTTGTCTTTTGCCTTTTAAGTCTGTCTTCATCCGTGATTCGTTTCTTTTTCCAAATTTAATTTATTCGACCGGCTTTCGCCAATCGGCTGGAGCATCGAGCCGCAAGCCGTCAAACAAAAATCCGCCGTGCGGCGCGAGCAATTCTTCGGTCAGTTTGATGACGGCTTCTGTTTCGCCCGCGACGAATAATCGTTCAAAGCTTTCGCAAAATCGCCGCTGAAAATCAGGATTTAATTTTCGCAGAGCGCGCGGAATCGTCTTGCTTTTCGCCGACCACGCGCCGTTTGCGCGCAGGTAAAAACCCGCCAGCGCCGCGTAGAGCGTCGTTCCGGAAGCGGTCGATTCCGCCTTTGAACGCGGCGCGCGAATGTCGTCAACCAAATCGGTCAGCCAGCCGCGAAAATTGCGAATTTCTTCAACGGAAATTTTCGGCGGGCGACTCAAAAATTCATTCGCCGAATGTTTCAGACGGGCGGACAAATCCGTTTTCGCCGGAACTTCGACGCCTTCGGCGACCATCGCGGTAAGCGACGGAACAAAATCTTTCGCGTCGGCTTCGTAAAAGTAGTTCAGAGTTTCCGGCGTGTGAACGAAAGCTTCGACCGGAAAATTTCGGAAATAAAAAGACTCGCGGAAAGCGTTCGGCAACTGTTTGTAGATAACGACGACGTCCAAATCGGAAAACGCCGTCGCTTCGCCGCGCACGAACGAGCCGGACAAAAAAGCGAATTCGGCGGACGCGTATTTCGTCCGCAAAATATCTTTCGTAATTTCGATCAGCTCGTCAAGCGACGTCGTTTTCTTCATTTCTTACCGTTAAGCTAATCAAATATCCGAACAAAACCGTCACCAGACAGCCGATGACGTTAAACCATAAAAATTCGATGTTCGTGTAATTGCTGGCAATCCAGACGGACGCGATGCCGAAAAGCAGACCGAAAAACGCGCCGCGCGCTCTGGCGCGTTTGACGACGAAGGCGAGCACGAAAACGCCGAGCAGCGAGCCGTAAAAAAACGAGCCGAATTTATTGACGACTTCAATCAGAGAGCCTAAATTCGTCGCGAAAACCGCCACGATGCAGGCGAAAATTCCCCAGACGAACGTCGAGATTCTGCCGACGGCGACCGTCTGCGCGTCGGTCGCTTCGGGGCGATATAAGCGCCGGTAAAAATCAATCGTCGTCGCCGTGGCGAGCGCGTTCAGCTCAGCCGAAATCGAACTCATCGCCGCCGCGAAAATCGCCGCGATTATCAAGCCGATAACGCCCATCGGCATATTTTCCAGCACGAACGTCGGAAAAACGTAATTGACGTCGTTAAATTTCGGGTCGCTCGTCTCGCGCACGAATTTAACGGCTTCCTTGCGGCTGTCGTTAAATTTTTTGTCGGCTTCAATATAATTTTGCTTAAATTCGCCGGTTGGATTTTCGGTAAATTTAACGGCGGCTTCGCGGCGCTCGGCGTGCGCCTGCGCGTAAGTTTGCTGAATCGTCTGAAACTGCGCGGTTTGCCCGGCTTTGGCGACTTCATTCACGTTAAAAACAATCGGCGGCGCGTTGAACTGGTAAAAAACGAAAACCAGAACGCCGATCAGCAAAATGAAAAACTGCATCGGGATTTTCAGAAACGCGCTCATCAAAAGCGAAGTTCTGCCTTCGCCGATCGATTTCGCCGTCAGAAATCTCTGCACCTGGCTCTGGTCGCAGCCGAAATAGCCGAGCATCAGAAAAAGCCCGCCGATCAAACCCGACCAAATCGTGTATTTTTCCTGTAGATTAAAGCTGGTATCGACCGTGTTCAGTTTTCCGAGCGAGCCGGCGAGATAAAGCCCGTCCGTTAATGAAACGCCTTCGGGAAAGCCCGTCAGAATCACGACGAAACAGACGCCCAAGCCGAAAAAGATAACGAACATCTGTTTGACGTCCGTCCACGTGACGGCTTGCACGCCGCCGAAAACCGTGTAAACGGTCGTTGACATTCCGATGGCGAAAATCGTGAAAATCAAATTCCAGCCGAAGACGATGGAAAGCACAATCGAAGGCGCGGAAATGATGGTGCCGACGCCCAAGCCCCGCGAAATCAAAAAGAAAAAGCTCGTCAGAGCGCGCGTTTTCACGTCGAAGCGTTTTTCCAGATATTCGTAAGCCGTATAGACTTTCGCGCGATGAAAAAACGGCACGACCGTCACGCACAAAATTATCATCGCCAGCGGCAAGCCGTAATAAAACTGGATAAAACGCATTCCGTCCGAATAGGCTTGCCCGGTCGTGCCGACCAGAGTTATCGCTGAAAGCTGCGTCGCCATCACCGAAAGCCCGACCGCCCACCACGGAAGACTCCGGCTGGCGAGAAAATAACCATCGCTGGTGTGGCTGTGCTTGGTCAGGCGGATTCCGTCCCAAATCACGTAAACCAGATAGGCGATGACGATTATCCAATCGAGATATCTCATTTTATTTTGAAAAGTAAAGCGAAAACGTCCACAAAGCCGCGATGACCAGAATGGTGGTGACGACCACCGCCAGATAAACGCGATACCAGAAGGCATCGGGCTTTTCGGCTGAAGGACTCTCAGCGTCGTTAAACGGCGGCTGATTTGGTTTTGCCGAGGATTTTTTCATAAAAATTTATATATTGCGGGATGATAAGCTCCGAGCCGTAGCGCGCGACGGCGGATTCGCGCGCTTTTTCGCCGAAACTGAGCCGCATTTCCTCGTCGTTTAAAAACTTCATCACGTCGTCGCTCATTTTTTCCGTGTCGCCGATATCGCTCAAGAATCCGGTTTCGCCTTCGGTGACGACTTCCGGGATGCCGCCGATGCGCGTGGCGATGACGGGAACTTCGCAGGCTTCGGCTTCGAGCGCCGCCAAGCCGAAAGATTCCAGTTCCGACGGCAGCAGAAAAACGTCGGCGATGCCGAGATAATCGGGAATATTCGCCTGTTTGCCGACAAAAACCAGGTCGTCTTTAACGTTTAATTGCTCGGCGCGGTAAGCACAAGCCGAGCGTTCGGGTCCGTCGCCGACCATAATCAATTTCGCTTTTCCGCCTTTTTCCTTTACTTTCGCCAGAATCTCGACGCAATCGACCGGGCGCTTGACGGCGCGAAAATTGGAAACGTGAACCAGAAGTTTTTCGCCGTTCGGCGCCAGCTCGTCGCGCAGAGGCGATTCGGGCAGGCGTTTGTAATGACAGCCGCAGATAAAATTCGGGATGACCTCGATTTCGTCAAAATCGAAAGTTTCGATGGTCGCTTTTTGCAGAAATTTTGACACGGCAGTCACGCCGTCCGATTGTTGAAGTCCGTAACGCGTAATCGGCAAATAACTACGGTCGGCGCCGACGAGCGTAATGTCCGTTCCGTGCAAAGTCGTGATAACGGGAACGTAACGTTTCTGCTTGATTGACTCGCGCGCCAGAATCGCGCTGATGGAATGCGGAATCGCGTAATGCACGTGCAGAAGGTCCAGTTTTTCCGAGCGCGCGACCGTCGCCATTTTCGTCGCCAGCGCCAAATCATAAGGCTGATGCTCGAAAAGCGGGTAGCTCATCATCTCGACTTCGTGAAAATGCACGCGCTCGTTCAGTTCGGTCAGGCGCGTCGGCAGCATCGACGAGATAAAATGAACGTTATGCCCGCGCAGCGCCAATTCGCGCCCGAGTTCCGAGCCGACGATTCCGCTGCCGCCGTAAGTTGGATAAACCGTGATTCCGATGTTCATAGCTTAGTGAATAGTAAATCGTAAATCGTAAATAGAAGCAAATAATGGCGCTGCCAAAAGACGCAAAAGCGGAATCTTGCCCGGAGCGAGCGATTGAGAAGAGGCTGTTTTTCAGGCTTCGAAGCTTCGAAGCCCGAAAGCTTTATTTATTAAAAATAGTTGCGAAAAAATTTAAACTACCACGATTCGTTCGTCGGAAGCCGGAAAATCCTTCATATTCAGAAGCTCGCGCGAATCGGCGGTTATCAGTTCTCTGGGGTTCGGCTCGTGTCTCCAATAACGTTCAAACACCTCGACGCCCGCCGCGCCGGTTTCGATAAAATTTATTAAATAACGAAAATCGGCGTGAAAGAAACGCGTGTAGGCGATGTCCATCTCGGATGAAAGCGCCGTCGTTTCGACGTCCGCTATCAGCGCTCTGCCAATCTCCGCCGCCTCGCGCTCGTGGTCGTAAATCAACTGCACATCCTCCGGCGTCAGATGCTTTCCGGTGCTCAGGACAAGCTCATTGGCGCGGTCAACGCGCGGAGTTTCATTCACCAGCTGAGTCATATGACCGAACAGGTGAGCGACGGTAAACCAGAGCGCAAACGGCGGCGCCAGCCGTGGATATAAAATAATCGTATGAGCTTCAAAAATCCCTATAAACCGGGCGTGGTCGGGCGCGGAAAAGTTTTCGTCGATGTTAACGCCGAGTTCTTCGACGCGACCGCTCAGCCGGTAAAACGCCTCGCGCGCTTCGTCGCCTTCCGGCAGACCTGTAAGACTGTTTTGATTATTATTTTTGTTTTTCATTTTTTTCTCACGTAATAAACGACGCCGCCGAAATCGTCCGTAAAAAGAAACGAATCGGCGTCGAGCCGCATAATGTCGCAAGGGCGACCGTGGACGGTTTGCCCTTGCAGAAAACCGTTTATAAAATCCCGAAGCTTTTCGCCTTTGCGCATAATGACGATTTTATAGCCGTGCCCGATTTTTTTGTTGGTCGAGCCGTGCAGCGAAACCAGAAAAGCGTTTTTGATGATTTCGTCCGTCGTCTCGGGCGCGTCGAAATAATCGAAGCCCATCGGCGACGAGCGCGCGGGAAAATAAAAGTCAGAGACCGGCACATTGCCGCACGATTTCAGGCGCGTCGTCGGCTTCTTGAGGCGGTTCGGCTGGGTCGTATCAAAAAAGATTTTGCCGTTTGACTGGTAGCACGAAGCCCAGCCGTAATCGGCGCCGTCTTTCAAACTGTAGAAAGTTTCGTCCGGTTTGTCCAATCCCAGATGGTCGGAGCCCTGATTCGTCGCCCAGAGTGAATTTCCAATCCATTTCAAACCGACGGCATTGCGCAAGCCTTTCGCAAAAGTGCGCTTTTCGCTTCCGTCCGGGTTCATTTCCTGCACGGTCGCGCGCTCTTTTTCCGTCGGCTTTTCGTCGCAGGCGTTGCAGCTGCTGCCCACCGAAACGTAAAGCTTGCCGCTCGGCGAAAAAGCGAGGCTGCGCGTCAGGTGCCAGCCGCCGTATTTGTAGCTCAAGCCGTAATCGGGAAAAGTCGCCACCGTTTCCGCGCGTCCGCCGGGCTTAATTTCGCCGCGCGTAAATTTCCGGCGCGTGATTTTATCGGTTTCCGCCAGGTAAAACCAATCCTGTCCGCCCGCGTCGGTATAAAACGCGGCGCTGTTCGGGTTTTTCAAATTCGTCAGATACGGCGTGACTTTGCGAAACTTTCCGGTCTGCAAATCGAATTCGTCGAGAATGTAAACCGCGCCCTTCGTGTTGTCGGTCAGGTTATACATATCGGTCACGAAAATTCGACCGTCCGGCGCTTTGGCGAAAAACCGGACGCGCTTTAAGCCTTCGACCGCGGGAAATATTTCGTAATCGGCGGGCAGATTCAAGCTAAAGGATTTGCCGTTTTTTAACGTAATTTTATGCGGCACGAGCTTGACCTGTGCAAAATTTGAAACGGATAAAACAAGCGATAAGACAAGGAAACAGAAAATCTTTTTCATAAAATTTCAGCGCTACACAGCCTCTCCGATAGAGCATCTTCTTCGCGTGCTTGACGAAAAGCTCTGCGTTTTTCGCGGTTAAGATTTTTTTTTAACGCAAAGCGCGCAAAGAAAAGACGCAAAGCGCGCAAAGTAATTTCCTCGATATTAAACGACTAAAACTTTATTTCGCAAGATTATTTAGTAATTCTTGCCGCCGCTTCGGCAGACTGATAAACAAAGCGCAGCGCGCCGCCGCTCGGCGTAACTTGTTTGAGCGATTCTTTTTTCTCGACCATCACGTCGACCGTCACCGCGCCGACCATAAATTCCTTTAAGCTTTCCGGCGCGATTGATACTTTAACTCTCGATTCGTCCAGATTGGCTTCGACCGTTTTGTTCAGCGGAGTTTTATCGGCGACGGCTTTTCCAGTCACGGAAACGGAAATTTGTTCGTCCGGCGCAACGCCGCGCGAAAGTTTGATGAGCGAGGCTTTGCTCCGGCTCAAAACGATTTTCTGAACCGGAATTTCCATCGCTGCAAGCGCGATTTCATTGCGGTAAACTTTGCCGGCGGCGTCGGTAAAAGCGAATTGCTGTTTCGGCACAAAGCCGCTCGATTTGGCTTCGTAGGTCGTGCCGCTCGCGAAAGTCGGCGCGATTTCCGTCATCGGCTTGGCGTTTAAAGCGATTTCGGCGGGCGCGTCGAGGTCAATAGTTTTGCCCGTCTCGTTATTCAGCCGAAAAACGGCGTGAACGCTCGTCTGCCGTTTTGAAGCGGAAATCGAATAGCTCTGGTAAACGCCCGCCGCCGGAACGCGCGTCGATTCGACCGTCTCGGTCGAAGGGCAAGCCGACAGAAAAGCGGCGATAAAAGTGAAAACAAGAAAACTTTTTAACATATTTGTCTTAATATCTATTCACAAAAACCATCACCAGCAGCATCGCCGCCGCATAAGTCATCAGCCAGACGTCGCTTGCCTGAAAATTTGTTTCCCGTTTGTTTCTCATAATTTTTTTCACCCGATAACAATTGACTGCAATAGAAGCAAATTTTGCGAAAATTTCTCTATCTGTAAACGCAGTTTTCCGGCGCGAAACGGCTCAAAATTTTCACTTGTGTTTTTACCGGGAAAAAACTTAAAGTTGAATAAAACTTTTATGAAATACGAACAATTCCGCGTCCGCGCGGGAAAAAAATTAAATCTTAAAACACATCCGACCGATTTTACGGGCGATTACCAGGATAAAGCCGAGGCGAAAGTCGATTTGGCGCGTAACGTCGAGCGGCTCGCCGAATTGCAGGAAGTTCTCTACGCACAGAACAAATACGCGCTGCTCATCGTTTTGCAGGCGATGGACGCGGGCGGCAAAGACGGTTTGATCAGCCACGTGATGAGCGGCGTCAATCCGCAGGGCGTGCAGGTCGTTTCGTTTAAACAGCCTTCGTCGGAAGAGCTCGAACACGATTTTCTCTGGCGCATTTCCAAAAATCTGCCGGAGCGCGGGAAAATCGGCATTTTTAATCGTTCGCATTACGAAGACGTTCTGGTCGTGCGCGTGCATCCGGAAATCATCCGTTCGCAGCCGCTGCCCGACGAGGTGAAAAACGATAAAAACTTCTGGAAAAAACGCTTCGAACAGATTCGCTCGTTTGAAAAACATCTGGTCGAAAACGGCACGCACGTTTTGAAATTTTTTCTGCATATGTCGAAAGACGAACAGAAAAAACAGTTTCTCGAACGCCTCAATGAACCGGAAAAACACTGGAAATTTGTCGCTTCCGATTTGACGGAACGCGGATTTTGGGACGATTATATGCGCGCTTACGAAGAAGCGATTGCGGCGACCTCGACCGACGACGCGCCGTGGTACGTGCTTCCGGCAGACAAAAAATGGTTTACGCGCACGGCGGCTTCCGAGATTATTCGCGCCAAGCTGGAATCGATGAATTTGCAGTATCCGACCGTTTCCGACGAGCAGATAAAACGCCTGCAGGAAGCGAAAAAGATTCTGGAAAACGAAAGTTAAAATTTATTAACGGCGCGCGCTTGTCTCGACAACAGGTTTACCGGCAGTGATTTCCAGCCGGTACGGCTTTTTAAATTTAACTTTGTCCTTGCCGCCGTAACTATTTTTGCTTAACCGAAAAACGAAAAATATCTTCACCTCGCGCTCTGCCGTATCTTTGTCGGCGGAGAAAATCCAATTCCGCGCCGAAGCTGCGGAAGATTGCCGAAAAAGCGGATGCCCGCTTTCGGTTTTCGCTTCGATAACTTTGCCTTCGCGGTCAATTTTTACAGTCACGACAATTTCCTCCGAAAGCCACATTGCCTGTGCGGCGGGCGGATAAAACGGGGCGGTGTATTTCAAAACTTTCGGCTTTTTCGCCTGCGCAACGGCAAAACCGGCGAAACACAAGCCGATTAAAGTAAAAGCAAATAAAAGTTTTTTCATAAATTTGTTTTTTAAGTTAGAAATTTTATTCCGCTTTCGGGTTGCTTTTGAGGTAATCGATAATCACGCCTTCGCGCAGAGCGTATTCGCACGGCTGAAGCTTTTCGATTTTTAGAGCGCGCATAATGCCTTCGAGAATCTGCCCGCCCGCGACGATTGTTTCGGCGCGTTTTTCGCTGATGTTCGGCAAACGGGCGCGCTGCGCCGCGTTCATTTTCGCCAGTTTCCGGTTTAATTCGACGAGCCGGGCAAAACAAATTTCGCCGTTTTCAGGCTTTAAAAGCAATTCGAATTTTAAAATCGTGCCGGAAGTTCCGGTCGTCAGCCGCCAGTTTTCGCCGCGCAATTCTTCCGCCGGTTTTTCCAGCTGGAGCGCGATTTCGCCGCGCACGTTTTCGATTTCCTTTGCGCTCGGCGGATTGGTCGAAAGAAATTTTCCGGTCAACCGGAGCGCGCCGAGCGGCATCGAGAAAAGCTTCTCGCGCGCGCCCGTTTTCATCAGGCTCAATTCGGTCGAGCCGCCGCCGATGTCAATGTTTAAAAGCGCGCCTGGCGCCGCCCGAAAATAATGTCGCGCGGCGAGTCCGATCAACCGCGCTTCCTCGATTGCCGCCAGAACCTTGACGCGAACGCCGGTCTGCCGCTGGATTTCGCCGACAAAATCGCCCGAATTTATTGCCTCGCGCGCCGATGCGGTGGCGACGGCGATAATCGTTGCGGCTCGAAAACTTTCGGCAATCGCGCGAAACGCCTCGACGGCGGCGGCGGATTTTTCGATTGTCGCGGGCGAAAGAAATTTTTCGCGCAGCGTTTCGCCCATCCGAACTCTTTCGCGCTCGCGGAAAATGAAGTTTAAGGAATCGCCGCTCGCTTCGGCGACGGCGAGCTTGACGGAATTTGAGCCGATGTCGATGGCGGCGATTGTTTGAGTCTGCATTGAAAGATGATAATTCAAATTTCCGCCGCCGATAAATACCGTTTCATTTTTTATGAAAAATTTAATTTAAGACTACAAAATCATAATATTTGCTGTTATTCTTTTCGGGACAAATCCAGCAGCGGATTTGTTCGCGTTAACTTCCTTCGGCAAAACAGCTAAAAATTTATTTTTCGGAAAACACTTGCCCGTCGCGACAGTGTTTTCTTCAATTTACTGCTTTGCCCGAAAATAAAGAAAAGCGGGGAAAATCAAGGTCGTTAATTGTAAATCGCAAATTAGTAATTATAAATTGTTTGACCAAACGTACCGGACATCAATTTAGAATTTCCCTTTCTTTATTTTCGGGCAAAGCCTCAATTTACTATGAAAACACTTTTTATTTTGCGCCACGCCAAATCAAGCTGGGACAATCCGGATTTAGCGGATTTTGAACGCCCTTTGAACGAGCGCGGCTTGAAAACCGCGCCGTTTGTCGGCAACCTGATGCGCGAAAGGCGACTGCGCGTCGATTTGATTTTAAGCTCGCCCGCCAGGCGCGCCCGCGAAACGGCGACGCTGGTCACCGAAGCCGCCGAATTCGCCGCCGAAATTCGCTACGACGAAAGAATTTACGAAGCCAGTCCGCTTTCGCTTCTTTACCTGCTCTCGGAAACCGAGGACGAATTCGAGTCTGTCCTGCTGGTCGGTCATAATCCCGGGCTGGAAGGCTTGATAAAAATTTTGTCGGGCGGAATTCAATCGATGCCGACGGCGGCGCTGGCGAAAATCGAGTTAAATATCGATTTCTGGAGCAAAATCGCCGCCGAAAGCGGAAAGCTGAATTTCGTCGTCCGCCCAAAAGACGAAATGAAATCACACGGCGCCAACTAAATCAGTGAAAAAGTGAAAAGCGAACGATAAAAAATTTTATTCGCTTTTCGCTTTTCGCTTTTCGCTTTTCGTTTTTCGCTTTTCCCTGACGAATTAACATCTTTTTAACAATCTGTTCACCTCCCGTTCATTTTCGCGTAATACTCTGCTGAGTATCGGGCGCGTAATGTCTTTCTTAATTCGGGATTTTGTTCTAAAGTCTTGAATTGTGGAGCAGAGAAAACTTTTGGAACGAGAGCTGGATATCTTACGCGACCGTCTTCTTTTAATGGGCGGCGAAGTCGAGCTTGCCTTGCAGCGCGCGATGCACGCGCTGACGCAGCGCGACAGCGAAGTGGCGAATCAGGTTTTGGAAAACGACCGCGTGATCGACCGTATGGAACTGGAAATCGACCGCCTGAGCGTCGAAGTTCTGGCGCTGCGCCGACCGGTCGCGCGCGAGCTGCGCACGGTGATTTCAATTTCAAAAATCACGCCGGTTCTCGAACGCATCGCCGACCATTGTTCGAGCATCGCCCGCGCCGCGCTCGAGCTGAACGACGAGCCGGAACTGAAAAGCTTCGGCGAGCTGGAGGAAATGGCGCAGCGCGCCGCCGAGATGCTGCAATCGGCGCTCGACGCTTTTACGTCGAACGACTCGGAAAAAGCGCGCGCGCTGATACCGAAAGACGCGGAAGTCGACCGGATTTACGAGCGATATTTTAACGATTTGATGCAGACGATGTCGCAGGACGGCGCGAAAGCGACGCGGCTGGCGCGGCTTCTGTTCGTCGCCAAAAACCTGGAAAGAATAGGCGATTACGTCAAAGACATCTGCGAGCTGACCGTCTATATGCGCGAGGCGGTTTTTATCAAACATACAGAAAGTCGGTCTTAGGTCTGAGGTCTTCGATTTTATTCTCGACATTGAGCATATTTCTTAGCAAAGACCGATGACCGAAGACCAAAAACCGAAAACCAATTTATGACCCAACACATTCTAATCATCGAAGACGAGCCGGATATTGCCGAGAGCCTGCGCTACAACTTTGAGCGCGACGGTTTTAAGCCGCAGATTGCCGAATCGGGCGAGAAAGGTTTGCGGCTGGCTCTAAATGAAGCGGGCGCGCCTTCGCTGATTATTCTGGATTTGATGCTGCCGGGAATGAGCGGGATGGAGCTTTGCCGACGCCTTCGACGCGAGCCGCAAACGCGCAAAACGCCGATAATTATGCTCACGGCAAAAGCCGCCGAAGCCGACAAAATCGCCGGTCTGGAACTCGGCGCGGACGATTATATCGTCAAGCCTTTTTCGGTCAAGGAAGTGCTGGCGCGCGTTCGCGCCGTTTTGCGCCGGACGGACGAAAGCTCGATTCAGCGCTACGAAGACGAAAAGCTTTCGATTGATTTTGAAGATATGCGCGTCGTCTGCAACGGCGAGCAGGTCAAGCTGACGCGCAAGGAATTTGCCCTTTTGACGAACCTGGCGAAAAGCGCCGGACGCGTCGCGACGCGGCAAAACCTGCTCGATAACGTCTGGGGCTACAGCTATTTCGGCGATACGCGAACCTTGGACGTGCATATTCGCCGCCTGCGCCAAAAACTCGGCGACTGCGCCGACTGCATCGAAACGGTCGTCGGCGTCGGCTATCGTTTTATCGGGATGAAGTAAATTAGTCCTTCGTCCCCGGTCGCTTTCCGGTTGAGTAAAAATCGTGTCCCCGAATTTATTACAATCAGCAGAGGACGAAGGACAACTGACCAAACAGTGAAAAATTTTCTCAGTAATTGGCTTACAAAATCTTCCGAACCGCAGAAATCTCCGCACCGGATTTTGATTGACATTCTCAAAACGATGCGCGAGGGCGTGATTATCGTCGCCGAAGATACGCGCATTATCGCTTCGAATCAAGCCGCTTATGACGCTTTCGCCCGCCAGAACGGCGCGCTCGAAACCAAACGCCTGTCGGAAGTTATTCGCGACCTCGCCGTCCACGAAGCGTTTCGCCGCGCGCTCGCGCAGCAACGATCTTCGGAAATAAATTTCGAAGTTTTAACCGGCGAACGGCGCTCGTTCGACGTTCACGTCGCGCCGGTCGAGATTGAAGGCGAGCGCAACGCCGTCGGGATTTTTTACGACACGACGCAAATCGAGCGCCTGGAAACGATTCGACAGGAGTTTCTTTCCAACGTCTCGCACGAGCTGCGCACGCCGCTGACTTCAATCCTGGCGTTTGTCGAAACGCTGGAAGACGGCGCCATCGAAGACCGCGAAAACAATCGGCGTTTCCTCGGCGTAATTCGCAAAAACGCCGAGCGAATGCACCGCCTGATTGACGATATTCTCGAACTTTCGTCAATCGAAGCGGGAAAAATCAACGTCGAGCCGAAGCCGCTTAATCTCTCGAAAATGATAGAGGAAATTTTCACCAATCTGGCGGTAAAGGCGCGCGAAAGAAAAATCAAATTAAAAAACGAAGTCGCCGCCGACGTTTTCGTTTACGCCGACAGCGTCCGTCTGGAACAGATGCTGACGAATCTGGTCGATAACGCCGTCAAGTTTAACCGCGAAACGGGAAGCGTAAAAATCTCACACCGGCGAAACGAAACTCACGATTTTGTCTCGGTCGAAGATATGGGCGAAGGCATCTCAAACGAGCATCTGGGACGCATTTTCGAGCGCTTTTACCGGACGGATAAAGCGCGCTCGCGCGAAATCGGCGGCACGGGCTTGGGCTTGGCAATCGTCAAACACCTGGCGCGACTGCACGGCGGCGAGGTTTCCGTCGCTTCGACAATCGGCAAAGGCTCGGTTTTTACACTTGAATTGTTACGCCCTGAAAAAACGGCTTGACCGGTATTGCCAGTCAAGCCGTTTTCAAATTAAGAAACTCTCGAATCTCCGAACAATCAAGGCACAAAGGCATTCGGCACGGGAATATCCGTCGATGCGCCAAATTGGACAGCGCGAAATCCCTGACTTGATTGCTGCACGTACCAGTTGCCGTCTCTGTAAACGGCGATGTCGGCTTTGCCGTCGCCGTCGTAATCGGCAGGCACAGGCTTATCGGTTGATACTCCAAACTGCAGCGCCGTAAATCCGAGCTGCGTTTGCAGCAGATACCAAACTCCGTCCGACGGTCGATAGACTGCCAAATCGGTTTTGCCGTCGCCGTCGTAATCTGCGGTGACGGGTTTGTCGGAACCGACGCCGAATTGCTCGGCGTAAAAGCCCTGCTGGCTTCGCATCTGGTACCAGATTCCGTCTCTGTAAACCGCCAAATCAGTTTTACCGTCGCCGTCAAAATCTCCGATGATTGGTTTATCAGTTGAAATGCCGAACTGGTCGGTGCGGAAGGAATTATTTGAGCTGTTTAAGATATACCAGTTCCCTTGCCGGTAAACCGCTAAATCGTCGCGGGCGTCGCCGTCGTAATCTGCCGGCACGGGCAAATCTCCGGTTTGCCCGAAATGGACGGCGACAAATTGATTGTTCGAGCTGTTCAGACGATACCAGTCACCATCGCGAAAAACGGCGATGTCGGTTTTCGCGTCGCCGTCGTAATCTGCCGGCACGATTTTGTCCGTTGCAATACCGAACTGCTGACCGCTGCTTTGATTGTTTGAGCTATTGAGCCAATACCACGCGGCGGAAGCATCGGGACGAAAAATGGAAACATCGGCTTTATCGTCGCCGTCAAAATCTAAATCCGGCGCGCCGGCGGCAAGATATCGAGCCAAGATAGGATTATGCGTTAATTTATCAGAGTGATTATCGCCGACGACAACGATTTTTCCGTCAGGCTGAATCGCGACCCGCCACGCGGAATTAGTGCCCGGCAATCCGAAATCTCCCGTCGTCACAAAGCCGTTTGTTCCGAATGAGGCGTCCAACACTCCCACAGCGGTAATCCGGGCGACCATTACACTCGACGTTGTAGAGCTGGTAACGAGGCGACCGGCGATGACAAATTTTCCGTCAGCCTGCATCGTTAATGTCCCGAAGCCTGCATTTTGCGGCAATTGCAGCACGGAGATGCCGTTGCCGTTCGTCCCAAAGGTTGTGTCAATCGCTCCGTTCGGGTTATATCGCAAAATAACATACGTATAAGCTGGATTATTCGTCGCGCCGACGAAAATAATTTTGCCGTCAGGCTGAAGCACCGCTCCGACGACGTAGTGACTAAAATTGCCGAGCTGGGTTTTTACCTCTCCGTTTGTGCCAAATGAGGTGTCGAGCGTTCCGTCCGGGTTAAACCCGAAAAAGAGGAAAAAATCATTCGGGCTAGTTCCTCCGGCGGCGACGATTTTGCCGTTCGGCAGAAGCAGTACTTTCGATAAATAATCGTCTCTCTGCGCCTGCGGCGGCGAGAGCGCCAAGCCGCCGCTGCCGAACGAAGCATCGAGCGAGCCGTTCGGGTTGTACCGCGCTAAAAGAAAACGGCTGCGAGAGATTTGAAAGTTAAAATAAGCGCCGACCAGAATTTTTCCGTCGGGCTGAATGACGACATCGAGGGTTTCAAGAGAGTTGGATTGTACGGCAGTAAAAGCCGCGCCGTCCGTATCGAAGCTCAAGTCCGGCGTGCCGTCTGAATTGTAACGCCAAATGCCGATACCCTGGGTAGTAGACAATTGGCTGCGGCAGGCTAAAACAATCTTGCCGTCTGTCTGGAGCGCCACAGAGCACCACCGCCGCGCATGATAAGGCTGGAGCGGCGGAACCACCCGACCGTTATTGCCAAAGCCGGTATCAAAAGTGCCGTTAGGATTCAGGCGCACCAAACCGCCTCGCCATGAAGGGCTAAAAAAAGGACCGAATTGAACCCCACCGGTCGCTACGATTTTTCCGTCCGGCTGGATGTCCATGTCCCATAAATTCTGCGGGCTGGTATCGTTCGCCGGCAAAAAGAGTTTGCCGCCGTTGCCGAATGTCGGGTCGAGGTCGCCCGCCGCTGCTAAAGCCGAAACCGACGGCTTGAAAAGCAAAAATAAAAGCATTAACGAAGCCAGAACCAGAGTGGTTTTTGCGGGGCGCGGAATATTTAACCGCAGATATAAGAGCATCGGAATTTCTCCTCGCAGAAATCGGAGCTATTTCTGCATCAGCAATATTCAATCGAGAGGGCTTGACCAAACTATAACGGAAAGCATGGTAATTATAGTCCACCTGATAACTTTCAGCAATCGAATCATTTCAGGCGCGGCTCGCTTAGAGAAAGCGGTTTGATTTTGAATTCAAAATCAAACCGCTTTCTCTAAGCGA
>DASVRL010000276.1:0-13569 GCA_036388635.1 Pyrinomonadaceae bacterium
ACAAAGTAAATTGCGTCACCTGATTCTGCAATCCCTGAACGACCATTTCTTCATAAAACGCCCGCGATGCCTGGCTCAGTTGAGACAAAAGCCTGTCCTGCTCGACGAGCTGCGTGGTGTGCGTGTCGAAGCCGTCGAGGATGACGAAGAAAATCTGGCGGTTGACCGCCAGCACATTGCGACCGCGAATAAGACGGGCGATTTGTTTAAGCTGGTTGCCGAGCTCGGTGTTTGGAAAATTAACGGTCACTTCGGGAATATTTCCCAAAGAATTTCTGATTTGCATCGCCGTCCGGTTGATTTGACTGGAAGCGACGACCAGTTCGGAGGTCGAGCTTAAATTCATCGACTGAATCAGCGCGTTCAGCCGCGCGTTGGCGACCGGCGTGTTGGTATCGCCGGCGAGCGCGAGAATGTTGCTCAGAGACGTCGGCGCGGGTCCGATCGATAAAGGCTGCATCGTTTCTCCGAAGGCGAAAAGCGAGCCGCCGGTGCCGGTAATCGTCGGCACGAGCCGGTTCGGATTGGCGGGAACCGTCATTTTATCGGAAATTCGCCCGCCCCAGCCGGACAGAGATGTCGCGTCGGCGCGCGCGCTCTGCTGCTGCGCCATCTGGTCGGTGTGCGAGAATAATTGCAGCGGGCGCGGTGCCGAGCCGCTCTGATATTGCTGGCGCGTCAGAGGCTGCACCAATGTTCCGACATTGCTGACAACCGCCATTTTTCCGAGCGCCCAAAGCTCGTGCAAACCGCCGTTGATGCCGCCCGCAACCGTGCCGAAACCCGGATGCAAGCCGTAAGTCAAACCGCCGACGCGCGGAACCGTGATCGGCAAAAGCGAGCTTTGCGCCAGAGCCAAGCCCTGCGGCGCGCGCGCCGCATTGTATGCCGCGTAATTGCTGGCGTTGGCGTCGTTGTGATTCGGAATGACCATATTGTTACCGTCATTTCCGCCAAACATCAGGATGCAGACCAGCGCCTTGTAATCATTCGGCGGCGCCATTTCGCTCCGGCTGCCCCGCGATTTCTGCGCAAAAGCGCTCAACAAACCGAAATGCCCGAGCTGCGTCGCCAGCGCCGTCATACTCAAAGCGCGACACGATGTTTTTAAAAATTCTCTTCTGCTTTTCATAATAAATTCGTCCGTTATCCGTTATCCGTTGTCCGTTGCCGTAGTTTTATTCAACCGGCGAAGAACAACGGGCGCTGGAATAATAACTATCTCTGCACCTGATACTGCGACGAAGCCGCAGTCAAATAAATAGCCGTTTTCGCTCTCAAAATCGGGTCGGAAGCCGGCACGGTCAGCACCGCGTTTAAGATTAGGCTTCGGAGTTCGGGCGTTAGAGTGCCGTGCATCATTTTGGTGTTGACGGCGTCCAGAAGCTGGTTGCCGGTCGCGTCGGCGACGGAAAAAGGAACCATTTCGCCGACGTCAATCGACGTTCCTTTCAGCGAGTCGGTCGCATTCGGCGCGATGCCTTCAAATATCAGAATATAAAGCGTATTGATGCGCTTAATGCCGGTCGACGTATTCAAAAGATTGAATTCCGGCGCGAGCAGCGTCGTGCCCGGCACGATATAATCCGGCGGGAAATAATTGAAAACGGACGGCGCGTAAAAAGGCGTCTGTCCCATTCCGCGCATGGTTTCGCTCAGCCCGCCGTCGCTCAGTTCTTCGCCGTTGTAGGATTTCGCGTTGTAATGCCGTGCGATATTCGTCAGCAACTGGACAGGCTCGCGCAGTTTGCCGTAACGCGGGTCGGATTTGAAATTGCCGCGCGCTTCCGGGTCGAGCAGAATCGCCGAGACGACCGCCCGCAAATCGCCGCGCACGTTTTGACCGTTGTTGTTAAAGACCGCCGCCACGCGCCCGACATAAGCCGGCGACGGGTCGCTCGTCACCAGATGCTGAATCAAAAGCTTGCCGACGAAGGGCGCAACATTCGGATGATAAAAAATATTGTTCATCGCCTGCTGCAAGGTATCGTTAGCGTAAATCCAGGTTCTCGTCGAGTCGGTGCAATCGCTGCAAGCCGGAATATTCTGGTTGATGGCGTTCGGATAAATCAAAAGAGTTTTCGCGCTCGTGTCGTGATTGTCCGGATTTAAAACCATCGGGTCTTTGAAATTCAAAGTTCCGAGCGTCATCTGCGGGCAAACTCCGGGGTCGTGACAATAGGTCCAGCCCGTAAACAGCTTCGAGAAATTATTTATCGTTTCCTGATTGTAAGTCGGAATCGGGTTGCCCTGATTGTCGAGCTTGAGCGTGCCGTCCTGATTGAGCATATACAAACCGATGGAAAACAGCTGCAAAATCTCGCGCGCGTAGTTTTCGTTCGGGCTGTTTTTCGTGCTGCGAATCATATCCAGATAATCGCCCATCGCCGGATTCAGCGTCACGTCGTACATCAGAGTGCGATAATTGCCGAAAGCGTTTTTCGCCAAAGTTCTCTGAAACGAAACCATATGGCTCGACTGCTTAACCGTCTCGCCGGAAGTGACCCAAATCTGGCTCAAAGCCCAGGTCATACGGTGACGCAATTGTGCCTTGCCGTAAAACGCCTCTTTGAAAAACCACTGCTGGACGGGCTGCATCGTGTATCGCTCGCGATAGCAATGCGGAAAAGTATTCGGAGAACAATTCGGCGGCGGAATGGTCGGCATCAGCGGAATGTCCAGATAATAAATGCTTTCATACGGCGTTTCAAACTGCTCGCCGAGCCACGTCCGCAAACCTAAACGGCGAACTCTCGCGTCCATTTCCGGCGACGGTCCGAAGGTCGCCTGTTCGAGAAATCTTTTGCGGTCGGCAGACCAGCGATAGCCGCCCAGCTCGGAAGTCGGCGATTCGCTCGACGCGGCGCGCGAAACAAATTTTGCCGGTTCGGAAATTTTCAGGTCTCCGCCAATTTTGCCGAGACCGATTTTCAGTTGATTGCTCGCCAGCCCGCGCCACGTCAAATAAATCAAAGCGTCGCCGTCGGCGGGCGGCTGTCCGCGCAAGCTCCGGTCAAACAGACGGATTTTCAGCGCGTAAACCGTGCGGCTGAGCGGCGTTAATTCTTCGACGGGAAATTGATAAGTTCTGCCGTTGCGGTGATTCAGATAAATGCGAAAAGCGTTGGCGCCTTCGCCTTCGAGCAAATCCAGATTCGTCACGAAAAGCGTGACGACGCTTTTTTCACCCGTGCGAAACGCCCGCGCCGGCGCAGTTTTCGGTAGATTCCCGTTCCAGTTTCCGTATTCGACCGCCAGCGCGCGCGTCGAATCGGATTCGCTCAGCAAAACCGGCACGGGCGAATCGGGATTCGGGTCATCGGCGGCGAAAATGCCGGGACAAAAGAAAAATAAAAGTAAAAAGACAGGGCTGAATTTCAGAAAAAAGCTGAATTTTCGGTTCATCGGCAAAATTCCTCCAATGGAAGCGCTTGGAAAAAACGGCAAAAACGGATTGTAATAAAAACGATTTGGAAAGTTCTAACGTATTGATTTATAAAACAAACCGCAGAAAAAGGCAACGTTTAAGAAGTGAAAAGTGAAGCGTCGGGCGTGAATCGTGAACCGGCAGGCGTGAATCGTGAGTTGCGAGTAAAAAATACCGGGCGGTTAATTGCAGATTGCCGCTATTTGCGATTTACTATTTACGATTCACGATTTTAAAAATGCCGCGCCAGACATATTCATCAGCCAAACCTTTTGCCAAAAAATCTTTCGGTCAGAATTTTCTCGTCGATAAAAACTACATCGACAAAATTATCGACGCGCTCCATTTGCCGCCCGGCGACGCCGTTATCGAAATCGGCGCCGGACGCGGCGCTTTGACCGAAAGGCTCGTCGAAATCGGCGCGCGCGTCATCGCCGTCGAGCTTGACCGCGATTTGATTCCGCTTCTAAAGGAAAAATTCCCGGAAAACGAAAATTTCTCGCTGATTGAGCAGGACGCCTTAAAACTGGATTTTAAAGAAACGATCAACCGGCAAGAAACAATAGACCAGGGACAAAGGATAAAATTAGTCGCCAATCTGCCGTATTACATTTCGACCGCGATTCTGCAAAAATTAATCGAGCAGAGAGATTGTTTCTCGGAAATGATTCTGATGTTTCAGCGCGAGGTCGTCGAGCGCATCACCGCCGAAACCGGCAGCAAGGAGAGAGGATTTTTGAGCGTTCTGGTCGAAGCTTACCTGCGCGCCGAAAAACTTTTCGACGTGCCGCCGAGCGCTTTTCGCCCCGCGCCGAAAATCTGGAGCGCGGTCGTGCGCCTGACGCCGAAAGAAACGGTCGAAATCGAAAACGAAAAATTGTTTCGGGAAATCGTCAGCGCCGGATTTGCCCAGCGCCGCAAGACGATTTTAAATAATCTGAAAAACGCTCCCGCCGCTTTAAAGGAAAAAATCGGCGACCCGGAAAAACTTTTAGATGAAAGCCGCGTGGACGCCCGTCGCCGCGCCGAAACTTTGACGCTGGAAGAATGGAAACGGATTTTAAAATTTTAGAAATAAAATAAATGTCACATATCCTTCCTGCGTTCGCGATTCGATCGGCGGCTTTTTTGACAATCCGGCGATCGCGCCGAAAATCGCTTGCCCGGAGCGCCTTCGGAGCTTTTATAAATTTGCCGGAAAAGATAAATAAAAGAGATGCGGAAGGAGAAAACAAAAACGCGGAATGGGCGATTCGTCATTCCGCGTTTTTTCTTATCTGCGGTTGATTTTCTTATTCAAACCAAAATCGGGAATTTAGCCTGAATCAGGCTAAATTCCCGATTTTTTATAGTGATACAAATTTTAAAAGCTTACTCTCTGTGCGCCGCCGCCGCTGCGCCAACCTGCACTTTGGAAGCGGGCTGCTGTTTGTTTGCGGAGTTGTGTTTTTCAGCTTTCCGCTTGCCAATCGACACTCCTATATCCTGCGCGATTATTTTCGATAAATAACGCTGATTTTCGTAAACATCGAATAATAACTGCGGTTCGTCTCTGGTCAGGTCGCCGTTTTCCGAAACCAAAACGGTCTGGAGCTTATTTTTATTATCGTCTTCGAGCGAAAGCAGAACTCCGTTTGAAGCCAATCTCGAAATTTTAATGACATAGCTGCCCGCCTGATAGGATTTCTGCCCGACGTTAAAGTCAAAGGGAATTTTCGCTTCATACTGCTTGACCGCCTGCTGCGCCTGCGCCGAAACGATTGAAAATGCAAACACTAAACTTAAGACCGCACAAATCTGAATTAATTTTTTCATTATAGCCTCCGCTGTTTCCTATGAATTATAATTTTGGTCGAGGGCTTTTCGCCTTCAACTGTTAAGGCGCGAAAGTTTTGCGGAAAGTATCAGGCTCGGCTAAATTAAAAAAAAAATGTCTCAAAAGTTTTCGCGCGCGCCGCTTTCAAAACGTTTCTTTATCCGTTAAATTCGGGTAAACATTATAAATGCAGATGCAATCATTAAAATTTGAAGCTTCGCCCGCGTTCGCCCGGGAGTTGGACGCGCGCGACCCGCTTAGGGATTTCAGAGCGAAATTCCACATTCCCAAGCAGCCGGACGGTGCGGACGTTTTGTATTTCACGGGCAATTCGCTCGGGCTGCAACCGAAAACGGCGCGCGCCTATATCGAACAGGAATTAAAGGATTGGGAGACGCTGGGCGTCGAAGGTCATTTTCACGCGAAAAATCCGTGGCTGCCGTATCACGAATTTCTGACCGAACAGACGGCGAATATCGTCGGCGCGCGAGCCGTTGAAACGGTCGTAATGAATTCGCTGACCGTCAATCTGCATCTGATGATGGTTTCTTTTTATCGCCCGACGCCGCAGAGACACAAAATCGTCATCGAAGCCGGCGCGTTTCCGTCCGACCAATACGCCGTCGAGTCGCAAATAAAATTTCACCGGTCAGAACCGACCGCCAGCGTCGAGGTCGGTTCCGACTGGCAAAATTCGCTGATCGAGTTAAAGCCGCGCGCGGGCGAGGCTTGTCTGCGAGCCGAAGACATCGAAAAAACAATTATCGAAAACAATGATTCGATTGCCCTTATTCTGCTCGGCGGCGTGAATTATTACACCGGTCAAGCCTATGATATGAAACGCATTACGGAAATCGGACACCGAATCGGCGCGTACGTCGGTTTCGATTTGGCGCACGCGGCGGGCAATATCGAATTGCATCTGCACGATTGGAACGTGGATTTCGCCGCGTGGTGCTCGTATAAATATTTAAACGCCGGTCCGGGCGGAATCGCCGGATGTTTTGTTCACGAAAAACACGCCGCGCGTTTTGATTTGCCGCGTTTTGCGGGCTGGTGGGGACACGATAAGGAAACGCGGTTTCTGATGAACTCCGGTTTCCAGCCGATAAAAGGCGCCGAAGGCTGGCAGCTGTCGAACCCGCCGATTTTTCAGCTCGCCGCGCTGAAAGCGTCGCTCGACGTTTTTGAAGCAGCCGGAATGAAAGCTCTAACGGAAAAATCGCGAAAATTAACCGGCTATCTGGAATTTCTGCTCGGCGAAATTCACGACCAGAGAATTTCCGTCATCACGCCCGCCAATCCCGAGAGCCGCGGCTGCCAGCTTTCGATTCGCGTGCGCGACGCGGACAAAAATCTTTTCAAAGCCATTTCCGAAAAAGGCGTCATCGCCGACTGGCGCGAGCCTGACGTTATCAGAGTCGCGCCCGTGCCGCTTTATAATTCCTTTTCGGATGTTTATAAATTTGCCGAAATATTGAAAATTTGTCTGTCCTGAATATTGCCCGCGCCGGGATTTACGATTCTTTTATTATTTTTCCGTGTCGCCGCTTTATTCCGGCATCGCAATATTTTCGGTTTTGTCGATGATTTTTAACTGGAGCTGCTCCCATTGGTTGCCCTCGGCGTCCGATTGATTGGCAAGCATCTGCTCGACCAGAAAGCGGAATTCATAGCCGCCCTGCCACAAGTGTCCGCCGCCGCTCTCCGTCTTTATCGCGACCGATATTTTGGCATCCAGCCTGGTTTTTCGCTGGTGTGCCCGAAGCAGTTTTTGCGTCACTCCGTCCGGTTTTTTAAATATCACCAGCTGGTTTAGCTTAAAGGCTCGTTCCATCAAATGCGCAATGGGTAAAACGCTTTTATCGTCTATCCATTCAACCCAATAATCTCCATTTTTAGTTTTCTTTTGAATCGCGCCCGGATAAAAACCGAGCAGCCAAAACGTCGGCAGGCGACCGGAATCGGTTTCTTCCGAGACCGACATTTGAACATATACTTCCATATTTTATTGCTCCTTTTCTTTAAAAAATTTGATAACCCGACTTTTGCAGTCTTCGATTTATTAAGACGGAAATCGGGCGGAAAACCGGACACGGCGACCGAGACTTTTCAATTTATAAAAGATGACGGGTGGCAATCTGGCTAAGAATCGGATAAGTCATTACAATAAGTGAAATTGATTATGAAAAATGAAAAAGTAATCATTATCGGCGCCGGTTTGTCCGGCTCTCTTTTGGGTATTTATCTTGCCAAACGCGGCATCGAGTCGGACGTTTACGAGGCGCGGGGCGATATGCGAAAAGTCGAAACGGCTGCCGGGCGCTCGATAAATCTCGCTTTGTCCGACAGAGGCATCGCCGCTTTGCGCGAAGTCGGAATGGACGAATATATGCTGGCGGAAGCCGTGCCGATGCTCGGGCGGATGGTTCACGCCGCTGACGGGCAAACCAAACTTTTGCCGTATAGCGGGCGCGCCGGCGAATACATCAACTCGGTTTCGCGCGCCGGTCTGAACATCGCTTTAATTAACGAAGCGGAAAAATACGACGGCGTCAGATTTCATTTCAACGAAAAATGCGTCGATTTCGACTGCAAAACCGGCGAGGCGTTGATTGAAAACGCGCAAACGGGCGATAAAAAGCGGGTCAAAGGCGATACCTTAATCGCTACTGACGGCGCCGGTTCGGCAGTTCGCAGCGCCATGCTGCACGGCGGCGTTCCGCGTTTTGATTTCTCGCAAAAATTTCTCGAACACGGCTACAAGGAATTGCACATTCCTTCACGAAAAGATTTTCCGAATGCCGCGGCGGCGGACAGTTCCGGCAAGAGAAATTATCCGCCCGCTGCCGCTGCCGCCGGTTCTGACCCGGACGGCGATTTTCTGATGGAGAAAAACGCGCTGCACATCTGGGCGCGAAAAGCGTTTATGATGATTGCGCTGCCGAATTTCGACGGCAGCTTTACCTGCACGCTTTTTCTCGCGCACCGGGGCGAAAACAGTTTTGAGCAGCTCACGGACGAAAAATTACTGGTGGAGTTTTTTCAAACGAATTTCGCCGACGCAATTCCTTTAATGCCGACTTTGACGGGAGATTTTTTCGCCAATCCGCTCGGAAACCTGGGCACCATCAAATGTTTTCCCTGGAATGTCGAAGGCAAAAGCTTGCTTTTGGGCGATTCGGCGCACGCCGTCGTGCCGTTTTACGGGCAGGGAATGAACGCTTCGTTTGAAGACTGCCGCGTTTTAAATCAGCTAATCGAAAAACACGGCACCGATTGGGAAACGATTTACAACCAATACGGCAGATTGCGAAAGGAAAACACCGACGCGATAGCCGATATGGCGGAAGAAAATTTTTACGAGATGCGCGACGCCGTCGCCGACCCGGTTTTCGTGCGCAAAAGAGAGCTGGAAACAAGGCTCGAACAAACCTTTCCGGATTATTTTTCCAAATATTCGATGGTCACTTTCCGCGAAGATTTGCCTTATTCAGCGGCAAAGCGAAAAGGCAACGCGCAGGACAACTTATTAATGAAGCTCTGCCTCGAAATTGATGATATAAATAAATTAAAATTGGACGAAGTACTGGAAAAGGTAAAAGCCCTTAATTTGTCCTGAAGACGCCGAACGATTTTATGAAAGAAATTTCCAAACCGGTTTCACCGGAAAAACCGAATGCTTTTAAAGCGATCGTCTTTGGCGGTTTGCTCGCCGGCGTTCTGGATTTGGCGGCGGCGTGCGTCAATAGCGGCGTGAGTGGCGTCAGCCCGATTCGCGTCTTTCAGGCGATTGCGAGCGGCTGGCTCGGCGCGGAAAGTTATCGGGGCGGCGCGGCGACTGCGGCGCTCGGCGTTTTTCTTCATTTCGTTATCGCGTTCGGCGCGGCGATTGTTTATTATCTCGCCAGCCGCAAGATTGAATTTCTGACAAATCAGCCCATTATTTGCGGCATTGTTTACGGCATCGCGGTTTACTGGTTTATGCAGTTAATCGTTCTGCCGCTTTCCAATTTTCCGGGCAGAGGTCGATTTGAATTAACGTCGGTTCTGGTCGGTTTGATTATTCATATTCTTTTTGTCGGTTTGCCGATTGCGCTCGTCGCCAGCCGTTATTCAAAATTAGAGAGATGATTTTTTCGCTACAAATAAACAATCGAAATTACCGGATCGATGCGGACAAACCGCTCGATATTTCGATTCCGCTCGATTTCGGCGGCGCGCAGCCGAACGCTTACGGCGTCGAAAAAGCCGCTGCCAAAGCTTGCGAAACGGGAAGTCTGGTCGGCGACACGCGGCGCGGCGGAAGCTGTAATTTCGAGCAGGTGACGTTTATTCCGCATTGCAACGGCACGCACACCGAAGGCGTCGGGCATCTGACGCACGAGCGAATTTCGATTCACGATTGTTTGCAGGACGCTTTTATCCCCGCGACGCTGATTTCGATCGAACCGGAAAACGCCCTCGAATCGGGCGAAAGTTATTCGATGAAACTGTGCAAAACGGATAAATTGATTACGCGAAAGGCAATCGAAAGCTTTCTGCAAAATCGCGACGCCGGCAATCCGCAATCGGCAAACCGCAATCCGCAATCGGAAGACCCGCACTTTTTGCAAGCCTTAATCGTTCGCCTGCTGCCGAATTACGAAAGCAAAAAAACGCGGGCGTATCTGGAAAACGTTCCGCCGTTTTTTTCGACGGAAGCGATGCGGTTTATGGTCGAAAAAGGCGTCAGGCATCTGCTGGTCGATTTGCCCTCGATTGACCGCACGCTTGACCAGGGCAGGCTCTCAAATCACCGCATTTTCTGGAATGTCGAGCAGGGAAGCTTTGAAACGAACCGGGCGAGTTTTATCCGTCACACCATCACCGAATTGATTTTCGTGCCGGACGAGATTGAGGACGGAAATTATCTTTTAAATCTGCAAATCGCGCCGTTTGTCGCCGACGCCAGCACGAGCCGCCCGATTCTTGTTTTAGTGAAAAGCGAATAGTGATTTCACTATTCGCTTTTCACTAAATCAAACCTTTTCGCCGTGACGTAATCTCTCAAGGCGGTGAACTTTTTCAACGTAATTATGAGCGGCTTCGGATTGAAACAGCTCGCGCGTTTCGGTTTCGTCGTCCGTTACAGGCTCTAACGCCAAATCCATATATTCAAGGCGCTGCGGGTCGTTTTTGACCTTGCGGCAGAGCAGCCACATACGCGTAAAAAGCGAAATCCAGCGCGCCTGTTTCCAGAGCAGTCCGGCGTAGAATTTTGGATAAAATATAAAAGGATTTTCCAGCGGCAAGCCCGAACGGCGGTCGCGACGATATTTCATACGAAAAATCCCGCCTTCGAGCGGATGAATGTCCTCGATGAAGACGCCGCCCCAGAACCAGACCAGATAAAACAAAATTTTGGCGGAATCGACGCCGCTTGCTACGGCGCGTCTTAAAATCGTTTCCGCGTGCTCGGGCGAATAATAATTTTCCCACGCCGAATGACAAGCGTCAGTCCATTCCTCAAACGACATTTTCGGGTGCGCGGTCGTGATGTGATGAAGGTCGTATTTGTTCAAATCCGCGTCCATCTCGACACCGGCTTCGTACAGTTTTTTGTGATCTTCCGAGCCGGGAAGCGGCGTCAGATAGAAAAATTCGAGCAAATCAATCGGCAATTCTTTTTTGATAACTTCGACGTCGTGCAGGATACTTTCCTTTGTATCGGTCGGAAATCCGAGAATATAACCGCAGCAGGTCAAAACTCCGATTTTCTTCCACGCGAGTAGCATCGTTCGGTAGTCGGTGATTTTATTTTGGCGTTTTTTCGCGCCCAATAAACTGTCGGGATTGATGTTTTCCAAGCCGATGAAAACGCGTTTCACTCCGGCGCGCTGGCATTTCTCGATAAAATTCGGCAGTTTGTAACAGAGTGTATCGACCTGAATAGTAAACCTGATGTTCAGTTTTTCCGTTTCGCGCAGGTGAATCAAACGGTCCAGAATTATTTCCCAATCTTTGTTGCGGGCGAAATTATCGTCGGTGATAAAGAAGGAATGCAGACCTTGCGCGACGTTTTCGCGAACGATGCGCTCGATGTCGTCGGGCGAGCGGCGGCGCGATTTGCGCCCCTGAACGTTAATGATGGTGCAAAAAGAACAGGCAAAAGGACAGCCGCGACCGGCGTCGAAGCTCGTCGTCGTGCCGACGGTTCGTTTCACTCTGACGGACGGAAGCACGGGCGTCGCCACGCCTTCGATGTTCGGCAAATCGTCCATAAAATTGTAAAGCGGCTGGAGTTTATTTTCCAGAGCATCGCGCAGAACCTGTTCGAGCCGACCTTCGGCTTCACCGGCAAACAGTGTAACGCCCATTTCCTGAGCTTTTTTGACCTGCGGGTCGATGTCCTTGAGCATCGAGATTGTGCCGGAGACATGAAAGCCGCCGACCGCGACCTGAATATTTTTCTCGCGCAAAGGTTTGGCAATATCGAGCGAGCGCGGAAATTGATTCGATTGCACGCCGACGAGCATCACCATTCCGGCGCCCGCATCTTTTATCAACGAAGCGATTTTTTCGGGACGGATGCGCGTGTTGGTTTCGTCCAATGCGTGAATTTCGATTTCTACGTCGTCGCCGAGAACCTTCTGTTCGGAGCATTCACGCGCCAAGCCATATATGGCGGCGAGACAATTTGAGGGCATTCCCGACCGATACCATTGAATCACATAGCCGTCGTCGTCGTAATGCGACGGTTTGACGAGGACGAGGCAAAATCGGCGCTTATTTCCGTTTAGTTCGCTCATAGTTTCTCTAAATAATAACTTTAAAATTTAACGACAGGGCGCGTTCGTTTTCTCTGAACCGGCAAATATTTAAGCCGAATCAAACCTTTTCGCCGTGACGAATTTTCTCCAGCCGGTGCATTTTCTCCACATAATTATGGGCGGCTTCGGATTGGAAAAGCTCGCGCGTTTCGGTTTCGTCGTCCGTCACAGGCACTAACGCCAAATCCATATACTCCAGTTTTTTCGGGTCTTTGCGGACTTTGCGATAGATTAAGCGCAGGCGCGTATAAAGCGAAATCCATCTGAATTGTTTGAGAAGCGTTTCGAGAAAATATTTCGGATAAAACACCAGAGGCGATTCCAGCTTTAAGCCGGAACGACGCGAGCGGCGAAATTTCCGGCGCAGAAAACCGCCTTCGAGCGGGTGAATTTTTTCGATGCCGATACAGCCTTTAAACCAGGTGATAAAAAACATCGTCTTGCCCGGACTCGTGCCGGTCGCGATGGCGCGGCGCAGAACGGTTTCGATATGCTCGTCGGTGTAATAGGTCGCCCAGGCTTTGGCGTAAGTTTCTTCCCAGTTTTCCTTCGACATTTTCGGGTGCGCGGTGACGGCGTGATTGAGGTCGTATTTGTTTAAATCCGCGTCCATCTCGACGCCCGCTTCGTGCAGTTTTTTGTGGTCTTCCGAGCCGGGCAGAGGCGTTAAATAAAAGAATTCGAGCAAATCGACGGGAAGTTCTTTTTTGATGACTTCGATGTCGTGCAGGATGGACTGCTGCGTGTCGCCGGGAAAACCGAGAATGTAGCCGCAATAGGTGACGATGCCGACTTTTTTCCATTCGAGCAGCATCTGTCGATAATCGGTGATTTTATTCTGCCGTTTTTTGGCGCCGAGCAGGCTGTCGGGATTGATGTTTTCCAAGCCGATAAAAACGCGTTTCACTCCGGCGCGTTTAGATTTTTCGATAAAATTCGGCAGCTTGTGGCAGAGCGTATCGACCTGAATGATAAAGCTGATGTTCAGTTTTTCCGTTTCGCGCAGATAAATTAATTTATCCAGAATTATTTCCCAATCTTTATTGCGGGCGAAATTATCGTCGGTGATGAAGAAGGAATGCAGACCTTGCGCGACGTTTTCGCGAACGATGCGTTCGATGTCGTCGGGCGAGCGGCGGCGCGATTTGCGCCCCTGAACGTTAATGATGGTGCAAAAAGAACAGGCAAAAGGACAGCCGCGACCGGCGTCGAAGCTCGTCGTCGCGCCCGCCGTCAGGTGAACGCGTTCCGCCGGAAGCACGGGCGTCGCCACGCCTTCGATGTTCGGCAAATCGTCCATGAAATTGTAGAGCGGCTGGAGATTTTCCGCCGCCGCATCGCGCAAAACCAGTTCGAGCCGACCTTCGGCTTCGCCCGCAAATATCGAAATGCCCATTTCCTGCGCTTTTCTAACGTCCGGATCGATGTCCTTGAGCATCGAGATTGTGCCGGAGACGTGAAAGCCGCCGACCGCGACCTGAATATTTTTCTCGCGCAAAGGTTTGGCAATATCG
>DASVRL010000277.1:0-8089 GCA_036388635.1 Pyrinomonadaceae bacterium
GAAAAAATCGAGGTCGCTGAAAACCGTAAATGCTAAACCGCCGATCGGCACTCTGATATCACAGATGGCTGGCAAATCCATACTGAATAACTGGGACGTAGTGTTTAATATGGCGCTCGGTAAAATCAACGACGTTCTCAGATTGCAGTATGAGGAGTTAAAGAACAACGACAAGAAATACGGCGGCAAGATTTCCGCCGAGACCTCAATTCCCGGCGCGAATATCGGAAATATTAAAACATATGTCCTGCAAAAATTTGACTTGCAGTACGGCTATCCCAAGCTGGAATTTTTAATTAACGACAGCAACAGCGGGAAACTGGAGATGCAGATTCCAGCCGGCGAATTCCGGAAAGGCTCGCGCTACGTAGGCAGCAACACCGTCGCCACCCGAACGGTGCTCGAGGCAATCGCGGAGGAAGCCGGAGTGCCGAAAAGCGATATTAAGGAGGAGACAATCGACGGAAAAGCGATGCTGGTTCTCCAGTATTACGAGAATCCGACACCGATAGGAACTACCGCGACTCTTCAGGCAGTGATTAAGATCGGTCAAATAAAAGGACTTGTCAACAATAACGATAATATTTTGAGCGTCGTGCTCGATATGCAAAAAGGCGCGTTCGCGGCGAAAGATATCGAGATAGAAATGAACGACGCGCAGAAGGTGGCATTCAGCGACGCCGTCAAAGCCTACTTCGTCAACCACCCGGTAATGTTCATTATCAATTCGCTGGATTTAACCGGAATCGCCACTCTGATGGATTTGAAACCTTACGCGTTTTTGTTCAAGGCTTTCAAATCGCAATCCGGCAATGAAATGCTGCAGCTTTTTATTCAAACTAATAATCGCGAAGCCTTTAATTACAGTCAGACGTTTATCAGCCCGGATGTTCCCGACCCGATTCCCGAAGGCGCCGAATCGAGTTTGATGATCAACAGCCGGATTTTTTTCAGCAGCGTGCTGCCGGAAAGTCTGACCGGCGGCTGGACTTTTAAAGGCATTGATCCGGGCAACGCGACAAGCGCCTGGAACGGCAGTTTTTCAATCGGCAGCGTGCAGGGCGATGTCGATTTAAGCGTGCTCAATTCGGAAGGCAAAGACCCGGCAAGTACATTCACTATAAAATACGAGCCCGAGAACGGCAATCCCGTATCGTGGAGCATAGTCGGGATGACCATCGATTCCGGTAAGGATGGCAGAATGACTATGAACTACAGCAAGAAAAGCGTATTTTTCTTCAAAAAAACCACAGTCGTCTGCGGGGTTTGGGGCTGCGGCGATCCTAAGATTACAAAATACAGCACGGACGTTACGCTCCGCATCGTCGCCTCGCTGCCGAGCGAGATAGGCGGCAGCGGGCGAGACCAAACCGTTAAAATTAATTTATCCAACCAAAATGTCGATATTGACGCGCGAACGTCCGGCGGCGGACCTTGCGGTTCCGATGACTTGCAGGCGAGAGTAAATCAACAGATTAAAGCCAATATACCGGCTCAGGTGACAAGTAAAATGAACGTCAGCTTTAAAGACGTATCGGTGTTTGCTTTAAACAACTTATTATTTCCGTCAAAAAACTATCTCAGCCTGCAAAGCGTCTACGTGCCGGGCGATTTGTTGATTCTCGGAAATTTTACAACAGGCACTTAAACAAACAGGTTTTCGGCACTTAATTATCCGCAGATGTTTTTTGACGAGCAGTGGTTCAACTGCACACGTCGCTATACGGATTTTAATTCTATTTTCGGTTTTGAATTCTATTTTAGGTGTTTAAATCAACCCGCAAGGAACTCTCAGTTCCTTGCGGGTTACGCGACAAAACAATTGAGGCAGACTCTTTTTATCGAGATGTCGGCTTAGTTTGTCAAAACATCTCCATTGTTAAAGCCTTATTCTCTTTTAATTTTTATCTTTCGGATAGCGTTGGAGCATTCCGTCTTCACTCATTAGTTTTTCGATTTCATCAATCTCCACCGGAACGAAAGTCGTCAGAATATCGGCGCCGGTTTTGGTGATGACAATCACGTCTTCAAGCCGGATATAAATTTTTTCTTCTTCGACGCGCAGCGCCGGTTCAATCGAAAAAACCATTCCTTCCCGCAGCGGACTGCCGTCCTGACCGCCGACGTCGTGCGTCGCCATACCGATCCAGTGTCCTAAGGATGTGCGCTCGTTTTTCGCCGAGTCAGCGTAATTTTCAACGAATTCGCGCGCCGCTTTTTCATAAACGGGTTTGGAAAAACGCGCTTTGGCGAGCGATTGATTCATTTCTTTGGCAGCCGCCTGTTTGACTTGCTGCGCCGTCCGACCGGGCTTGATATTTTTAAGTATCGCTTTATAGCAATCCAGATAAAAGCCGTACAGCTCGCGCTGCCAACCGTTGAACTTTCCGTTGACGGGAAACATACGCGTGACGTCGCTCATATAATAGCCGACGTCCGGCGCGTAATCCATCAGCAGAAAATCGCCGTCGCGCATCACGCGTTTGCCCGCGTTGTAATGCGGATACCAGGCGTTGCCCGCGCTGGCAATCAGCGAATAATAAGCGTCGCCCTGCGCGCCGTTCCGGTAGTAGATATATTTGGCGACGGCATCGAGTTCCGATTCCTGAATGCCGGGCACGGTCGAGCGCATCGCCTCCATCAGCGAGAGCCCGGAAAGGCGCGTCGCTTTTTTTATCAGCGCAATCTCGCGCGGGCTTTTAATCAGCCGCAGGCGGTCGAGCGTCGGCGTCAAATCCCTGAACTCGAACTGCGGAAATCGCGTCCTAATCAGATTAATGAAATGTCCTTCGCGCGACGGGCTTCCGTCCCAGGAATCGGAAGCGATGTCGGCAACCGCCCGAATCGCGCTGTCGCGACTGGTCGCCACGCCTTCCGCCGGGCTGAAAGGAGTGAAAAGCTTCATCTCCTGCTGACCGCTTCGCGCGTAACGCGACAAATGTTCGCTCAAAACGTCGGCGGCGAATACATTATCGATGCCGGAAAGCTGTTTGACGAGCGCGGCGTCTTCCGCCGAGAGGACTTTTCCCTCGCTTCTTTCACGCGCTTCATTGCGATGAGGAAGATAAACGGAAGCCCGGCGCTGCCGCCCGTCAAGCAGCAGATAAGCGTGCGGCGATTCGATGCCGCAGAGATAATAAAATTCGTTCGTCTGCCGGAACCGGACGTATCCGGCAGGACTCGGCGCGCCCTGAATTAAAGCCAGACCGTTTTCGCCGAGCGCGTCGAATATTTTGGCGCGCCGCGCGGCAAATTCCTGCGGCGGAAAGTCGTTTGTAAAAAACGCTATATCCTGCGCCTGAATAGAAAACGGAAAAATCGTCGGAAAGCATAAAAAGAGCAGCAGCAGAACCAAAACACGGAACTTGATTTTCATGCAGATAGATTAAACGCTTGAAAATATTTCCGCAAATGAATTTGATAATTAAAATGATGAAGCAAAAAAATCCGCTTCCAAAAAAATTTCCGTCTCGGAAGCGTCGTTTCCGAGACGGAAATCGCCGGAAAATTTCTACTCTTTACATTTAATAATTGAAATGAACCGGCATTTTCTCGTCGACGCGTTTCAGCGAAAATCTCTCTGCGAGCAATTCGAGCTTACAGAAATCCCACTCGTCTATAAATAAATGCTTCCAAAAATTGCTAAAACGTATTAATATCAGTTCCCAACTTTAACGGCATAAAAACCGGCTGATATTTATATAATGTTAAACGCAGCTTCCGGCTTTAGCCGAAAGGCAAAAAAAACTGCTGCGTAGAATCAACAACCGATTTGATTCGGTAGAATCAACAACCGATTTGATTCATTTGTAAAATATTGATAAAAATCGGCGCGCCGACTGAATTAACCAATTAACGGAATGATTTGTTTAAGAGAAAACCTGCGAGGACAAATTAATGAGTTGGAACGATTTACAACAAATTGAATCGGACTTAACGGAAGCCTTAACCTCTTTTAACTGGCAGCTTGCCGGGGCAATCTGTCAAAAACTAATTATTAAGATATATCAGGAACCGGATGTTTTTCCTGAAACCGCCGCGATCAGATTGCTTTCAAAACTGCGCCGGAAACGACTTTTTCATTCGATGTCGCTGTTAGCCGAAGCGATTATTCGTTCGGGACAGAATCACGCGCAGGTCAGGAGGCAATATGCGCAATCATTAATAGATGAAGGTCTTTTAACCGGCGCCGAGCTTTTTCTACAGGCAATAATTCAGGATTCATCCGTTTCAAAAGCCGAAGAAACGGAAGCCCGCGGGCTGATCGGGCGCATTTACAAACAACTTTATATAAATATCGACGGCAATCGTAATCACAAGAAGCGAATATTTTTCGAACGGGCGCTGAATGAATATCTATACAGTTACCGGCTCAACCGGAAAAATTACTGGCACGGAATCAATGTCGTCGCTTTACTAAAGCGCGGCGAAAAAGATGGCATTTCATTGCAGGGAATGCCTGACGCCGACCAACTTGCCCAGGAAATATTAGAGTTTCTAAAAGCAAAACAAGATGAATCTTCCGATGCGCCTTCAGCTTTTGAGGTGGCTACGAATTTAGAGGCGTTAATCGCGCTCAATCGTTATGCCGAGGCGTTCGAAAAAGCACTCGATTACAGTCAGTGTTCGGATGCGGACGTTTTTGAAATTAACAGCACTCTCCGGCAATTGACCGAGGTCTGGCAGCTTAATGATAAAGAACTGCCCGGCTCGCAAATCATTCCGGTTCTGCGCGCCGCGCTTTTGAGAGGAAAAGGCGGGGAGATAAGCCTTACTTCCGGAGAATCCGCGCTGGAACTGGAGAATATCAATGATATAAAACGCGGTTTCGAGAAAACCGGTTTTGAGAAAATCTTCGGGCGAGATAAAACTCAAACTTTAGAATGGTATCGGAACGGATTGGAACGGGCTAAATCGATTGCCCGCATAGAAACGCTGGACGGCAAAGGCTTAGGAACCGGCTGGCTAGTCAAAAAGAAAGACTTTTACCCTGATGCAAACGGATTAATGATAATCACGAACGCGCACGTGGTCAGCGAGAATTCGTCGGATTTCGGGCTTCACCCTTCTCAGGTCAGGGTCAATTTTCAAGAGCTGGGACACATTTGTTACAAAACTAAAATACGTTGGTCGTCGGTACAGGAAAAGCTCGACGCGACTTTACTTTCTATAGAAGACGAGCCGCCGCCGCAGGTCGAACCTTTAGAAATCGAAACAAATCCCGTCCGAATGTGTGAACCGCCGCCGAGAGTTTATGTGATCGGGCATCCGGGCGGGCGCAATCTCGAATTCTCGCTTCACGATAGTCATCTGATCGCCTGTAATGAAAACCTTTTACACTACCGCACACCGACCGAAGGCGGCAGCTCCGGAAGCCCTGTATTTGAGCAAACCGGCTGGAAGGTAGTCGCTCTGCATCACAAAGGAAAATGTGATATGCCTCGGATTGATGATAAACCCGGAACTTACGAAGCTAATGAAGGAATTACGCTTTCGGCTATCAAAAAGGCTGTTCAAAATGGAATTTAGCTTTCCAAAACCAAAGCCCGTCAGAAATTTTGTGTAAATCTTCTTTATCGACAAATCCCGATTTACCCAAACTGCTGAAAAAACTGGATTTGCGCAGATAAGGCGCAAATCGAAAAATCGTATTTACAGAGAAAATCCGACAAATCCCGGACAGAATTTTTCTTGACAAGGCAATGGAAACAGATTAGTATCACCTCATAATTAGCTAATCAGCTTAGAAAAAAACCGACGACATAGAATCTGGCAGGAGATTTGCACCGCCGTCTCTGGCGGCTGCAAATAGCTTTAAAAGTTTGCGATTGCGGAAGTAAGATTATTCCGCCGGAGTTATTGTACCGGAATTCGATAACAAATAGGTTGCAGACTTTTATAACGGATTTATTATGCCGCCGTTTTTGTTTTTTGTTTAAAGCTCTTTTTAACTGTATTTGATACGCCATCTTTCGACCAATCCGGCAAGCCTCCGGCTGCCTGGACTCGAAGGATATAGGTCATACGGAAAATAAACAATCACTTAATCGGTTAAATTTGGAAAATACCCTTTCCGGGAAAATCGCGTTTGGCGACGTTAGGTCTAGTTAAATGCTTTTGTTTGAATAATCGGTTGATGAACGAAATAATTCTTGCGGAAGAGCGAGACGCCGGTCGGATGATTTTTGATTTTAGGAAGAGGAGAATAAACAGTTGTCTGAGGATAAACAGTTGCCTGTAAAACAAATCTTTCTCGGTTGGTCCGGCAGAACCGGAGAACAATTGGCGAAAGCTTTCAGAGCCACGTTGGGAAAATATCCGGGCTTGAAGTATAAGATGTCCGGCGATCTGGGTATCGGCAAACAATGGTTTGACGGAATTAATAAATTCGTGGACGAAGCGGATTACTGTATCGGATTTGTGTCGCCGGGGATTTATAGAAGGATTTGGTTTAACTTTGAAGCCGGTTACATTTACAAAAGATTCGGACAATACCCTATTGTTCTGCTGGGCGAGAGAGAACAATTATTTCATCACAAAGAGCATATTCCTTTGGAGTATCTTCAGCCGGTGCCGGGCAAAGATAAAGACGAAATGATCAAGCTGATGACCCAAATAATAGGCGGCGAGGTGGATAACGACATTCTTGAATGGAGTTTCGTAAAATGGTTAAAAGAATATGAAGCGCTCGAAAAACAATTGGAATGGGAGTTAAAAATCGAATCCACTCTCGACCCGCTGCTGGATTCGGTTCCTCAATTAAAGTATGACGACAAGCTTAAAAATAACGACCCTCTGAAAGTTATCATCACCGAATCCATCAATGAATTAGGCGAGGAAATCATAAAAATAAAGAAATCGTACAGCTTTTCGGCGCCTGCTATACAGTGGTCTTATAATCTTGTAAAACTGAAAGAAAATTTCGGCGACAAGCTTCATCTTAAAGCCGTTTCGATAATAGACCAGCAGGACACTTTCTGGTTTCAGGATATCGGAAGAGAAATTATGTACAATTCACAGCAGGAAACAGACGAGCGGGTTTTTGTTTTTCAGTCTGATGCCGATTTCCGCAGATATTTTGACATGATTATAGAACACTCAAAACGATATAAAGTCAGAGTAGTTACTCTGCGGGCGCTCAGGTCTTCATTTCCTTCCAATGCCGTAGACCTGGGCATTCTTTATACTGAAGATTCCCAGTTGCTCGCTCTCTACGACCGGGAAGGCATACAAAAGAAAATTCAATACTCGATGTCGCCTAATGAGATTAAAAAATATGAGGGAATATTTGAAGGAATTAAAAAAATTTCCAAAGAAATTTTACCGGACAAGCCGCCTGTCTTTAAGGAAATTAAAGAAGAGTTGTTTGACGAGCTTGATCTATTTCCGAGCAAGTATGTGGAAATGTCTGTTTATACGTCGGTCTGGGAATATCTTATGCACTCGGCTAAGCATCCTTATTATAAAGAAACAGCCGATGAGATGATGCGTATTTTTGAAGACCATCGAAAAGATGAATCGGAAAAGTGTAGGATTCTGGAATTCGGCGCCGGAACGGGCAATTTTACGGAAAGATTTAAAGATGTTCAAAACGCGGATGTCCTGGCATTTGAAATTGATTGGGCGTATTACAACATAGCGAAACATCAATTGGCTAAATACAATCATATAAAACTGGTTCACGCCGATGCGCGCAAAGTTGATCCGGAAGGACCTAACGTAAAATACAAATATATCTTTTCTTGTTTTTTAGAACACCATATAAATATAAAAGACAAGGTCAAATACCTGAAAAATGTCAGAAATAACCTTGAAGAAGGCGGACTTTTTATTGTCGGCGATAGTTTTTTACGCGATTTCAATGATGAAAATAAAGAGGAACGCGACGCGGCGATATATGATTATCATAATCATATTATCGAGATTGCCAAGAAGAATAAGACGGACGACGATTTTGCCAATATGGAAGAAAATTTATTGAATGCCAAATTAGACGAGGATAATCCGGAAGTCGGCGACCACAAAGTCAGCCTCAGAAAATATGAGGAATATCTGCGCGAAGCTGGGCTGAAAGTTGTCGGAATTCCTA
>DASVRL010000278.1:0-9139 GCA_036388635.1 Pyrinomonadaceae bacterium
GATGGCATAAATGTTGCTTTTCGCAAAATTAATCTTTCGGTAACAATATGTCCTTAAGATGAATCATAGGAGGCAGTAAAATATGATTAGCGGGCAAACTCTCTTTATCAACCAGACGGAAGAAAATTTTATTCTGGCGCAAAACGAAACGAAGTTGGTCGAAAGCACGGAAGTGATTGAGACGGTCGAGGAAACCACGCTCATCGAAAATAATTCGCCGCAAATTGATTTGAAAATGAAATTTGCGCGACTCAAAAAAGCGATGAGAAAACGCTCGGTGAGTATTTTTTAAATTTTATAAAGGGGAAAAATCAATGCCAAGGGGTGACAAGGACAAATACACGGACAAACAAAAACGCCAGGCTGAGCATATCGAAGAGAGCTATGAAAAAGAAGGCGTATCGGAAGAGGAAGCGGAAAGACGGGCTTGGGCAACCGTGAATAAACAGGATGGCGGAGGAAATAAAAGCGGTTCGGGACGCAAGAAAGCCGCTTAATTTTTAAAGCGCGAACAAGGGAATTTTCAAAAGCGAACAAGGGTTTCGGGCGAACAAAGGGAAGGTATGAAACAGGGACAGGCGAAGGCTGAGCGGTCGAAGACTGCAACAAAAACGAACACGGGAAAGGTAACGAAACAGAACAAGCCGGGCAAAAACGTAGGAAAAGCGGACACGGACGCGCCAAATTCGGAAACGCAACCGAAAGCGCCGATGCCGCCGCAAAAACAGAAACGTCCGGGCATCGAGGCAAAAATGTCTCCGCGCCCGGAATTTCTTGCGCCCAATTACAGAGGCGCGGGCAAACTGTTGGATAAAGTCGCCTTGATTACGGGCGGCGATTCGGGAATCGGTCGCTCAGTCGCGGTTCTCTACGCGCGCGAAGGCGCGGACGTCGCCATCGTTTATTTGAAGGAAGAAGAGACGGACGCGCGCGAAACGGCGATGCACATCGAAGCCGAGGGCAGAAAAGCTCTGCTGATTCCGGGCGACGTTTCCAAAGCGAGCTTTTGCGAGAAAGCCGTGGAAAAAACCGTCAAGGAATTCGGCAGGCTCGACATTCTGGTCAACAATGCCGCGTTTCAGAAACATCAGAAAATCATCACTGACATTTCCGACGAACAGTTTGAGAAAACTTTTAAAACCAATATTTTCGGCTATTTTTATATGGCGCGCGCGGCGCTGAAGCATATGAAAGAAGGCAGCGCGATCGTCAATTGCGGCTCGATCACCGGCTTGGAAGGCAACAAAGAGCTTTTGGATTATTCGGCGACGAAAGGCGCGATTCACGCTTTCACGAAATCGCTGGCGCAGCAATTGGTCGAAAAGGGAATTCGCGTCAACTGCGTTTCGCCGGGACCGATTTGGACGCCTTTAAATGTCGCCGACAAAGAAGCGAAAGAAGTCGCCAAACACGGCGCCGACACGCCGATGAAGCGTCCCGGACAGCCGGAAGAAGTCGCGCCCGCGTTTGTCTTTTTCGCTTCCGACGCCGATTCGAGTTATATTTCGGGCGAGATTCTGACGCTGCTCGGCGGCGAAACGCGCGCGGCGTAAAAGGTTTATATTATAAAAATTTGTCCTTCACCCTCGGAGCCTTTTGTCTTGATTGATAAAAGGCTCAAATAATATTCGCTCCAAACTCGGTTTTTCGAGGCTGTCGAATTCTTTTACGCCGATTGTGATTTCGTTTTGCGAAACGTCCCGGCGAAAAGTTTTGTGCAGAAAATCCCAGATGGTCAAACCGCTCGACCAGTTCGAGTCTCTTTCGTTTTCCTGAATCGAATGATGAATGCCGTGCAGGCGCGGCGTAACGACGAATAATTCCAGCTTTTCTTCAAACGCTTTCGGCAGGCGAACGTTTGAATGATGAAAAAAGATTGAGACGAAAAGAAGCGTCTGCCAGATTTGCAAATTTTTGGGCGAAACGCCGATGATTAAAATTTGTCCGGCGCGAAACGGGACGGAAATCGCCATTTCCGCAAAATGAAAACGAATCGCGGTCGAAGCCGTCAAATCCAAATCGGCGTGATGAATTTTATGAAAACGCCATAAAAAGGGCGCTTTGTGCGTCAGAACGTGCCAGAGATAAAGCGTGTAATCGAGCAAAACGACGGCTAGAGCGGTTTCCAAAAACTTCGGCAGGCGAAAGATTTTCAGCACGCCGACGTTTTTTCTTTCGACCAATTTGGTCAAGCGTTCGGCGACGGGCTTTTCCAGAAAATTTATCGTCATTCCGGCGAGCGCGGCGACGGCGAGATTACGCGCCGTGTTAGTCAGCTTCGGCTCGATTGATTTTCTGAGCGGGCGACGGCTTTCAAAATAATACAAAACCGCGAAGCTGCCGATTGCCAAAACGCCGCTTATCCATTTTCCCATAGCCGAATTTTAGCAGATTTTCGCGCTTGCGATAGTTTGTAACTTTTCTCACAATCCCGGTTTGAATTACCCTAAACGGGTATGATATTCTTATTCCTTTGTTATCCTACCTTTTTTGTTGTCATAGAGTAAGGAGTGTTTAAGAAATGGCTAATAACGGAAGCGGTCAACTCGGGCAAGTGGTGCAGATTATCGGTCCGGTCGTTGACGTAGAATTTTCAAACAATTATTTACCACCAATTTATCAGGCTTTAAGAATCACTTCGGAAGGCTTCGACGTGGAAGCGAAAGTCGACACGATTTGCGAAGTCCAGCAGCATTTGGGCGAAGGTCGCGTGCGCGCGGTTTCGATGCTGCCGACCGACGGAATGGTACGCGGAATGAAAGCGATCGACACGGGCGGTCCGATTACGGTTCCGGTCGGCGACGCCACTCTGGGACGCGTAATGAACGTCATCGGCGAGCCGGTTGACGAACTCGGCGCGGTCAGTTCGACCGAACGCTATTCGATTCACCGTCACGCGCCGACTTTTGACGAGCAGGCGACCGAATTGCAGATGTTTGAAACGGGCATCAAGGTTATCGATTTGATTCAGCCCTTTCTGCGCGGCGGAAAAATCGGTCTGTTCGGCGGCGCGGGCGTCGGCAAAACGGTTCTGATTATGGAACTGATTAACAACATCGCCAAAGCGCGCGAAGGTTATTCGGTTTTTGCGGGCGTCGGCGAAAGAACGCGCGAAGGCAACGACCTTCTGCGCGAAATGGTCGAGTCGGAAGTTATCACGTACGGCAAAGGTTTCATGGACAACATGGAAGAAACCGGCACGTTCGATTTAGGAAAAGTCGACCGCGAAGCGATTAAAGGCTCGAAAGTGGCGCTCGTTTACGGTCAGATGACCGAGCCGCCGGGAGCGCGCCTGCGCGTTGCGCTTTCGGGTTTGACGGTCGCCGAATATTTCCGCGACCAGGGAAACGACGTGCTTTTCTTCGTCGATAATATTTTCCGCTTTACGCAAGCCGGTTCGGAAGTGTCGGCGCTGCTCGGACGTATGCCTTCGGCGGTCGGCTACCAACCGAACCTGGCGACGGAAATGGGCGAAATGCAGGAACGCATTACTTCGACCAAAACCGGCGCTATCACTTCGATTCAAGCCGTCTACGTGCCGGCGGACGACTACACCGACCCGGCACCGGCGACGACGTTCGCGCACCTCGACGCCGTGACCGCGCTTTCGCGTCAAATCGTTGAGTTGGGAATTTATCCGGCGGTTGACCCGCTCGCGTCGAACTCGCGTATTCTCGACCCGCAAATCGTCGGCGAAGAACACTATCGCACGGCGCAGGACGTGAAACGTATTTTGCAGCGCTACAAGGATTTGCAGGACATCATCGCGATTCTCGGACTCGACGAATTGAGCGAAGACGACAAACTTATCGTTGCCCGCGCGCGTAAAATTCAGCGCTTCTTCTCGCAGCCGTTTACGGTCGGCGAGCAGTTCACCGGTTTGAAAGGCAAATACGTCGAAGTTGCCGACACCATCAAAGGCTTCCGCGAGATTCTCGACGGCAAATGCGACGATATGCCCGAACAATCGTTCTATATGGTCGGAACCATCGAAGAAGCCCGCGAAAAAGCCAAATCGATGGCAGCCGGTGCATAGCATTTAACAGGGAACATTTAACATTTATCATTCGGCTTTCGTTCAATGATAAATGTTAAATGTTAAATGAAATTATGTTGAGATTAGAAATTGTTACACCTGATAAAAAGGTCGTTGATGAAACGGTCGATGCGGTGACCGTGCCGGGCGCGAATGGCGAAATCGGTATTTTGCCGAATCACGCGCCGCTGATTTCCGCGCTCAAGCCGGGCATTCTGGCTTACACGCGCGGCGGCGCGACCGAAAGATTAGTCGTTTCCGGCGGATTTATCGAAGTCAGCACCGACAAGGTTTCGGTTTTAGCCGATGTGGCGGAAACTGCCGACGAAATCGACATCGAGGCGGCGCGTTCCGAGCGCGAAGCGGTCGAAAGAACTCTCGGCGCGTGGTCTGGCTCGGAAGCGGATTTCGAGGTTGAAAAAGAAAGACTGGAACGGGCGCAGGCGCGTTTGCAACTGGCTGGAAGATAAAGCTTAGTTAAATTAAATTTAATAAAAAACGAATCGAGCCTGAAAATGTTTCGATTCGTTTTTTTTTAGATATTTGTAACCTTTCCGTTTTAGAAAATAGTTGTTATTAAACGAATTGTTTACTATAATCTCCGTATACTTTTAAACCATTATCGCAATTTTCTTCTAAAGCTTTAGATTAAAATAATTAAGTTTCGAGAGAAGGGGAATATATGAAAACCATCAGCCAACTTGTTAAAACAGTCCGCCAATCGATGATTTTATTTTCATTTGTATTTGCGGTTTTTTTATTGAACGCATCGGCGCAGACCGTTCTGGTCAATTATGATTTTGCTTCTGCCGTGGCGGGAACGCCGTGCACCGCATCGCCGCTCACAACGGCGACGGGCGTGACATCGACCTTTACCACGGGCGGAACGGGCGGCGGAACCTGCACGACTCCGGCAGGCACGGCGGCGACTGCTCCGCCGGCTTTTGTAGCTAACGCGGCTAATCAATCGGTCAGTCTCACGAGCTTTGCCGCAGGCTCGTCAAACTTTTTTCAGTTTCAATTAAGCGGCGTCGGCAGCTTTCAGAATTATATGCTGTTCTTCCAGTCGCAAAGAAGCGGAACCGGTCCGGTCAACGCCGACATTCAATACAGCACGGACGGCATGACTTTTACCACTTTTCAAACCGTTAATCCGGGCAACGGCGTGTTTGCCGCTTTTAATATCGATTTGAGTGCCGTTTCGGCAATCGAAAATCAGCCGACAGTTTATTTTAGAATATTAGGCACGGGCGGCACGGGCGCGGCGGGAACATTCAGACTTGACAATTTTCAGGTTCAGGCAGCGGCGACCGTCTCTGCCGCGACCGTAACGGTCGGCGGACGCGTGACTAACTCGCGCGGCTACGGAATCGGCGGCGTGGTCGTTTCCATCAACGGCGGCAGCCTGTCGGAACCGCTTTTCGCCCGCACCAGCCCGTTTGGTTATTACAGCTTTGAAGGCATCGCCGCCGGTCAGACCTATGTCGTCACGGTTTCTTCAAAGACGCATACCTTCAACCCGTCGAGCCGGGTCATCGAAGTGCAAGACAGCGTCGGCGACGCGGATTTTGTCAGTCAGGAATGACGGCGAAAGGCAAATTTAAAAAAAGAAGCGAGAAACATACTTCTCGCTTCTTTTTTTGTTCCGACTTATTTATATTTTTTACGGCAGATAACGATTCGGAATCGGAATATCGCCGCTGATGCCGAACTGCCCGCCCGTAAATCCGGCGGTGGATTGATTCAGATACCACGTTCCGTGCCGGAAAACGGCTAAATCGTATTTGCCGTCACCGTCGAAATCGCCCGGCGCGGGAACGTCGCCGTTCGCCCCGAACTGAATGTAGCTGTCGCCGCCTAAGCTGCGGCGGATATACCAGAAGCCGTTAGAAGGGCGAAAAACCGCCATATCGTCCGCGCCGTCGCCGTCGTAATCCGCTACAACCATCTTGTCCGTTCCCAAACCGTACGCGAAAAACTGCGGATTATAGTTGTTGCTCGATTTGCGGATATACCATTGGATGGGACTGGTATTGGTCGGGTTGGAAAGCGTGTACGTAAAGTCGCCTTTCCCGTCGCCATCGAAATCGCCGGCAACCGGTACGGCGTTGGGCGTCGGCGCGCCGTTGCCGATTTGGGCGGTAAGAAATCCGCCAGTGCTTTTCAAAACGTAAAAGTGAGAGGTGTCTCTTCTAAAAACCGCGACGTCGGATTTGCCGTCGGCGTCATAGTCTTCAATTATCGGTATGTCCAGGACATTGCCGAACGAAACGAACGAGAAGGTGGAATTGGAACTGTTCAGAATATAAAAATCCGGCACACCGGCGTCGTTTGACGGGCGAAAAACGGATAAATCGGTTATGCCGTCGCCGTCGAAATCGCCCGGCGCTAAAACATCGTGTTCGAGTCCCCACCGGGTCGCCGCAAATCCGTTACCTGAGCGATTCACATACCAGATGCCCTCAAATGTACGGTAAACGGAAACGTCGGATTTGCCGTCGCCGTCAAAATCGGCGCGGACGCTTCTATACTGCGCCGGTATATTAAAGGCTTCGGTGACGGCGGCATTATTTGTGCCGGTTCCGGCATTTTGAATGCTTGCGTTTAAGCCCAGACCGCGAATCGCAAACCCGCGCCAGACAGCCGGCAGGTCGCCCGGTTGGCGCACCTGCGCGGCGATAACAATCGCGTCGCGCGCCTGAAGCATCGTCGGATTGAGCGGCGCCAGCTTCATTCCGTCGGTCACGTATTGCAAAGCGCGGCGATTTCCCTCGGTCGCTCCGTGTATCAAGGTGAGTTGCCCGCGCACTTCCCAGAGCGTCACATTCCAAAGCTCGCCCGCATTGTTAATCTGGTCGCAGGCTTGGATGCTCGATGACGGCGAAAAAACCGGATTGCGCGGAAATGCGCTGCTCACCGCCATCGTCGTTGTTCCGAGCGTCGTGTCGCAATTGCTGTTCAAATGTTTAAAGGTCAGCGGATTATGCGGCAATCCGTTCGGTCCGACCGATGCCATAACCGCCGTCGGGAAACGTCGTATGCCGTAGTAATAATTGGGAAAACCGGCGACCATCTCGTGCGTTAAATATCCGGCGATGGTATAAGTCCCCAAAGGATTATCGGTCGGTTCAGATAAAAGCGCCAGCGCGTAGAAATCCGACCAGCCTTCACCCATACCGCGCGACATATTGCTTGAAAGTCCTGTCGCATTGCCGTGCAGACGGTTTGACACGCCGTGTGTTAATTCGTGGACAATCAACTGATTGTCGAGCGCGCCGTCGCGGTCGGGCGTCGGCGTTGTCCAGATAGTTAACTGCAATCTTCCGCGCCCGCCGTCGGCAGGCGTAAAGAAATTTGTGAGGTTTGTTCCCAGAGAATCCTGAACTTCGACCGAAATCGAATCGTTTCCGATTCCGCCGCGTCCGAAATTATCAATTTGAAAATTTCGCGCCGTTTCGATAAAGCCGAGCCGGTATAATTCATCGTGGAAGCGGTTAACCGCGTAAAAAGCATTCGTTATCGAGCCTTGCTGAAAAGCCGACGGCGGATAAGTTTGCGGCTGCGGCGGCAGCGGTTCTTCGCCGGGCGACGGATTTCCCGGCGCGGGATTGTAATTATAAACAAAATTGCGATTCGGACTGCCGAAAGCCCAGCCGTTATCGTCCACGCCGTTCGGCGCTTGCCGGTCGATTCCGGCTTCGGCGTTGTTGCCGATGGTTCGATTTTCGCCGTCCTGAATCCAGCCGAGAAAGTTGAAACCGTTCGGCGGCTCATTGCCGATGAGCGTAAAGCTCTGACGATTGATAATCGGCGGCTGCGGGCAAGGATTCGGCATCAGACAGCCGGGCGTAAAAGCCGTCGGGCTGTCGGCGGTTTTCATCATACTTGTCGCGCTGCCGTAAACATTATACGTCGCCGCCTGCGTTTGATATTCAGCAATGTTTTTGCGCCACAAAAGCGTTCCGTCCTGCGCATCGACGACGACGTAAAAAGCATCCGTTTCCCGCCACAAAAGAATCTGCCACGCCAGCCGCGCCGCGCCCGGTCCGACGGGAAAATAAATTTTTTCAGCCGTCGTCGCGTCGGCAAACTGCCCGCGTTCGAAGCGGATTTTTTTATCGCCGGCGGCTGATTCGGCGCGGCGCGTGTCGTTTTCACTAATCGTGACGCCGATGAATTTTGCCGCTTCGCCGATGGCTCGTTCGGCGCTGAACGTCGCTTCGGTCGAAAGATTTCGGGTATCGAGCCACGGCGCGAGATTGTTGACGACGCGCACGATTTCGCCGCGCCGGGTGAAACCGGCTTTGATTTCGCCCTGAAAAACCCGCAAGCCGTTGATTTCCTGTTCGAGGTGAGCGAAAGCAAGATTGCCGTGCGCGTAATCCGCCGTCGTTTTCAGAGCGTTCGCCTGTCGGTCGTCGAGTCCGAAAAGCGCGGAATTTTGTTTGATGAAAGAGCGCAGAATATCGGCGCGCTTCGCCTCGCTCGGCGCGCTCAGCCATTCGCCGTTTTTGCGCGCGGCGTCCGTCGAGACGATTTCGGGAATCTGCAATCGCTCGCCGTATTCGATTTTCAAAAACGGGAGGCGCTGCCGCAGCGCGTCTTCGGCAGCAGTCGTTTTTTGTCTTTCCGTTTCCGGCAAAGACGCGTCGAAACCGGATTGACGCCGGAAATTTATCAAAGCCGCCTGCGCCGCTTCGCTTTTCGCGGTGCGAATGTCGTAATTCGCTAAATCCATTGGCTGCTCGACTTGCCCGGCGGACTCGACCGGCGGCAAAGAAGATTGCCAAAACAGAAAAACGGCGCAAGCCAACACAAATGAAATAAAAAACGGGAACGCTTTTTTCATAAAAATTCCTTCCGGATTCAAAAACGATTTTGACGGCTTTGCAGGCGACGCAAAAAATGAAGACGCGAAAATACTTTCAATTATATGCAGCATTATAATCAATCCATCTTTTCACAATGTCAAACCAGACTGATTTTATGTTTTAATTCGATACAAAAAAGGTCAAATCGTCAAAAAAGAGAGGCAAACGTCTGAATTCAGACGTTTGCCTCTCTTTTTTGACGATAACGAGTCTTTTACGGACGATTTCGCGT
>DASVRL010000279.1:0-9725 GCA_036388635.1 Pyrinomonadaceae bacterium
AGCTGGCGGCTCGACGTCCATCTTTTGTGGAAACTCATCAAGCTTTCCTCGACCGCCGTGCTGCAATTTCTGATTGCGACGGCGAGCTGGAGCGCGCTTGTAAGAGTCGTCGCCGGATTCGGCAGCGAAGCGATTGCCGGATACGTCATCGCTTTGCGCGTCGTGATGTTCGCTCTTTTGCCGTCGGTCGGTTTGAGCAACGCGGCGGCGACGCTCGTCGGACAAAACTTAGGCGCGGGAAAACCGGAAAGGGCTGAAAAATCGGTCTGGAAAGCGGCTTACATCAATGCCGCCTTTCTCGGCGCGGTCGGCGTGCTTTTCCTGATATTTTCAAACGCTCTGGTCGGATTTTTCACGCCTGACCCGAAGATTTTAGCTTACGGCACGGACGCTTTGCAGATTATCGCTTACGGTTTTGTGTTCTATGCTTTCGGGATGGTTCTGGAATCGGCGTTTAACGGCGCGGGCGACACCTGGACGCCGACTTACCTGAATCTTTTCGTCTTCTGGATATTCGAGATTCCGCTCGCCTACGCTCTGGCATATTATTTCGGCTTCGGCGCCTCGGGCGTGTTTTGGGCAATTACGATTGCGTTTTCGCTTCTGGCAATCGTTTCCGCGATTCTTTTCAACCGCGGAAAATGGAAACTGAAAACAGTTTAACCGTCAACGGAAAACGGAAAACAGAATTCATTTTCCGTTTTCCGTTTTCCGTTTTATCCATTCTTATTCAAGCGCCGGCAGCAGCCGCTTTTAGGTTCATTAATTTCCGCGCGATCATTTTCGCCGCCCAGCCGATAAAAAGCCATTGCGCCGCGACGAAAAACAGCAGGAAAATAAAGGTCGCCCGCCGCGTCGCGAGCCAGTCCATCGGCTCGAAAAGAAAACGTATCAATTGGTACGGAATAATGGAAAGAACTATCGCCGGAGCATTCTGGCTCAACATTATCTTATCGAAATTACTCAGCGAAATATGTCCTCTGAGAAAATCGCCCGACACGAAATAACAAAGATTGAGCGTCGCTAAAACGATTCAGAAACGATTCATCAATAAACTTTTCGCAAAATTCATAAGTTTTTCCATTTTCTTTACCTCGCCTGACAGATTTGTTATTTTTTACACATCGGTTGATGAAATTTGTTGCAGAAAAAATGTCACTCGTAATCAATTTTCCCAATCCGCGATTTAGCGAAGACATCGAAGGCGTGATTTGCGTCAGCGAAACGGAATATCTCAATCCCGAAAATCTGCTTTACGCTTACCGGCAGGGAATTTTTCCGTGGATGGTCGAAGATTACCCGTATGTGCCGTGGTTTTGCCCGCCGGCGCGCGCGATTCTGGAGTTTGCAGAGCTTCACGTTCCGCGCAGCCTGCGCAAAGCGCGCGAGAAATCCGGCTTTACCTTCACGATTGATAAAAATTTTAACGAGATTATCATAAACTGCGCGCGCATCCGCCGGAAAGGTCAATACGGAACCTGGATTACGCAGGAAGTTTTCGACAGCTACACCGAGCTTCACCGGCGCGGACACGTCCACAGCGTCGAGGTCTGGGACGCTGCCGGAAAGCTGGTCGGCGGTCTTTACGGCGTCGATGCGGGCGGCGTTTTCTGCGGCGAAAGTATGTTTCACCGTGAGCCGAACGCTTCGAAACTCGCGCTGCTTTATCTGATTGACCATCTCGGTGAGCGCGGCGCGACGTGGCTCGACGTGCAGGTGATGACGCCGCATATGAAAATTCTCGGCGCGAAAGAGATTGACCGCGAAGATTTTCTGGATAAACTGGAAAAGTCTCTGGCGAAAAACCTGAAGATTTTCTGAAAACCCGATTGCCGACGAGGAAACGCTCGGGTTTGAACCGAATCCAATTGCGGACATACACGTTCGCCATTGCGGCTGAGCCAATCGCCACTGCGTTTCATTCATCCGCAATTGCCATCGAACGGTTCGCCATTGCCGCAATCGCGGAACCGTCGCGAATATCTTATTAATTCAATGAAAAAAAACTTTTTAATCTACGGCGCAAACGGCTACACGGGCGAGCTTATTCTGCGTTACGCGGTCGAGCGCGGGTTAAAGCCGCTGATTGCCGGCAGAAACGCGGAAAAAATCCAGGCTCTGGCGCAAAAATTCGAAGTGGATTTTCGTGTTTTTTCGCTGGCGGACACGGCGCGGCTCGATGCGGCTTTGAGCGAAGTCGATTTTGTGATTCACTGCGCCGGACCTTTTTCGCTGACCTCGAAACAGATGGTCGAAGCCTGTCTCAGAACCGGAAAACATTACACGGACATTACGGGCGAAATCGCCGTTTTTGAAGCGCTGGCGCGGCTCGACGCGCAGGCGCAGGCAACCGGAATTATGATTATGCCGGGCGTCGGCTTTGACGTCGTGCCGTCGGATTGCTTGGCGCGGCATCTGAAAAACCGTCTGCCGTCGGCGCAGAATCTGACGCTGGCGTTTTACGGAATAGGCAGAATCTCGCACGGCACGCAGGCGACGATGACGATGAACGCCGGGCAAGGCGGCGCGATTCGTCAAAACGGCGAAATCACGCGCGTTCCGGCGGCTTGGAAATCGCGCGAAATCGATTTCGGCGAAGTTAAAAAGACGGGCACGACGATTCCGTGGGGCGACGTTTCGACGGCTTTTTATTCAACCGGAATTCCGAATATCGAAGTTTACACAATCGTGCCCGACGCGGCGCGCAAAATGATGAAGCTCAGTCGATATCTCGGCTGGCTTTTGACGACAAAATTCGTGCAGAACTACCTGCAAAAACAGATTCCGCCGGGCGGACCCGATGACGAAGAGCGCGCGCAGGGCAAAACTCTGCTCTGGGGCGCGGCGAGCGACGCGCAGGGAAATCGCGTCGAATCACGTCTCGTCGCGCCCGAAGGCTACACGACGACCGTGCTGACCGCGCTCGAAATCGCACAAAAAATTCTGGACGGAAATTTCTGCGCCGGTTTTCAAACTCCGGCGAAATGCTACGGCGCGGATTTGATTCTGGAAATCGAAGGAGTGACAAGAACTGATAACAGCTAACAGCTAACAGCTAACAGCTAACAGCTATTTTCAGTTATCAGTTATTCATTGATGTTGTCCAGCCCGACAAATTTCCAGCCCGATTTCGTCAGCTCGAACGAGTAAACAATCGGCTCGCCGCCGTCGCCGGTGCGGTCGGTTTTAAAACCGCAGTTAACTTCGTAGCGCTTTGCCGAAACTTTTTGCAGCGGCGAATTTCGGAAACATTTGGCGGCATCGGCTTCGCCGTTGAAAATGTGATTGTAACGGCGCAGAAAATCGGCTTTCGTGCGCACGCTTTTTTGAAACGCCGGCATCGAAACGGGAAGCCGCGAAAGACTCGCCGCCGCGTTTTTGTCTTTTTTCGCGACGGCTGATTTGAATTTTGCCCAGAAAGCTTTGAATGCCGCGTCTTGGCGGCTGGAAACGGCGACGCCGAAAGCATTTCCGGCAAAACAGCAAACTAAAACGGCAGTTAAAAAGAATTTAAGTTTTCTCATATTTACCTTCCGAATCGGATAGATTTATAATGCTTTCAGACGCATTTTATCCGACATTTTGCTTTTGCGACATTTATGAATCGACGAAATTTTTTACGGCAAGTAAGCGCCGCCGGCTCGGCGCTGGCGTTCGGCGGCTTCACGCGTCGCGCCGAGGCTTTAATCGAAACGAAAAATTTTTCTTTCCTGCGCGCCGCCGGCTTCGGCGAGCTGGTGCCGACGGCGGCGAAAAATACCGGCGAAACTTTTCTGGCGCTGCCGCGAGGCTTTGAATACAACATCATCGGCAAGACCGGAAGCCTGATGGCGGACAACAACAAAACGCCGCGTGCGCACGACGGAATGGCGGCTTTCAAAGTCGGCGGCGAGCTGCGCATCGTCCGCAACCACGAGGTTTCGAACGGGCGCGTGCCGAAAGACGGCGCGGCTATCGGCGCCAATCCATACGACGAAACCGTCGCCGGCGGCACGACGACGCTCGTAATTAATCCGAAAACGCGCGAGATTACGCGCGATTTTGTCAGCCTGAGCGGAACCTTAATCAACTGCGCGGGCGGCAGAACGCCTTGGGGAAGCTGGATTTCGTGCGAGGAAACGACGCTCGGGCAAACCGTCCGAACAAATTCCAGAGGCGTGAAAACCGGCGGTTATCCGAAGCCGCACGGCTATTGCTTCGAGGTTTTCGCCTCGGCAAATTCGAGCCTTACGCCCGTGCCTTTAAAAGCGATGGGGCGTTTTGTTCACGAAGCCGTCGCCGTCGATAAAAAATCCGGCGTCGTTTATCTGACCGAAGATTATAACCCGTGTGGATTTTATCGTTTTCTGCCGCAGCGCCATCGACGCCTCGCCGCCGGCGGAACGCTGCAAATGTTGAAAATCAAGGACAAAGACAATTTCGACACGCGCAGCGGGCAGAAAACGGGAATGAGTTTTGTCGCCAACTGGGTGACGATTGGTAATCCCGACCCGATGGAAGCAGACGTTGACGAATTGGCGGTTTACAAACAGGGAAGGGCAAAAGGCGGCGCTGTTTTTGCGCGGCTCGAAGGCTGTTACTCCGACCCGAAAGGCAGAAAAATTTATTTTACTTCGACCAGCGGCGGCAATAACAAAGGCGGGCAAATCTGGCTCTATGAAGCGACCGGCAGAGACGAAGGACGGCTGACTCTGGTTTTTGAATCGCCGAGCCGCGACATTCTGGATATGCCGGACAATATCTGTCTGCAACCGAAAAGCGAATTGCTTTTCATTTGCGAAGACAGCGATTACATCGGCGAAGGCGGAACGCCGAACAATTTTATCCGAATCTTGACGCCCGCCGGAAAGATGGCGGATTTCGCCAAAAACATCACGCCGAATTTTATCGCCAGCGAGTTTGCCGGCACGACTTTTTCCAAAGACGGCAAAATTTTATTCTTCAATCTGCAAGCGATCGGCGCGACGTTCGCCGTCTGGGGCGATTGGGACAAGTTTAGAAGCTGACGCCGGAATTTAAAATAAAAGATGGGAAATCGAAAGTTTAATATATTAAACTTTCGATTTCCCATCTTTTATAAACTTTCACCGCGCCGCTTTCTCTGCTGGTCGCTAATCTTTACCCGGCGGTTTCAAACAAAGCCAAAATCTGTTTGCCTTCGCCCGAGCGCGGGTCGATCGTGCGTATGTGCTTGCGACCCTGCATTTCCCAAATCGCCGTTACGCTGCCTTCTTTTTCGACCGCGTGATAAGAAATATCTTCAGTGCTTTCCGCGCCCTCGTTGGCTGCTGCCGCTGCAGCCGCCGTCGCTTCTTTTTCGGCGTCGGTCGGTTCGATGATTTCAACCGCTGCTTCGGCTGCCGCCGCCGTGCTGTTTTCAGGTTCTGCCATTTAAATCCTCTCTTAAATATTATTGTTAAATTATTTTGATTGAACAAATTTTGTCACAGCCGAGAGACTCGTGCAAGTTTTAAGCTTCAAATTGATTTGAAAAAGTTTATTACGCGTCGCTTAATAAATGCCGGTAAGATACATTTTCCCATTATTTTATCTTCCGTTTTTTACGGCGATAATCTCCGCCGCGATGCTGACGGCGATTTCTTCGGGCGTCCGGCTGTTGATCGGCAGACCAATCGGCGTGCGAATGCGGTCTAATCTTTCCGGCGAAAATCCTTCCCGCCGCAGATTTTTGAGCAAAGTTTTCATCTTTGCCCGGCTTCCCAAAACGCCGAAGTATTTAAAATCTCTGTCGAAAAGCCTTCGAATCACGATTTCGTCGGATTTATAACCGAGCGTCATCACGACCACGTAAACGTCCGGTCCTGAAGGAATAAAATCGCCGATTCGTTCGTAAGATTCGATGATTTTTTTTTCGTGGACGAATTTATTTTTGGCGAGCGTGTTTAAAAAAGGGCGGTCGTCGAAAAGCGCGATGTGAAAATCCATTTTCGCCGCGAGCTCCGACAAAGCCAGCGCGCAATGCCCGCCGCCGACGATGAAAAGCCGGTTTTTGAAACCGAGCTTTTCTTCAAACAAAAACGAGCCTTCGCCCTTTTGCTCGAATCTGAAATCGGGTTTGTCCGGCGCGGTTTCCGCGATTTGAAACTCTGAGTCGGAAATTCGCAGCGTTTTCGCTTGATAATTTTTAAGCGCGCTCACGATTTCGCGAACAATTTTCAGCTGCGGCGGATTCAGCTTGAAAAAAATAACCGTCTGCCTGCCCGAACAAATCATTCCGCTGGCGACCGGCGAGTTTTTCTGATGAACCTGCTCGACGATTGCCGAATGCGGAACGGGGAATGCGGAATCGCCGGGATTTTTTGTTTTAATTTCCCCTTTTGCCTTGTGCCTTGTGCCTTGCAGAATCTCTCTGGCGAGCTCGACTAAATTAACTTCCATCAAGCCGCCGCCGATGCTTCCCGATAAATCGTCTGCGGCGACAGCCATTTTGAAACCCTGCCTGCCCGGACTGCTTCCGGCGCTTTCGGCGACGACGAGCAGCATCGCGCTTTGCTTTCGTTTTAAACGCGAGGCGACAAACTGCCAGATTTCCAAATCCTTTTTCATTTATGCAAAATTTACAGCATTTATACCATAAATAATTTTTTGAAATTATTGATTATTGAAGCCAGTAAACCCGAATCAAAATCGAAAGTAACTGAAGTTTTCAGACCCTCGATATAATGATTTCCCAGGTAGATTGTTTTTTGGAGAGCGGCTTGCGCCGCCAGATGTCCGAGGCTGTCGGTCGAAAAAATTATAAATTTAAGCGGGCTTGAATAGCTCGGCGAACTTAAATTCAAAAGCTCGGCGCAGCCTTTTCGGGTTTTATCCAATTCTTCGATTTGTTGAAAAAACGATTTTATATCTTCTACGTGAAACGTGACGTTTTCGACTTCTCCGCCGAATCCGCGAGAAAAAACTTTTACCCGGCAGCCAATATAGGTTTCGTAACGGTCTTCGAGTTCAAATTCAATAAAAGAGAAGTCATTTTCGATTTTCATAAACTTCAAAATCTAAAATTATTTTCCGGCGCGCGTCTGATTTATCGCGTCGGGATACAAATTCAGCAAAACTTTTTCAGCCGTAAAAGGCGCGTCGAAGGCGGGCGAGTTTTCCGGGTTAAAGGCTTTGACGGCATTGCGAATCGCAAAATACGCGCCGATGCCGTACATAAGCGGCGGCTCGCCGACGGCTTTCGAGTTGAAAATCGCCGGATTTTCGCGGCTGGTTTCGAGCGGCAAAATATCAATCCGTTTCGGCGCCGAATAAACGTCCGGGATTTTGTAAGTCGAAAGCGCGTTCGAGCGCAGCTTGCCTTCGCGGTCGTAGAAAATTTCTTCCATCGTCATCCAGCCGACGCCCTGCACGATGCCGCCTTCGATTTGACCGTAATCGACCGAAGTGTTCATCGAGCTGCCGAAATCGTGGCAGGCTTTGACGAAATCCACTTCGTAAATTCCGCGCCGGCAATCCACGCGGACGCCGACAATCGCCGTTCCGTACACGTGATAGGCGAACGGGTGACCTTTCGCGATTGACCAGTCGAAATTGATTCCGGCGGTAGCGTAATGCGCGTGTTCGCTTAAATTTACGCGTTGTAGGTGAGCCTCGTTGACCAGGACGAGCCAGTCCAGATTCGTGCTTTCGCCTTTGCGGAAGACAAAGCCGTTTTCGATGGAAATATCGTCGGCGCTCTGCGCTTCGACCAAATCTTTCGCTACGTCTTTGAGTCGTTTCAAAATCGTTTCGCAGGCAATCTGCGTCGCCTTGCCGTTCAAATCGGCAGCCGCCGAAGCCGCCGTCGGCGAAGTGTTGGCGATGCGCAAGGTGTTCGTCGTGTGAACGCGGACGCGCGTTATCGGCATGGAAAAAACGCGGGAAGCGACCTGCGCGATTTTCGTGTTCACGCCCTGTCCCATCTCGACCGCGCCGGTCGATACGGCAACCGAGCCGTCCGTGTAAACGTGGACGAGCGAGCGCGCCTGATTCATCGGCGTTTTGGTAAACGAGATGCCGAAGCAAACCGGCATCAATGCAACGCCTTTTTTGACGAATTTATTTTGTTTATTAAATTCGTCCGTCTCCTTTTGCAATTGCGCAAAATCGAATTCAGCGTCGGCTTGCGTCCAGCTCGTCACGGCTTCGCTTTCGGCTTTCTGCCCGTAAGGAAACTCGTCGCCGTCGCGCAGAAGATTTTTTCGCTGAATTTCGGAAGCGGAAACATTCAGCTTTTCCGCCGCGTGCGCAATCGCCGATTCGATGACAAACATTCCCTGCGGTCCGCCGAAGCCGCGAAACGCCGTGTTTGGCGGCAGATTCGTGCGGCAGCAATAAGCGGTCGCCGAAACGTTCGGAACGAAATAAGCGTTCGTGCAATGAAACAAAGTTCTTTCGAGAACCGGCGGCGACAAATCGGCGGACGCGCCCGCGTTTTGATAAAACACGGCTTCATACGCGACGATTTTCAAATCCGTGTCCAGCCCGATTTTATAATCCGCCGAATACGGGTGCCGCTTGCCGGTCATCCGCATATCTTCCATCCGGTGCAGCGCGTATTTGACCGGACGCTTCGTCAACTGCGTCGCGACCGCGCAAATCGCCGCCCAGGCGTTCGCCTGGTCTTCCTTGCCGCCGAAACCGCCGCCCAGCCGCGCGACGTCGACTTCAATCAGATTCATCGGCAGCGCCGTGACTCGCGAAACGGCGCGCTGAACCGCCGTCGGACCCTGCGTCGAAGAATAAACGCGCATTCCGCCCTGCTCGGTCGGCAGCGTGTATGCGCCCTGCGTTTCGATATACAGATGCTCCTGCCCGTTCACGTCGGCGCGCCCGGAAAAAACGTGCTCGCAGTTTTTAAAAGCGTTTGCCGCGTCGCCCAGTTTAAAATGTTTCGGCGGCACGATTAAATCGCCTTTCGCGCACGCCGCGCGCGGGTCGGTGACGATTTCGAGCGGCTCGATTTCCGTCTTGATTTTTTTGGCGGCGATTCGCGCCTGTTCTTCGGTTTCCGCCAGCACAATCGCCACCGGCATTCCCTGAAAATGAACTTCCGTGTCCGCCAGCAAAGGCTCGTCCGGCAAAATTCCGCCGATCTGGTTTTCGCCGATTAAATCTTTCGCCAGAATGATTTTGAAAACGCCTTCCGATTTTTCAGCCGCTTCTATGTCGACATTTTTCAAAACGCCGTGGGCGACAGGCGAATCGTAAACGCACGCATAGAGCGTTCCCTGAACCAAGGGAATATCGTCCAGATAAATTGATTCGCCCCGAACATGCGATTTTGAATCTACATTTTTCATTTTAGAATTACTCGATTTCCGTAATTTCAAATAATTGTCCGGTGGTAATTCCACAAGTTTTACTTATATCGGTTGAATCTTTAACAAATATCATTTTACCTGTAACTACGACGCTATTATTTTCCCCCTCAAATAAATCAGCTAGCCGCGATTCAGAAGCAAATCTGGAGAAAATTGCGTGTTTCCCATCACCGTTATATTTTTTGAAATCATCTTGAGCAAAAAGTTCTATACAATTGCTTTCAGACTGCTTTACCAACGTGGCTGGAAAGCTGACAGTTATACCGTTAGCAAGTCCTGAAATTTGCTCGGCGGCGAGATTTTGAATAGTTTGGGAATTACCAGTTGAACGATTTTCCTGCTTCGTACAATTGAATGCAAAAACGCTGGAAAAAAGAATTAAGACTATCTTTGCAATTGGTA
>DASVRL010000280.1:0-4502 GCA_036388635.1 Pyrinomonadaceae bacterium
TCAGCGCGTTGAAAATAGCGCCGACCAAAACCACGACCCACCCGGGAGCAAGCCCGACCGCCGCGCGCTGCAAAAACAAATCCAGCCAGTTTACTCTCGGGTCTGTCGTTACAATCGGGAACGGGTGAATATAAATTTTCAGAGTCCAACTGAGCGCCAGAAGTATAAAAATCCAGATATAATTGCTTCGCAGGCGTCTGCCGACCGCTTCCCATTCGCTGATGGTAAAATGCGGCGAAATCAAATCAGCCGAAAGATGGTCAGCCCATTCCTGGTCGGGCGCAATCGTCCGGTGCGAGAGCATCGGCGCGAAATAGCCGGTTTCCAGAACGCGCACGCGGCTCGCCCAAACTTCATAATAACGATAACGGCGCGCTTCCATAAACATAAAAATCGCCACCAGAATCGAATTTATAGGAATCACGAACGGCGGGTTATCGGGCGAGCTGAAGACAAACGAAAGCGTTGCGCCGGTCGTAATGACCGCCCAATTTGTCGTCGCATCGAGCCGGTTTCGCCAGACGTTCGAACGCTGAATCTCGCCGCGATAAAAATGCACCATCGCCGTGTTAAATTCCGAAGGCGAAAGCTTCTGCGGAATGGCGAGCGGATTATTTTTCGGCTTTTCGCTGCGGGCGCGAACTTCTTCGGCGAGTGACCTGACAAGCGGACTGGCTGTGCTGATGTGAATGTCGTCATCTTCGGCGGCATAACCTGCCATCCGAACTTCGTCTCTCATAAGGCATTTATTTTGAGCCGGGGGAGCGCGCTGGAATCGACTCAATTTAAGTTTAACACTTTACGGGCGCGATGCAAGGAAATTTTAGAGACTAATTGAACCGAAGACCGAGAGCCGGTAACACCTATCATTTCCAATGCTTTAAAATTTTTGACTTTTCCGGTCGGCTTTGCTAACATCCGAACCGCTTTTCAAAACACCCTGTCGATTAAATATTCTATTTCGCCCTGAATAAAGTATTAAATTAACCATCGGAGAAAAAATAATGACAAAAAGAATCGAGATTCTGATACCGCTTTTTCTAACTTTGATATTGATGACCGGAAATGCTTTCGCGCAATCCGCCACCTGGCAGCAGGTCGGCAAAGCAGGCGAGTGGCGCGACACGAAACTGATGGCTGGAATGGACGGCTCGATTTGGACTATCGAAAGCTCCGGCACACTGTATCGCACGGAAAAGAGCGGCGCCTGGAAGCAAATCGGCGAAGCCGGAGTTTGGAAAAACACGCGCCTGATGACCGTTATGGACGGCGAGCTATGGACCATCGAAAGCGACGGCAGCCTTTATCGAACGGATAAAAACGGCAGTTGGAAACAGGTCGGCAAAGGCGGCGATTGGGCGAATACTCGGGCATTGGTCGCTCTGGACGGAGAATTGTGGAGCGTCGAGCGAAACGGCGATTTATACCGCACCGACAAAAACGGGGCTTACAGAAAAGTCGGCGACGCCGGAATTCTATCGGACGTTCGTCATCTGGTTGTTTTAGACGGAAGTTTATGGAGTATCGAAAAAGACGGCAGTCTTTACCGGATAGAAAAAAACGGCAAATGGCAGCGCGTCGGCAAAGCGGGCGAGTGGCGGGAAACGCGCCATGCCGTCACGATGAACGGACATATCTGGAGCATCGAAAGCAACGGAAATCTTTATAAAACCGACAAAACCGGCAAATGGATCGCCATCGACGGCAACGGCGCTTACAAAAACACGGTAACTTTGATTGGATTGGACGGCGAGCTGTGGAGCATCGAAACTGACGGAACGCTTTACAAAACTATGGTTCACTGAGCAATTCGATTTTAAAAGTTTGTAAAAATAACTGGCAGAACCGTTCCCGAATATTTTTTATCCCGAAGGCGATTTTGCGAAGCGTTCAATCTGAATAGAATAATACGCTCGAATCGGCTTCTTGACTTTGCAGTTTGAGAAACTTATCATTTCAAATTCGCCCGCGCCGCAGGCTACAATCGAGTTATGTCTTTGGAGATTGACCAGTTCTGGATGCGCGAAGCGATGCGGGCGGCGCTGGAAGCCGGACGTCTGGACGAAGTTCCCATCGGCGCGTGTTTGATTGACAAAGAAGGCAACCTTCTCGCCGCGGCGGGCAACAAAACCCGCTTGCTTTGCGACCCGACGGCGCACGCCGAAATTCTGGTTTTGCGCGAGGCAGCCGCCAAAATCGGCAACTATCGTTTGACTGAAACCACGCTTTATACGACGATAGAACCTTGCGCGATGTGCGCGGGCGCACTCGTGCAGGCGCGTATTGAAAGATTGGTTTTCGCCGCTCTGGACTTGCGCTTCGGCGCGGTCGAGACGCATTTCAGAATTTGCGACAGCAGTTCTTTGAATCATCAGATGGAAATTACGTCAGGCGTTTTGGCTGAGGAATGCCGGGAATTAATGCAGGATTTTTTCCGCGCCAGACGTTTGAAAAAACAGCCGGTTGCGGATTAAAATATTTGCTGACCGCTTTTTACTGACGGCAAAAAAAACGGAGAGGTGCAAGAGTGGTTGAATTGGACAGTCTCGAAAATTGTTGTACCCTAACGGGTACCGTGGGTTCGAATCCCACCCTCTCCGCCACAAAATATCTACACGGTCTTTGAAATCAAAATCTTCCACGGTTTTACCAACAAGCGGGCAGAATTCAAATTAAGTTTTAAGGAGAATTATTATGCCTCTAACTAAAAAACTCGCGGCAGAGTTTATCGGAACATTGTGGTTGGTTTTCGGCGGTTGCGGGAGCGCGGTTTTAGCTGCCGCTTTTCCGGCACTCGGAATCGGCTTTCACGGCGTTGCGCTGGCGTTCGGCTTGACGGTTTTGACAATGGCTTACGCGGTCGGACACATTTCCGGCGGACATTTTAATCCAGCCGTGACGTTCGGACTCTGGGCGGGAAAAAGATTCCCGGTCAATGAAATTTTGCCGTATATCGGCGCACAGGTCGCCGGCGCAATTGCCGGAGCCGGAATTTTATATGTCGTTGCCAGCGGTAAAGCCGGTTTTGCCATCGACGCGACCAAAGCCGGGGCGTTTGCCACCAATGGTTTTGATGCTTTTTCGCCGGGCGGTTATTCGATGGTCGCCGCATTGGTCATTGAAATTGTTTTGACTTTCGGATTTCTGGTCATCATTCTGGGTTCGACGCACAGGCGCGCTCCGGTTGGTTTTGCCCCGATTTCTATTGGACTCGCTTTGACCTTGATTCACTTGATTTCGATTCCGGTGACAAATACTTCGGTCAATCCGGCACGCAGCACGGGCGTTGCGGTCTTTGTCGGAGGCACACCGCTGGTTCAGCTTTGGCTGTTTTGGCTTGCTCCGATAATCGGCGCGATTGCCGCCGGATTTTTCTACTTTTGGCTGGTCGGCGATAAACTCGACGAGCCGCCCGTGGTCGGTGATGAGTCGCCCGTAGATAGGTGATAATTTAGAATAGTTTTGATATTTGTAATTTTAAGTTTTTCGGAAAGGTGCAAGAGTGGTTGAATTGGCAGCATTGGAAATGCTGTGAACCTCAAAAGGGTTCCGTGGGTTCGAATCCCACCCTTTCCGCTTCTTTAAAGGATAAAGGCTAACGGCGAAAGGATAAAGTAAAATTCCTTAGTTTTTCGCCTTTTGCCCTTACCCTTTAAGTTATGGCTTCAGGCTCCGCACAACGTTTGAGTTGTGAACTCCGCTAGGCTGGGAACAGAGCAACGGCAGCAATTTCAGCGTGTGTTGCGGGAAAGTCTGAAGCCTCCAGTTTCGAGACGAAAGCGGCGCGTAAAATTTTACGCGCCGCTTTTTTTGCAATTCCTTTTGCAAAAGTTTTTACGCGCGCCGCAACAAGTGATAGAATAACATTTCAGAAGATAGAAGATATCTGCTTAACACTCCTTAAACTTAAGTAAAACAAGCTATTTATGTCTTATCAGGTTATCGCCCGCAAATGGCGACCGCAAACATTCGAGGAAGTCACCGGACAGGAAGCGATTACGCGCACCTTGCGCAACGCCATCGAGCACGAGCGCCTACATCACGCATATCTTTTTTCGGGCGCGCGCGGCGTCGGCAAGACGACGACCGCCCGGCTTTTAGCCAAAGCTTTAAATTGTCATAAAACTCAAAGCCCGAATCCGAAACCGTGCTCGCCGAACGACGCGGATGCCTGCGTTTCGTGTCGTGAAATCGCCGAAGGTCGCTCGATTGACGTTCTGGAAATCGACGCGGCGTCGAACACCGGCGTCGATAACGTGCGCGAAGTCATCATCAACAACATCAACATCTCGCCCGCGCGCGACCGCTACAAGGTTTTCATCATCGACGAAGTTCATATGCTTTCCACTTCGTCATTCAACGCCCTGCTCAAATCTATCGAAGAGCCCCCGCCCCAAGTCGTTTTTATCATGGCGACGACCGAGCTGCACAAAGTTCCGGGCACAATCCTGTCGCGCACGCAGGAATTCGAGTTTCGGACGATTCCCGTGCAGAAGATCTTC
>DASVRL010000281.1:0-14824 GCA_036388635.1 Pyrinomonadaceae bacterium
GGCAAACTCGCCGTATGCAGTCGCGAGCCGTCCTTACTACGTCGCCGTCGGGGACGTCAGCGGGGATGGCAGCCCCGACCTGATTACGACACACGACGATATTAATCTGATAACTACTTTATTAGGCGATGGACGCGGCGGGTTTGCCGCAGCGCCGGGCTCGCCTTTTGACCTCGGGCGGCGTGCTTTCAAGCTTATTACCGCCGACCTGACCGGAGATGCCCGGATGGAACTGGTCATCGGAACTGAGAGCAGTGATTCGGTGGTCGTGTTGCTGGCTGATGAGCGCGGCACTTATACATCTGTCTCAGGTTCTCCTTACAAAGCCGGCGCGAATCCCCGAGTAGCTGTCGGCGACGTAAACGGCGACGGCAAGGCTGACATCATTACGGCTAATAATGGTTCCGGCGATATAACCGTCTTATTAAGAAAGTAGGCGAGACGCATCACAGAAAGTAGTCTGATGCGTCTCAGAAACGAGCCTTTTCGAAACACACGATAGTTTGATACAGCCCTTTAAAAATAGGCGTATGAGAAAATATTTATATTCTGTTCCGATAATTTTCTGCGTTGCACTAACGGCAATCGCCCAGTCAAAGAGAAGTAGTGATTGCACGACCATGGATTTTCACTACCTGATTGTCGCAGACGAACAGCGTAGTAGTGTCGTCCGACACGTAGAGGTTTTTCTCGACGAAAAGGCTTTCTCAGAAGAAAATCTAAAAAAACTATTTGCGCATCTGTCTCCCAAATATCCGGCGACAAGACTGATTATCGAGGTGTTTACCGACTGGAATCAACTACCTTTGCCCTCAGATTGTCCGGGAGCCGGGACGTCAAATATGCCGGACAGACCAGACCTTTATGACTACCATCAGGCTATTTATTATAATCTCCCGGAGCGAGAATATTTTCGCTATAATCCCACTAAAAAAATACATAGCTCAGAGTTCAAGACCGTTGTTTTAAAACTAAAAGAAAAACAAAAATAAACCTTCTCAAAAACGCCCTTCCAGGGACACATTCACGGACACACTGAATTGTTTTTGGGATTAAAAAGATAGTTAAAAGCGCTTATTTACTTCGGAATTAGATGTGATTAGGTCTCTAAAACGGACTCAAAATCCAGCGGGCTTAACGCCCCTGTCGGTTCGACTCCGACCGGCGGCATTCAATTTTAATTTAAAGGCGGAAACTAAAAGCCTTCAGCTTTGTGCAGAAAACACGCTAAACTGAAGGCTTTTCTATGCGGAAATTATTTGATTTAACGGCGACGCGCGTAAAAATCTCAATCTGAGTATCCATCATACAAAGAGACGTTTCCTTTCGAAAACGCCTCTTTTCCGCTGCCTTCCCTTGCCCGCGCTATTAAGTTGTCCTGTGATTATTACTATGCACGAGCCGGCTTGAGTTTTTCTTGAGTTGCGGCTTCAGTTATGATGTCAGCTCCGGATTTTCCGTAGATTCCAGCTCTTCGGTAACTTTTCTTATTTCCGCCTGAACTTTTAAGGTTTCCAGTTCAAAACGCTTCAATTGTAAGATTAAGTCGGCTTTTTTAACCTGTGATTCCAAGTCTTCAAGGTTGTTATTGTCTTTATTTTTATCTTTATTTTTGCTCACTATCCCTCCTTGTTAATCAACCAGTATATTATCTGTTTCGAGCGTTTGCCAGTTTTTTTCCGTGTGTTTTAAGACTGCTTATTCAATTTTGCTTTTCGCCCGCCGAAAGCAGCAATGCCGCCGCCTGCGTCAGAATCGCTAAGCCCGTAACGTTTAACTGCTGTTGATGGCTGACGCTGTTTCCGATCGCGTTGCTAAGTTGATGTTCGACCGCTTCCGGAACAGTTCCGGGATTGGTCGGCGCCGGTAGTGCGGATTGATTTTCCGGCATCGGCTGGCTGCTCTGGCTGAGGTTGTCGGCGGCGGTTTTCAATTGATTGATAAATCCGGCGAGTTCCTCGTTATTCGCGCCAGCCGGCGAATTTAGCGAACGAAACTTTTCGGCGGCGACGGCGGCGACGTTTAATAAACCTTCCGTCTGTTGCAGCGCGACGGCGTTTAGCTGCGACATCGCCCGGCAAAAAATCTCGACGTAATTTGAAATCTCGTTTTCCGGCGTTGCGCCGCTCGATGTTTGTTGTTCCGAAATCACCCTTTCAGGACTGGTCATCTGTAAATCTCCATTAAATTTTTATTTCTAGCTGGTCGGGCTGACCGGCGAACTATCGCCGCCGCCGCTTGAGGAAGCCACCAGAGCGAGAACCGCCGCGCCGCCAGCCGCGCCGAGCAGCGCGATGATAAGAAGCGAATTGCCGCCCGAACGATTCGTGCCTGCTCCGCCGGTTTTATCGGGCGTCACGGCGTCGGGCTGCGGGTAAAATTCTCCGGCGGACACCAGCACGTTATTAAACATCGCCTGACCGGTCAGAGTATTTATCCGCGTTCTGCCGCCGTCTTTCGAAATCTTGATGATATTTATTTGATTTCGATTCGGAATTGTTAAGGTTCCGTCGGCGGTCAGAATATTGACCGTCGTGTTCGGAACGGTTTCTATCGTGACTTCGCCGGAGGAAAATTCGCCGGAAATGCCCGCGTTGGCAAAAGATAAATTCAATTTGGAATTCGGCTCGATCAAAACCGTTCCGGTTTGAGCCAGCGAGATTCTGGCTCTCGCCTGCGGCGAAGTGGCAATTTCGGACGGCGAAGTTATCGAGCGCCCGCTGACGACGCGCTCGCCGTTGACCGTCACAAAGCCGCCTTCGCCCGTGGAAGTAATCGTTAATTCGCCGACCAAACGGCTGGTTTGAGCCAGCAAAAACTGCGGCGAAGTGAGCAGTATCGCCATAAGCACGCCGAGAGAAATAGATTTTCGGATTCCGGTTTTCATATGTTTGATTTCCTTTTGAATGAGTTTGAAACTAGTTTCTACCAGTGAATTCCTCAATGTCAAATTTTTTGCGGGAAAAAGAAAAATTCACCGCCGGCGGCGGCACAGACAAAGGAAACAGCGGATTGATACGGTTTGTCACGAATTTATTTTTATCAAGCCGCCGAGTCGTCTTTCTCCTGTTCCAAATTCTCCCGGTAAAAATAAACGCCCCGAATTTATTTCTAAATTCAGGGCGTTTTATTTAGGCATCAATCAGACGCTCCGGCTTGCTTACTTACTTGCATTTGGAATAACCGCAGTCGCGGCAGAAATCGCAGCCCGACGCGTGTTCGAGCTGTCCTTTGCATTCGGGACATTCGCCGATTAAATTCGACATCTGCGCCTCCGGCTCGGAATAAGCGACGACTTCCGGCATTTTGGCGGTCGGCGCGGCTGCCGCTTTGCTGATGGCGCGTTCGGAGGCGGGCATATTTTTCAAACGCCGGTCGGTCAAAAGCAGGCATTCCGCCACGGCTTGTTCGGGCGAAGTCAGCAGCCGCTCGTTAAACCAGACGGCGTGCGTCGCCGTGACTTTGTTCAAGCTGCGCGCCACTTCCTTCAACTCAAAACCGCCGCGCAGCATTTTTGAAGCGAGCAGTCCGACGCCTTCGCTGATTGGTCCGGTGGCGAAAACTTCCAGCACGCGCTCGCCGTCGTGATTGACCGTGACATACAAATTACGTTCGTCAAACGGAATGCGCCACGTTGCGCCCTGCAATTCGCGCGGTCGGTCGTAGCGATTGACCGTCACGCTCTTGTGCGGCGTGGCGCTCGGTTTTGCTGCCGCCGTCTGCGGCGCGGTTTCGGTAATCTGTGCGATTTCCGGCATAAAATCGTCGGTTTCGACGGCGACGGTGTGCGTTTCCGCGGCGGCGGCTGCTTCGCCTTTCTTTTCCTCCGCCTTTATTGTATTCAAGACCTGACCTTCGCGCGAGCCGTCCCGGTAATACGAGACGCATTTGCAGCCCAAATCCTTTGCCAGACGATAAAGCTCGTCGACCGATTCGATGGTGTCGTCTTTCGCGCCGTTGCAGGTTTTGGAAACGGAATTATCCACATGTTTCTGCGCGGCGGCGAGTACCTGTACGTGCTGTTTCGAAGTAATGCCGAGCGCCGAGATGAAATACGGCGGCAGCTTATCTTCGTTTTCGACGACGTACTGCGCGGCTTTTTTGATTGATTCCTCGTCGCTCTGGTCGACCGTGATGCCCAGCGCTTCCGCCGCCAGCGTATGAACATAGGTGCGCGTTCCGATTGTGTCCTGCCGGACGTAAGCCCACGAAAAATTCGGCTCGATTCCGCTGGACGTTTCGGCGACGAGCGAGATTGTTCCGGTCGGCGCAATCGTCGTCACTTCGTAATTGCGCGGCGTAATCGCCACCTCTTCGGGAATCCCGATTTCATCGCGCAGAAATTTGGTATAAGCTTCGCGGTTCGCTTCAAATTCGGGAAACGCGCCTTTTTCCGCGCCGAGCTTCAGGCTCGCTCGCCACGATTCGCGGCGGACAAAGCCCATCACTTTCTCCATCAAAGCAATCGAACCGGCTTCGCCGTAAGTGATTTTGTGTTTCAGACATAAATCGGCAAAACCCATAATTCCCAAACCGACGGGGCGCGTTCTCTTAACTACGTCGTCGATGTCGGGAAGCGGGAAGTGCCCGGTATCAATCACGTTATCCAAAAACTGCGTGCAGAGATGCGTGACGTTTGCCAGTCTGTCCCATTCGATGCATTCGTCGGGGTTCGTGCCGTCGCCCTGTTTTTTATAGAACTTCGATAAATCAATCGAGCCGAGATTGCAGGAATTCGAAAAATGCAGAAACTGTTCGCCGCACGGATTGCTCGCGTAAATCGGTCCCATCGAGTTCATCATATGGTTATGACGATTCACCTGGTCGATAAAAGCGATTCCCGGCTCGGCGTATTTGTGCGCCGAGGCGATGATGCGATTCCATATGTCCGGCGCGTAAATCATTCCTTCCTGCGGCGGCGCTTCAATCGTGCAATCCGACAAATCGGCATTTTCAAAAGCAAGTTTGTCGGCGAAAGTCACGCTTTCACCGTTCGGTCGGCGATAAACGACGTAATCTTTTCCGGTGACGGGGTCGAAAACGGCTTGCGTCCATTTTTCGCCCGCAAATTCGGTTTGAAACCACTCGCGGCGGTCAACCGCGTCCATAAATTTGTCGGTGACGTTGACGGAGATGTTGAAATTAGTCAGCGAGTGCTGGTCGTTTTTCGCGTGAATAAAGCGCAGAACGTCCGGGTGCGTGACGCGCATCATGCCCATATTCGCGCCGCGCCGGACGCCGCCCTGTTTGACGACTTCGGTCATCGTATTGACGATGTTCATAAAAGAAACCGGACCGGAAGCGACGCCGCGCGTCGAATTGACCATCGCGCCCGCCGGACGCAAAAATTCGTAAGTCATTCCGGTTCCGCCGCCCGTCTGGTGAATGATTGCCGCCGCCTGCGCGTGTTCCATAATCGCGTTGATGGAATCCGGCACGTTCAGCACGAAGCACGCGGCGAGCTGTCCCTGCGGCTTGCCCGCGTTGACCAGACACGGCGTGTTCGGCACGAATTCGCGCTTGAGCATCACGTCCATCATCGCGTTGTAAAACAAATCGCGTTTCAGGAAATCGCGCTCGGCGCCGGAAACGTGACTGACGACGCGGCGCACAATGTCTTCCCAGGTTTCGACCGGGTTGCCGCCGGAGTCTTTTAAGCTGTAGCGTTTGCTGACGACTTTTTGACCGTTTAAGCCGATCGGCTTGAATTCGGTTTTGGCTGGCGCGCCGTTTCCCTTTCCGTTGGTTTTTCCATTTTTGGCGACAAAAGTGCCCGTTGCGACAGGTTCAAAAACTGTACTCATTTCACTCACCTCTCCAAAGCCTTGCTGTAGTAAGCGCGGCTCAATCTTTAATTTTACTCTTTTATAATTGGTCTTGCATTACGAGAATTCGGGATTGGAAGAAATCTTTTCAGAACTTTCCTTTTCAGACTCGAGTTGCCTAACTTCACGTCTCAAGTGAAGAGAATCTTACAAAAGCTATTTGTGTTTGTCAATAGAAAAAACACAATATCTTGTGTTAAATTTTCCCGGCGTCTCAATCCAGCGTGTAACTTAATGTAATTCCTTAGCTTTCGCAGGGTAAAGTTTATTTCTAAATCGCAAATAATTTTTGAAAAATTTGAAATTTGACTTTCCGTCGCGCATTTTCGGAAACTATAGCTATGGACAAACTCATTCACGGAACAGCCGCCGGCGGAACGATTCGCGTGATGGCGGCGATCACCAGCGACATTGTTGCCGAAGCCGTCCGCCGGCATCAAACTGCGCCGACCGCCTCAGCCGCCTTCGGGCGCGTTTTGACCGGAACGCTCCTTTTGGCGTCGAGCTTAAAGGAATTTGACCGCCTGACAGTGAAAATAGAAGCCAAAGGCGCGGTCGAAGGAATCGTCGCCGAAGCCAATGCCGAAGGCAGAGTGCGCGGCTACGTCCGCAACCCGCAGGCTGAACTGCCGTTTAAAGCGGACGGGAAATTCGACGTCGGCGGCATTGTCGGCGGCGGAATGTTTCACGTTATCCGGGAATCGGGCTTCGACATCGGGCTTTATCGTGAGCCTTATCATGGTTCGGTTCCGATCGTTTCCGGCGAGATCGCCGAAGATTTCGCTTATTATCTGGCAAAATCCGAACAGATTCCGTCCGCCGTTCTGCTCGGCGTTCTGCTGCAAAACACCGAACCGTTCGTTAAGGCTTCGGGCGGCGTGATGCTGCAAATGATGCCCGGCGCAAACGAGCACATCATCACGATGATTGAAGATACGATTAATCACGCGCCGCATCTGACTACCGTAATTAACGACGGCACGACGCCGGGAGATCTGGCGCGGCTGGCGCTGGGCGACATCGATTTTGAAGTTTTGGAAGAAAAGGAAATCGAGTTTCGGTGCAACTGCTCGTTTGAAAGAGCCGTTTCGCTGATTGCTTCTTTGGGAAAAGCGGAAATCGAATCGATGCTGGCGGAAGATAAAGGCGCGACGATGAATTGCGGCTTTTGTAACGAAACTTACCGGCTCGATGAAGAAGATTTAAAAGAAATTTTAAGCTCGCTGGAAACTTAAATAATTCGGTCGCGCTCGTTTCATTATCGCGGCGGCGGAGTCGGTTTGGCGTTTGTACTGCCGGCGACGGGCATCGAGCTGCTGCCGCGAAACAGCGGCGTGAAAACCCATTTCGAATGGTTTTCGATGCCGTAATAAGCGATAAAGGATTTATTTTTGCTCTGGCTGACGACGCCGATAAAAGGCGTATTGTCGGTGCGAACTTCGCCGTCGTCCTCGTCGGTTTCGTCGGCTGATCCGGTGCTGTCGTCCTCGCTGTTGGTGTCCGTATTAGTGATAATCCTGCCGAGCCTGTTAATGACGCTTTGATGGACGTTTTCGGAGGTCGGCAGCGCGCCGCTATTGTAATTCTGCACGCGGCGCGCAAAATTTACCATCGTCTTGCTTTCGACGCCGACCAGCCGCCATTTGCCGTCGTCGCTTAAAGGGTCGATCGCCGCCGATTCGCGCAAAATCTGGCGCTTCTTCGTTCCGTAGGGAATGCCTTCGAGCAAATCGTCAATCGAGCTCGGAAATTTCGCGCCGTTGTAATGATTGACGTACTGACGAATCGCCTCGGCGATTTCTTCGCCGCGCCGGATGGCTTCGAGTTCTTTTTCGCGCTGAACCTGTTGATGAATGCTCGGCGCAACCGCCATCATAACAATCGCCAGAAGCGTCATCATCGCCATCAAAGCGACGAGCGAATAACCTTTCTGGGACGCGGAGGAGGAGACGCGCCGCCGCGCTGACGCGGCGGTTTTTTCTCGCTGCATCAAAGCGTCGCTCATTCTCCGTGTCGCTTTAATTATCGCCGTCCTCATCGTCATCCTCGTCCTTTTTCTGCTGTTGCGGCGTCGGCGGAACGTAGCGCGGAATATTGTTCGGAATTCCCGGAATTTCCTGTGTTTGCGGCATAGTCGGATTATAGGGCGTGACGGTCGTGCCTTCGTTCGGAAATCTGCCGGGCGTTGTGCGGTCGAATCCGCCGCGGCTCGGCGTCGTCTGCACGCCGCCCGCGCCTCCGCCGGCTGGACGGGCAAGCGGGAGCTTGTGGCGAAAACCCAAACTCGTGTCTTCCAGAATCACTTCGTTGACCGAGATGCTGACGACCCGAAAACGATTGTTCACGGTATTGACATTGACAATATCGCTCAAACGCCGTCCGAATTCGACCGGGTTGCCCGGTTCGCGAAAATAAGCCGTGTTGTTGTTGCCGCGCCTGGCTATTTCCGCGCCGATGTATTGAACTGTCGGTCGCGGCGGCGCCTGCACGTTCAGCATCACCGGATTCGAATACAATTTTCCGTCCGGCGTGCGAATCTCGATTGACCGCTGACCTTCGCCCGCAATCAGATTGGCGGAAATATCCGCCGTCAGCTTTTGCGTGTTAACAAAGCTGGTCGGAATCTGGCTGCCGTTCCAGAAGATCAGCGAATCGGGCGTGAATTTATCGCCGTTGACTTCGAGCCGGAAATTTCTCGAACCGGCGTAGACGCTCTGCGGCGAAACGTAGCTGACCAGCACGGGCGGCGTCGGCGTCGGCGTCGCCGGTGTCGGCGGCGGCGGCGTTTGGATGGATACGGGAAGCGGCTCGAAGGGCGTCGGCTGCGGCGGCTCGTAAAATGCGAAAATGTTTCTGCCCGCGTCCGGCGCGTAAAATGAACCGGGCGTATAAACGACCGGTCTGGTCAGCCATTCCTGATTGATTTGGTCTTGAGATAAAACCTGAATGTTGCTGGTCTGCGTTCCGCTCGACGAGGAAAGCGTCGCGCCCGGCGTCGGCGAAACGCTGACGGTAACGGTCGTTTTTCTGCCGCCCACAAATCCGCTGAAATTATAAACAAGCATCAGCACAGCCAGCCCGCCCAAAACCATTGCCGCGATGAGTTTCTTTTTTTCCGATGGTGTTTTTCCTTCAAAAATTTTCATAAACGCTTGTGCTTACTGCTGTTGCTGCTGCTGCGGCAGGATGCTGACCGCGGAGTTTCGTTTAAAATACGCCGCCAGTTCGATATGCAGGCTGACGGTAGCGCCGATTGTTCTGCCGCGCGGCGCGGGTCGGGTCGTCGTTTGCTGAGTCGTCGTGGTGGTCGTGACTTGTCCCTGCTGATTATTTCTCATCATCGGATTAACCGCCGCGCCGGTCGGGTCGATATTCGGTCGCGCATACGGCTGATTCGGGCTGGTCACGGTCGGCTGCGTCGTTTGCGCAACGGTGGTCGCGTCCGTCTGCCGGTCTTGATTTTCCGCCGGTTCGAGTTCGACCGCGCTGACAATAATAAACTGCTGGCTGGTTTCGAGGTCGCGCAGGAATCGCCGCAGATTTTGATACGAGCCTTCGACGGTCATCGTCACATAAACGCCCGGAAACAGGCTGTGATATTTTGCTCTGCCTTTTTCGCCTTCTCCTGCCTGTTCACGCTGGTTGATCTCGAGCGGCGCGTAGTCGGGTCCGGTCGTGTTAATCAAACCGTATCCGGCGATCAAAGTGTTCAGACGCTGATACAGTGCGGTTCTGCCGTTGCCGGAGACGGGCAGAAAACGGCTCTCAAAATCGTCAACGCTTCCGACCAGCTTGGCAACGTGTTCTTCGGTCGTCGTAAAGTCGGCAAATTTGTCCTTCGTCGTCGCCAATTCCTTTTCCATTCGGTCGCGCTCCGCTTTGCGGTTGTTGAGCTTTGCCTGCTCGGGCGTGACGACAAACATATAAAACAGCAAAGTCGCCACAATCGACAACAAACCGAGCCCGACGACGATGTATTCGGTCGTGCCGAAAATGCCGAGATTTACTTTCCGCGGGCGATTTCGCGGCGCGATGTCAAAGGTCGGTTGTTTTTCGATGATTATCGTTTCATCTTCGGTGAGAAGAACCGTCCGGTCTTTTTCGTCTACCACGACGGTCGAATCGTGCGGCGTAAAATCGTCGCGGATGATTTCCGCTTGATGCGGTTGCTGCTGCTGCTGCTGGTCTTTCGGGTCAAGATTTTCGCTCATTTCTGTTACTGCTGACCTCCTTGTCCGGTGACGGAGGCGACGTCGTTTGTCGGTGCCGGCGCGGTCGAATATCCGAGCGGCTGCGTATAAATAAGCCGCAAGGTATATTCGGTATAGGTAAAATATTCTTTTTTCTGCAAATCCTGCCCGCGCAGCTCAGCCTGGAAAATCGGTCTCGAATTCATCGTGTCAATCATATTCATCACGCCCTGGTAATCGCGGCTTAAGACCGACAATTGCAGCTCGGCTTGCGTGCGGTCGCCGCTTTGATAAACGTTTTCGACATTGATGCGCGAAACGCTGACGCCGCCGGGCAGAACGTCTTCCAAATCGGCGAACAGGCGCGACCAGCCGAAGCTTTTCTGCGCGACGAGCTTGTGCGCGGCAATCAGCAAAGTGCGCTGTTCGGGCGTCAGGGTTTGCTGGATTTGGTCGCCCTTGCCCTTTAAATCCGCCAGCTGCGTTTCAATTAGCTCGACTTGGCTTTGCACGGCTTCATTTTCCGCTTTGATTTCTCTCAGTTTCTGAAAACCAAAAATCACGCCGACCATAGCCAGCGTGCAGCACGCCAGCGCCAACAGATACGGCAACGTCCGGTTGCGAAAAGGATGTGTTGCGAGATTGAGTTTATTTATCACTTTTTTGGTATTGGGCTTTTAAGAAATCGGTAATTAATATTGGTAGCCGGAAGCAGGCAATTGGTTGTTTGCAATAATCTGTCGCCAACCGCAAATACCTGTAATCAAGCATCAAAATCGTCCGAAAAACGACAAAACGCCAGTTTATCACGAAAAATTTTCTTTGTCCTTGCGCTTGTTTGCGTTACCGATTTGTTTTCACGTCGAAAGGGGAAAATAGTTGCAAAATTTTATGCAATAAAGGCTTAGCCAAGGCAAAACGCAAAATGCGGAAGGCAAAATGAATTCCCGGTTACATTTCGCCTTCCGCATTTTGCCTCGCCGGGCGTTTCCGCCTTTGTCTTCATTTAAAAATCGGAAATTTGGTTTCCCGGCTCAAAGTCGCGTTTGCCGGTGACCGGTTCGCTTTCCTGGCGGCGCGGAAGCTGTGTTTTATCGGTTTCTTCCTCGTTCAGCTCGCGGTAGGCGCAGACGCGATTTCTGCCTTCGCGTTTGGCGCGATAAAGCGCCGAATCAGCCATTTCGACCAGTTCGATCGGGTCGCTCGAATCGTCGGGAAAAGAAGCGACGCCGATGCTGATGGTGATGTGATGCGATTCGGTCGGCTTGCCCTGCCGGATGACGCTGAACGCCTGTTCTTCGATGGTCGAGCGGATTCTTTCCGCCGCGACGATGCCCTGACCGAGCTCCGCGTCCATTAAAAACGCGGCGAATTCCTCGCCGCCGAAGCGCGAGGCGACGTCGCCGCTGCGCAAAATTTGCGTGATGCACAAACCGATTTCTTCTAAGGTTTTGCTGCCGGTCAGATGCCCGTAAGTGTCGTTGACGTTTTTGAAATAATCGACGTCCATCATCAAAACGCAGAACCGGCGTTTTTCGGCGTCCGGCTGCGAGGCTTCGCGGCGCAGCTCGGAAAAAAACGAGCGGCTCGAAAGCAGTCCGGTCAAATCGTCGTGCGAGAGCAGGCGTCGAATCTGGCGCTGGTATTCGCGGTCGATTTCGTCGAGCATCTCAAAGCGCAGAATATGCTCGCCGATAGTGATTTTATCGCCGTTCTGCAAAGTTTCCTGCTTGATGCGCTGACCGTTCAGAAAGATGCCGTTGCGCGAATCCAAATCGGTTAAAATGTAGCTCGGCTCTTCCGTTTCGCCGTTTCTGACGGTCGTAATGCGCGCGTGCTGGCGCGAAACTTTTTTGTCGTTGACGCGAACGTCCGCTTCCAGCGCGCGCCCGAGAATGACTTCCTCGCGTTCGAGCGGAATCGGGACGGCGAGAAAATCGCCGCTCAAAAAAACCAGAGCGGGTCGTAAATCGCGTTTCGGACGTTGGGATGCTGACATAATCGGTTCGCGGGGCAGTGGGAAAGGCATTAGTGCCTAACTAATAAAATAGCTTATCTTAAAGCCGAGAGTCTAGTAATTTTCGATTTTCGATTTTCGATTTTCGATTCGACTCGGAAAATTCGGATTTATAAAAACTTGCCGGAGTCCGATTTTTGTAACTGATTACTTAATTTATTGTTGACGCTTTTTCAACTTTTGATATTTCGAATTGAAATGGAGCGATTAAGCAGCAATCCTTGTAAACTTCATTCTTGAATTTTCCGACTGCCGTCACATTAAGCTGATTTGCCGAAAACTTCTCGCCCTTTCGTTCTCTCGCCTGTTTGAGCGGATTCCAGACTTCCTCGCTCGCCGACGAAACAATCGCGCCGTTGTCGTGCGAGCCGCAATTCGAGTCGGAAAACCAGCTGCCTTCCAAACCGAAGGTGAGCGTCGCGTTGAGACGAACGATTTTTCCGTCATATTTTTCGGGATTGTTTGCCAGCTCGCAAAAACTCAGAATCGGTAAGTCTGCCGGAATATCTTCATTATTAAGCAAAACAGGATTCGTTGCGGGTTCCGCTGTTTGATTATTTGACGGATTGAGTTTTAAATGCAGCAGCGTCGCGGTTATGCCCAGCAGCCCAAAGGTCAAAATAATAATAAATAGTTCGATTGCCCGTCGTTTCATAAGCTTTTCTCGATACTGCTTTTGTATCAGAACGGATTCTGATGCTCCGGCTTGCAAAAGAATCAAACTTTATCACAAGAAGGGCGTTTTTCAGACAAACACAAATACGGCATCACGAGCCTTAGACGGCAGACGGCGATTCGGCTGAATTGACTTTTATCTCCCGACTTTCTACATTCACATTTTGCAGCGAATGAAGATTCTTATCGTCAAACTCGGCAGCATCGGCGACATCGTGCATACATTGCCCGCGCTGGCGGCAATTCGCCGCGCGATGCCGCACGCGGAGATTTCCTGGGTCGTGGAAAATCGCTCGGCGGAAATCCTTCGCCCCGGACGCAACCAATTTTTAAGTCATCTCATCGAAGTTGATACGAAGGCTCTGAGGCATCAAGAGTCGCTTGGGGAGACGCTGTTGATTGCCCGTCAGCAGTTACGCGGGCTTCGTGCCTCTGCCTTCGACATCGCTCTCGATTTTCAAGGACTTCTGAAATCCGCCGCCATCGCCAAACTCGCCAAAGCCCGACGCCGGTACGGTTTCGCCCGTGAAGCTTTACGCGAGCCGGCGAGCCGTTTTCTGCTGACCGATACCGTCAGCGTTCCGCGCAAAATTCACGTTATCCGCAAAAATTTAGCGCTGGTGCATAAAGCTTTAAAAATTCCCGTGCCCGACACGGATTTCGAGTTTCCGATTTTCACCGAAAAAACGCACGTCGAAGAAGCCGAAAAAATCGTTTCACAAACGGGCGGCAATTTCGCGATTTTAAATCCGGCGGGCGGCTGGGTGACAAAGCTCTGGCACGCGGAAAAATTCGGCGCGCTGGCTGATAAGCTTTGGGAAGAAAACGGTTTGATTTCGGTCGTCACGACCGCGCCGGGCGAAAACGCGCTGGCGGAAAAGGTTTTAAAAAACAGCCAATCGGGCAAAACGCTGGCGGCGAATTTAAGCTTGAAAGGCTTTTACGAATTAACGAAGCGCGCGCGGATTTACGTCGGCGGCGACACCGGACCGACGCATCTGGCGGCGGCGGCAAAAGCTCCGATAGTCGGCATTTTCGGTCCGACCGAATGGTGGCGCAACGGCAGCCCGAACGAAGCGGACATCCCGGTCGAGCGCGCCGACATCGACTGCCGCGTCGATTGTCATCGCCGGACGTGCGGAAACTGGATTTGTATGGATATTTCCGTCGAAGCTGTTTTTAAAGCCGTGCAGAATCGTATTAAACGCAAAACGTAAGGATTCCGGCTTCCGGATTCAAAATTCGGGATGAAGGTCGGGATTCAAATCCCGAATTTTGAATCCGGAATCTTACCGCAAAAATAAATTTTTAACACAAAATCAGATTTTCGATTTATACTGGCATAGATACATTTTATGACGAGAAAAATCATTCACCCGCTTTTGTTGAAGCTGATAATTTTGCTTTGCTGCGGCTTGAGTTTTGCGCAGTCGAGCGGAAAAAACGAAGTCTTCACCGTCGGCGAGAGCTTATCTTACGAAGTCAAATTGAGCAAAGCGATTTTGCGCGGCATCAGCGTCGCCGATATAAATTTCACGGTCGCCCGCGCCTCGAACGGGAAAGATTATCTGATTAAAACCGCCGCCCGGTCGAAAGGAAGTCTGACCAAACTGTTTCGCTTCAGCTTTCTGCAATCATTTGAATCAGCGGTCGAAGCCGAAAATCTGCGCATTTTGAAAACGATCAAGCGCGACGAGCAGGGCGAGCGCGTCCGCGATTCGGAAGCCTTTTTCGATTACCGGGACAGGCGCGTGACCTACATCGAAACCGACCCGAACGACCGGATGCGACCGCCGCGCAAAATCGCCTCCGGCATCGACGACAACACGCAGGATTTGATTTCCGGCATTTACACCCTGCGGCGCTTGCCGCTGGCGGTCGGAAAAACGTTTCAGCTGACGGTCAGCGATTCCGGTCTGGTTTATAAAATTCCGGTGCGCATCGCGGCGCGCGAACAGCAAAACACGGTTCTCGGCAAGGTCTGGTGTTTTCGCGTCGAGCCGGAAGTTTTCGGCACGAATCGCGTCATCGAACAAAAAGGCACGATGACGATTTGGATTATGGACGACGCGCGCCGCGTTCCCGTTCGCGCGCAGATTAACACCGACGGTTATAAA
>DASVRL010000282.1:0-5862 GCA_036388635.1 Pyrinomonadaceae bacterium
CTAACATCTTAAATGTAGTCAGGGCAAGCGAAAAAAGTTTGCCCGGCGCACCTGCCAAATTAACTGCAAAAGCTCGGCGGTTAATTTATAAAAATTTTTCTACATGTCTGAAACCGCGTGAACTGAGAGACGTTTTGCCGCTAAATGGAGCAAAATCTCATTCGGGAAGAGATTTCCATATCAAAAACGCCGAAACGCACTTCTTAAAACACCATGAAATTGGCGGAAATTTGTTCTAAATAAAATCAAAAAGGTAAATATGAGCGCAATCAAACAAACAGAGCGCGCGGCGCGTCCTGCGTCATCGCCGACCCGTCAGCTAAAAATCGGAAAATGGGTTGAAAGCCTCAAAACATCGGACGTTAATCAACTCTGGTCGGAACTGCATCGGGTCGTCTGCTCGCATCCGTTAGTCCGCGCTTCGAAAAGCGCGGGTCTTTTGGTCGAAGAAGGCAAATACAATGCTTACACGGATTTAACACAGGAACTTTTCGTCGCCCTGCTCAGCAAAGAGCGTTTTCAGCATTATCTGGATTCGGAAATGACGAATCAGGAAATCGAAGCGGAAATCAGCCAGATCGAGCTGACGAATCTGCTCACGGCGGAGCTTCGCAAACGCTATCCGGAATCTTATCGTCTCGCCCGCCGCATCTCGACTTTGATTCAAACCAGCAGCACCTTTAAGCGTTTCGACAACCTCAATAACACCGAAATTCACCGTCGTCTCGCCGACCGCACATACGGCTTGGCGGAATGGGAAAACAAAAAATCGCGCCGCAATCATCAGGAAGCCGAGCAGCGCGTGCAGACGGTCGCTTTTCACAAACGTGATACAAGAATGGTCGGCTGCACGGGCGACGCGCAAATCGTCATCAGCAACACGGATTTGGAAAAGCTGATTATCCGGGTTTTAAAAGCGGTCGATTCGCCGATTGACGTGCGCAGCCTGCGCTCGCTCGTGATGTCGCGCCTGCCGGTGATGGACATTTATCTGGTTCCGATCGGCGGCGGCGACGATTCGGACGAAGAAAATAAGTTTCAGCTCGACCCGGCGGACACGCGCGAAAATCCCGAGCAAAATCTGCTGCGGCAGGAAGGCGAAACAATCGCCGCCGGCTATGTCGAAAATTTTTTAAAAAACCTGAACAAATCCGTGCGCGGCAAAGCCAAACAATATAACCGGATGATAAGCGTTTTGTGGTATTGCTACCTGAGCTCGGATAGCGGAACGCAACTGGAAGTGGCGGCGATGCTCGGCGTTTCCGACTCTTTAGTTTCAGATTATCGCCGCCGCATCGAAAACAACCTCCAGCAGCTTTCCTTTTCCGGCGTCGGCGAAGCCCGCCAGTTCGAACAAGCCCTGCGTCTCAAAGTCCGCCATCTCATCTCGCACGAAGAAAAAATCGCAGTCTAGAAAAGAGTTTGGGAGTTCGGCGGTAGAGAAGCCGGGAGTAAGTTAATCAAGTTCGATTTTTCCCCTCACGCCTCTACTGCCGAACTCGCCGACTTTTCCATCCTTCTTCAAAAAAAAGTTAAAGTTAGCCGCTAACAATGTTAGAATGCCTTCGGAAAACTCTCGAAAGCGGTTGTCAGAAAATCTTTATCCGAAAAGTAATGACACAAAAATCGTTTGATGCCAGCCAGCAAAACCAAAAATCGTGATTACCAATCGCTCGCGTCCGGCTCAAATAAAAATGGGAACGGGCGCGCCGACCAAGCCACGCTCAAGCCGCTCGACACTCTAAAAATCGAAAAAACAGGCGAGCCGGAAATTTATCACGCGCAAAGCTTAAAAAATTCAAATCAGGCTGCGGAAGCAAAAGCGGCTGAAATTTCGGAAACAGTCGAAACGGAATCCGTTATTACCGAAACGGTCGCTGCAAAAACGGAAAACACCGCCGCCGACGCCGCGCCGGAAAATTCTTTTTCTTACGCCGAACAGCAGAAAATCCGCAAAAAAGAAAAGCTCGCCGAAAAAGATTCGCAGCTGATCGACGGCGACCGCTGGATCGGGCGCAACGGTCACGCCTTAACCTACGCCGGGCTTTATATTTTTTCGATCCTGGTTTTGTTTCGCCCGTATGAACTCGTGCCCGGACTCGGCTTTCTGGCTTCGACGGCGTTTTATGTGGCGGCGCTGACGCTTTTGATTTACATCCCGACGCAGCTTTCGACCGAAGGCTCGATGACGGCTTTTCCGACCGAAGTAAAATGCGTTCTGGCATTGACTCTGCTGGCGGTCATCACGATCCCGATCGGCAAATATCCGGGCGGTTCCTGGGATGTTTTCAAGGATATGTTCATCAAATCCGTTTTGATGTTCATCGTTATGGTCAACGTTTTGCGCACGCGCAAGCGTTTGATGGGAATGATGTGGCTCAGCCTCGGCGTCGGCGTGATTCTCAGTTACACGGCGGTCGGAATGTATATGCGCGGCGAGTTCAAGTCGGAGCGCGTCACGGTGGAAATCGGCGGAATGTTCGGTAATCCGAACGATATGGCGCTGCATCTGGTGATGATGATGCCGATCGCCGTCGGGCTGGCATTGGGCGCGAAAAGCAGGCTGATGCGCCTTTTGTATTTTGCGATGGCGGGCATTTTCGTCGCGGGAAATATGGTCACGTTTTCGCGCGGCGGCTTTCTCGGTTTGATTGTGGCAAGCGCGGTTCTGGCGTGGAAGCTCGGTCGCAAACAGCGTTTGAACGTCGTGCTCGCTTCGACCGTCATTGGCGGTCTGGCGATTTTGCTTGCGCCGGGAAATTACGGCTTGCGGCTTCTCTCGATTTTGTATCCGGCGCTCGACCCGGTCGGTTCGAGCGACCAGCGCCGCGAACTTTTGGTGCGTTCAATCTGGGTGACGCTGCGCAATCCGTGGGGCATCGGCATCGGCAATTCGCCGATTATGAACGACCATAATTTACAGACGCATAACGCTTACACGCAGGTCGCCTCGGAACTCGGTTTGCTCGGCTTTGTCGCCTATGTAATTTTTATCGTCAGCCCGTTTCGCAAACTGGCGGCGATCGAGCGCACTTTGATAGCGGAAAACCAAAGCAATTGGTTTTATTATCTTTCCATCGGCTTGCAGGCGAGCATTGCCGGTTATATGGCTTCGAGCTTTTTTGTGTCGGTGGCGTATAATTGGTTTATTTATTATCTGATCGCTTACGCCGTCGCGTTTCGCCGCATTTACCGGCTTGAAAACGAGGCGAAAACGGCTGAAGCCGAACAAAAGGTTTCTTTAGGAGAACTGCAAACGGCGCAAATTTGATGCTGCAAATTACCGCACAAATCATTTTCTGGACGAGCGTCGCCGCGCTTTTTTACGTTTACGCGGGCTATCCGCTGCTGGTTTATTTAATCAGCCGCGCCTTTCCGAAAACCGTCAGGCGCGCTGCGATTTCGCCTGACGTCACGATTTTAATCACCGCTTACAACGAAGAAAAAGACATTCGCCGCAAGCTGGAAAACACTCTGCGGATTGATTACCCGCCGGAAAAACTGGAAATTCTCGTCGCCTCGGACGGCTCGACCGACGCAACGGACGAAATCGTCCGCGAATTTTCCAATCGAGGCGTAAAACTTTTCCGGCAGGAAGGCAGAGTCGGAAAAACCTTCACGCAAAACAAAGCCGTCGAAAGAGCGCGCGGCGAGATAATTCTGTTTTCCGACGCGACGACCGACTACAACCGCGACGTTCTGCAAAAAATCCTGCCGAATTTCGCCGACCCGCAAGTAGGCTGCGCCGCCGGAAAATTAATTTACGTCGACGAATCGAAATCGACCGTCGGCAAAGGCGCGAAAAGCTACTGGAATTACGAGACTTTTTTAAAGGAAAGCGAAAGCCGCGCCTGCTCGCTCATCGGCGCGTCGGGCTGCCTGTACGCCGTCCGGAAATCCGCTTACCAGCCGATGTACGCCGAAGCGTGTTCGGATTTTCTCGTCTGCACGGTTCTTTTCCGGCAGGGCTTGCGCTCGGTTTACGAATCGGAGGCAATCTGCACCGAACAAACCAACCAGCAGGCAAACAAGGAAATGCAGATGCGCGTGCGGGTCATCTCGCAAACCTTTACCGATTTGTGGCGCAACCGCGATATGCTGAATCCGCTGAAAAGCGGTTTTTACGCCGTCCAGCTCATCTCGCACAAGCTTTTGCGCTATGCCGTTCCGCTTTTTTTAGCTTTAATTTTATTTTCGACCGCCGCGCTGGCGGCTCATTCATTTTTTTACAGTCTGATTTTTCTATTTCAGGCGGCATTTTATTCGATGGCTTTTGCCGCGTGGTTGCTGGAAAGAAACGGCGTAAAATTGGGAATTCTGGCGATGCCGCTGTATTTCGTGCTGGCAAATATCGCTTCGGTCATCGCTTTTTACAAATTCCTGCGTGGCGAGCGTTACACGCGCTGGGAACCGATTCGGGAAAATTCGCCGGTGAAAATAAACCGCAGAGATACGGAGGCGCAGCGAGATACGGCTGGAGAAATGCGAAACGCGGAACGATAAACGCGGAAATTGCGATTCATCGTTCCGCGTTTTTTACTCATCGTTTCTTTTCAATTATGTCAGAACAAAAGTTTCCGGAAAAAAGAATCGGGCGGAAAGCGAATCCGTCGCCGCGGGTCAGCGTCGTTATTCCCGCGTATAACGTCGCCGGATTTATCGCCGAAACTCTGGATTCCGTTTTGGCGCAAACTTTCGCCGACTACGAAATCGTTCTCGTCAACGACGGCTCGCCCGACACGGAAAAGCTGGAAAAAATCCTCGAGAATTATTTTGAAAAAATCGTTTACGTCAAACAGGAAAACGGCGGCACGGCGCGCGCGCGAAACACCGGAATCGAAAACGCGCAGGGAGAATTCATCGCTTTTCTCGACGGCGACGACCTTTGGCTGCCCGAATATCTAAGCGCGCAAATCAAATTTTTGACCGAAAACAATCTGGAAATGATTTACGCCGACGCTTTTCTTTTCGGCGAAGTCCGCGCCGGCGGCGAAACTTTTATGGAGAAATCTCCTTCGACCGGCGCCGCTGATTTCGAAGGCATCGTCAGCGGCAGATGCAGCGTTATCACTTCCGGAACGCTCGTGTATAAACAAAAAATTCTCGACGCCGGAATGTTTGATATAAACCTGCCGCGCATCGGAATGGAAGATTTCGATTTGTGGCTGCGGCTCGCCAAAGCGGGCGCTCGTATAGGCTACCAGCGAAAAATTCTGCTTAAATATCGCGTCAGCCCGACGAGCCTTTCCGGCAACAGCGTGCAGCGCGCGCGCCGCAACGTCGTCGGTCTGAATATCGTTAAAGAAAAATTAAATTTAACGCCGAATGAAGAAAAAGTTTTGCGCGAAACGCTCGCCGAAGCCGAAGCCGAGCTTTTGCTGGAAACCGGCAAAGCGCATCTTTTGCGCGAGGAATTCGCCGAAGCGCGAAAAAATTTCCGCGCGGCAAACGCTTATTACAAAAAGCCGAAATTGAAATTGATTGATTTGGCTTTGAGCGTTTCGCCGCGAATTCTCGTCAAACTTTTCAAAAAACAGCGCGCCGCCGAGCTGCCGTTTATTCCGACCTCAGAATTCTAAAAGTATGAAGCTGAATGTCATCGTCCCGACTTACAATCGCGCCGCGCGCCTCAAAAAAACTCTCTTGAGTCTCGCCGCCGCCGCCTTACCCGAAAATTTTTCGGTCGAGGTGACGGTCGTCGACAATAATTCAACCGATGAAACAAAAGCGACGGTTGAAGAATTAAAACCAGCCTTTCAGCGAATCAAACTCGAATATTTGTTTGAAGCCCGGCAGGGAAAATCCTACGCCCTCAATGCGGGCATCGAGCGCGCCGACGGCGATTTGCTGAGCGGAGTGGAC
>DASVRL010000283.1:0-5812 GCA_036388635.1 Pyrinomonadaceae bacterium
GATGCCTCTTTCACAAGCCGCATCTTAAATCATTCCGTTTGCCAAAATCAAGTCCGCAATTTAATAAAACCGTTTAGAACACTGTCGATAAGCGTCGTTTTGCTAAACTCTCGCTCCGGCATTCTCTTGTGACAAAAACAACAAATCACTCTCGATTCACCAGATAACCGAAAATTTCACCCGCCGCGCCGCTTGATTTTTTAGACCCGTCAAAGCTAAAAAAAAATAAATTTTCAAACAGAGCTAAAAAAAATAAATTATCAAACTTTTAAACGACGACGCGATTTTTGCCGCTTTCGCCGTTTCGCCGCGATTCATACTTGTTTATTCAGATTATTATCGGCAATTCGAAACAGACAAAATTTTTGTATAAAAAATAAATGGCAATGTTATCTTAAATTTAAGTTGACATCTTGGAGAAAAAATATATAATTCCAATCGCAAGTAATTTCATCAAAACGGGAAGATAAAAATGAACCTTAAATTAAACGCAGTCGCGCCCGAAACAAAATTCACAATCCAAAGAATAATCTTTCTCCTTCTGGCGCTTTTTCTCTTAAACGGATTTTCAACCGTCAATACGCCGGCTGAAAGCGGAAAAATTGCTTACGCGTCCGCTAATGCAATTTACAAAATGAACGCTGATGGCACCTCCGTTCAGCAATTAACCTTTACTGACTCAACTCAGAGAGACTTTAGCCCGGTCTGGTCGCCGAACGGCACAAAGATAGCTTTTGTCCGCTCGACCGCCAGCCAGCAGGAATCGCCGAACAGCGGCGGCGGCGGCGGCGATGGCGGCGGAGATTGGGAATGGGAATGGATCCCGAGCGACCCGGTTTACTATACCGTCTATACATACAGTCTTTACACGATGGATTATAACGGCGCGAATCTTACCCTTATAAGAAACAGTTCGTCTTTCATCAATGACCTAACTTGGTCGCCGGACGGCACCAGGCTCGCTTACGTGCAGGGCGCGGACACGACCTATATGGGAGTTTTCCAGACCTGCGGCGGCGGGAGTTCTATTTATATTGTCGACGCGGTCGCCGGCGGCGTTGCCAGCCAGCTCGCGGCGGCGGTCAACGGCATCGACCCGTCGTGGTCGCGCGACGGCGCGAAAATATTTTATGCCGTTAATAACAGCGAGGAAAATTTCGGAATTTACTCGCTCAACCTGTCGGATAATTCCATTCAACGCTGGACTTACGACGGTGCCGCGCCCGCCGACCCGGAAATTTCGCCCGACGGCTCAAAAATAGTTTACGCCACCGGTTATGCGGAGCAGGAATGTCTCTTCGGTAATATGAGCACGATGGGTCCGACCCGAATGTATACTTACAGAGGCAGTTTGATTCTGTATAACATCGCGCAGGAAAGTTACCAGATGCTGACCAGCAGCGCGAGCAGCCCGACCTGGAACCCGAACGGAACCGTGATTCTCTACGTCAACAGCGGCGGAAGTTCGGGCTCTGAGGGCGATGTCGGGCAGGAATTAACAACCATTACGGCGACCGGATCCAACCAGTTGCGCATTCAAAACGTTCAGCCGGAAGAATCCGGGTCGTGGAGTCCTTGACTATAGTTTGATTTATAAACTTGATTTTTATTGAGGAGAAAAGGTTTTTTTAAATTTCCCTTTCTCCTTTTTTGCTTCCAGCGCGCGGAAAATCTAACATTATAATAATGAAAATTGTCGAAAACAGTATTGATTACGCAAATTACACCGTCACCGAGATAAACACGATGGCGAAAATATGTTGTCAAAAAGCCCGCCGTTTTGAGGACGCCGGCTCGTATGCGACGGCGGAAAGCGTAATGAATCCGTTCTGGAGCGGCGTCGGCACGCGCCCGCATCTGGAACGCCTGGAAGAAGAGATAAAGGCGGAAATCCTGCTGCGCTGCGGCGTCATCACCGGTTGGATTGGAAACAATAAATCGATTCCGCACTCGCAGGAATGGGCGAAAGATTTAATCAGCGAAAGTTTATTTATTTTTGAAAGTCTGGGCTTAGCCGAAAAAGCGGTCGAAGCGCAGATTGAACTGGCGCCGTGTTACTGGCGCGGCGGCGCTTTTGACGAAGCGCGGATTTTTCTTTCGATGACCATCGAAAAAATCAAATTCGACGAGAGCATAGGCGACGATATAAAAGCTCTGGCTTACCTGCGCCGCGCCGTTCTGGGAAACGACGAGGCGCTTCACCGCGAAGCGATTTATTATCTCGAGCAGGGCAACAAATTTTTTGATTCCGACAAAAATCCTTCGCTCAAAGGCAAATATCACAACCAGATGGGCATCGCGCTTCAATCCATCGGAGATTCGCAGAATAATCCCGAATTCTTAGACCGCGCGCTGATCGAGTATTCAGCCGCCGGGATTTATTTCGAGGAAGCCGGGCATAAACGCTACACGGCGTTTGTCGAAAACAACATCGGGATGGTTTATCTTTCGCTGAAAAAATTTGCCGAAGCGCACGAGCATTTTGAAACCGCGAAAAAGATTTTCACCAATTTGAAAGAACATATTTTTGTGGCGCAGGTCGATGAATCAATCGCTAAAGCCCTTATCGGACAGCAGCTGCCGGAAGTCGCCGAAAGATTCGCCCGCAAAAGCTCGGCGGCGTTTGAAAAAGCCGAAAGATTCGCTCTGATGATTGAATCCCAGATTACACTGGGCACTGCGCTGGCGCGTATGAAAAAATTCGAGCAGGCGCGCATCGAGTTTGAAAACGCCGAACAAATCGCCAACCGGATGACCTTGCCGAACCTTGCCGGATTAGCCGTTCTGACGCTGCTCGAAGAATTGGAAACTCAGTTTACGACCGCCGAATTCACCGATTATTACAACAAAGCCGACCGCTATTTCGGCGCCGAGCCGGAAATCGAAATGCTCCGGCGATTGCGAAAGCTCGCCACACGCCTGATAAACGACAATCACAATTCCCCGCCTGCCGAAAAACGTGCGGTCTCCGTCGATATGCCTGAAGAGACAGATAACATCGAAAGAAAAATAAATGAGATAATCGATTCTTCGCAAGCTCGTTTTCGAAAAACCGTGGAATTTACTTCCGAAGCGCTGGCGGCGATGCAGAAGCTGTTTCTGGACGGCAATCTCGGCAGGCTGCAAAAAATCGTCGAGCGGACGGTGGAAAAATCCGAAACGGGCGCCGTGATTACTTCCGACGCGGTCGAAGTCGTCGCTCTCAGAAATTCGCCGGAAGCCGATTTCGCCTGTCCGTGGCAGAATTTATCGTTGCGCGAGCTGACGCAGAATATCGAAAAAAGATTGATTCAGCTCGCTTTGAAAGAAGCCGGCGGAAAAATAACCGGCGCCGCCAAACTGCTCGGATTCAAGCATTACGAGATGCTGCATTCGATTATCAAAAGTCGTCATCCCGAATTGCTGACGCAAAGAATCCCGCCCGTCAAACGCCGGAAAAGCATCATCAAAAAATCGAAATAATTTACCGGATTCAACCGCCTTATAAAGGATAAAAAAACTAATATAAAAGCTAAGACCGCTGCTTTTACGGGCAGCGGTCTTTTTAAGCCGGTTATTGTTCCGCGAAGTTTTAAATTTGACGAGGTTTATCTTTTGAAATCCGGCGTCAGGCGATTTCGTCGCCGGTTTCGAGCTTTACATCGGCGGCTTGATGATTTTTTCGGTCGCGCCGATTTTCTTTAGAATCTGCTGCGCTTCCGGTTCGGTTGCCGGGCGCGGCGTGCTGTAGTTTTCGATAACGACGGGAATCAGTTCGATTTGCTCGACGCGCGTGCCTTGCCGGAGAAGAGAAGCGGATTGCGGCGCGGACGACTTGCGGCTTTGCAAAGTGATTTTTAAAGTCAGCCCTTCTTTCGTATCGCGGCTCCATTCTTGGTCGAAGATAAAATTGCCGAGCGAATAAAAAATATATTTGCCCTTGTAGGTTTCGAAAATCTGCGTCCAGTGCGGGTGCGCGCCGATGACGAGGTCGGCGCCGAAGTCGATGGCGTTGCGGGCAAAGTCGATTTGCGGTTGATGCGGGCGGCGCGTGTATTCGACGCCGGCGTGCATCGTCGCGACGATGAAATCCGCGCCTTCGGCGCGCAGCCGGGCAATCGCCGTTTTCAGATGGTCTGTGTCTTCGATGCGCGCGACGTAATCGTTGCGCGCCACGCCGCCGTCATTAACCGACGCGTATGAAGCGCCGACAAAACCGATTTTCACTCCGTTGACGGTGATGGTTTTCGGCTGCCAAGCCTGTTCCTGATTGTCGCCGACGCCCAGATACGTAAAGCCGTGCTCGTCTAAAAATTGCTGCGTCCGGCGCAAGCCGCCGATGCCCTGGTCGAGCGCGTGGTTGTTGGCGAGATTGAGAACTTTAAAGTTATAAGCCTTTAATCCGGCGATGTCGCGCGTGTGCATATTAAAGACCAAACCTTTGCCGATGACGTTGTTATTGCCGGAAATCGGCACTTCCAGATTGCCGAAGTTGAAATCGGTCGAGCGAAAAATGTCGTCCATTTTTCGAAACGGCGCGAGCGGGTCGCCCGCGCGCGTGATGGAGCGCGCGACGCCGCGCGAAATCATCATATCGCCGACGGCGAGAAACGTCACGCGGCTTTCCGTAATGCGTTCCGGCTCGACGACGACGGCTCCGCGCTCGATCAGCTCCGGTTTCTGATAAGTTAAGCTGAAGGCGACGAGGGCGACCAGAAACAGCGCGCTGATAACAAAGCGAAATGATTTAAAATCCGAGGCTCGAATTTCTCTGTGTCTTCTGATTTCCGCGCCGCCGCTGCTTGGGCTGCGTCTGATTTTATTAGTTGACATTCAAATTACACGCGTATTTCCTATTATCGTCCGACGAGAATATCGAAGTTTTTTGCCTTCTCGCCGCCCGAAAATTCTATATAAATCTGAATCGCCCAGCCTGATATGGAACTTCTTATACTGCACTTTAAACAATAAAGTCAATCAAAATTTTTAAAATTTTTCATAAACTTCAAATATTTAATAACGCCTTCTTTCCAGTAATCGACGCCTGCCGCAAGTCTCGCTAAAAAGAGGCAGCCGGACTGATTTCGGGCTTGATTTTCAAACAATAAAAAAAAATGAATATTTAAGAATTGGTAAAACCCATCAAGTCGAAAAATTAAATTGGTAAAACGCAGACTTGCGATTGAGGCTTGGTATTATCGTTAAAATCAAGCCGAAAATCTCGAATTTGCTGAATAAAACCGGACAATGTGTAAAAATATCTCGAAAAACTCAAAAAAGCGCTTGCAAAAATTGGTAAAACCAATTATTATCATTTCCGTAAACAATCAATCCATATCATTCTGATTAACTGAAAACAAGGTAAGGAACATTAAGCAATGAAAAAAGGTCAGATGCGACTTAAAGTTTTGGTGGGAATGCTGGTCATATTTTTATTCAGCTTCGTCACTATTTTCGGACAGGAATTTCGCGGAACGATTACCGGAACCGTCACCGACCCGCAGGGCGCGGTCGTTCCGGGCGCCGCCGTCACCGTCAAAAATCTTGAGACCAACGTCGTTAACAATGTCACGGCAAATGACGAAGGCTCGTACACCGTCCCGTTTTTGCTGCCCGGCAGATATTCCGTTTCGATTACCGCAGCCGGTTTTAAAACATCGGTTCGCGAAAACGTCACCGTCAACGTCGACGACCGTCTGACGATTGACGTGCAACTGGAAATCGGGCAGACGGCGGACGTCGATATTGTCGCCGACACCGAATTGGTCGAAAGAGGAACGGTCACGACCGGAACCGTCATCACGCAGAGGCAAATCGAGGAGCTGCCCTTATC
>DASVRL010000284.1:0-4019 GCA_036388635.1 Pyrinomonadaceae bacterium
TTTCGATTCGCGAAAACTCGGAAATCGGCGACAACGTGATTATTCACAACAATACGACAATCGGCTCGGACGGTTTCGGCTACGCCAAAGACGAGGAAAAACGCTGGCTGAAAATTCCGCAAACCGGGCGCGTCGTTATCGAGTCGGACGTGGAAATCGGCGCCAATTCGGCGATCGACTGCGCTTCGGTCGGCGAAACCAGAATCAGGCGCGGCGTCAAAATCGACAATCTGGTGCAAATCGGACATTCCTGCACGGTCGAAGAAGATTCGCTGATTTGCGCGCAGACCGGTTTAGCCGGAAGCTCCGTCATCGGAAAACGCGTGATTCTCGCCGGGCAAGTCGGCATCGCCGGGCATTTGAAAGTCGGCGACGACGTAGTGGTGACGGCAAAATCGGCGACAAGTCACAACGTCGAAAACGGCAAAATCATTTCCGGCGTGCCCGCTTTCGACAATCGCGACTGGCTTCGCTCGATTGCCGCTTTCCGGCGTCTGGGCGAGATGGCGCGGACGCTTCGGAATTTGGAAAAACGTCTGAACGGTTTGGAAAATAAAGAAATTTAGCCGGATAAACACAAGATAATTTAACGGGATAGACACTTTAGTCAGGACGAAGAATCAAACATAGACGTTTTGGGTTTTTCTTAGCCTGTAAATCCTGTCCATCCGGTTTGAATTCTCTCTCTCTGTGTGTTTCCGTGTCGGCGGTGGCGAGTTTTCCCGTATAGTCTGGAATTTTCCGTTTGATTTTGTAATTATTGAATCAAGGAGAAAATTTTATGACACCGGAAACGCAAACCGCCGGAAAGGAAATGTCCGAATCGGGCTACGACATCACGCCGATAAGCGCTGAGAAGCGCGAAAGATTGGCGCAGGATTTAACGGAAGAAGAACGCCACATTTTGCTCGACCACGGGACCGAGCCGCCGTTTTGCGGCAATCTGACCGATAACGAGCAGGACGGAACTTACGCCTGTAAATTGTGCGGCTTGCCGCTTTTTCGTTCGGATTCCAAGTTTCATTCGAGTTCGGGCTGGGCGTCGTTTTATCAATCTTTTGACAAAGATCACCTGCGCTATATTCGCGATACGAGCTACGGAATGACTCGCACGGAAATTCGCTGCGCGCGCTGCGACGGGCATCAGGGACACGTTTTCCCCGACGGTCCGCCGCCGACCGGACAGCGTTATTGTCTGAACTCGGCTTCGCTGGAATTTTTTCCGGCGGACGAGGACGTACCGCAAAAAGGCTAAAGGCTGGAGGCGAAAGGCGAAAGGATAAAATCTTTGTTTTACTTTCGCCTTTCGCCTCCAGCCTTTCCGACAAGAGAAGGTGTAAATTGAATATCACATTAAAACCGATCGGAGTGCAGGTCGCCGTTGTCTTCGGCGCGTCGAGCGGCATCGGCAGATTAACGGCTTTGGAATTCGCCAAGCGCGGCGCGAAGGTCTGCGTGGCGGCGCGCGGCGAAGCGGGTTTAAAATCGCTGGTGGCGGAAATCGAAGCGGCAGGCGGCGAAGCGTTTTATGTTGTCGCCGACACGTCGGATTTCGAGCAGGTCAAAGACGTCGCCGAGAAAACCGTCCGGAGATACGGCAGAATCGACACCTGGATTCATTCCGCCGCCGTTTTTCTTTTCGCCACTGCCGAAAAAACCGACCCCGAAGAATATAAACAGGTTATAGAAACCAATCTTTTAGGGCAAATCTACGGCGCGAAAGCGGCTTTGCCGCACTTGAAAGAAAAAGGCGGCGCGCTGATTCATATTTCCTCGGTCGAAGCTTATCGCGCCGCGCCTTATCAATCCGCTTACGGCGCTTCGAAACACGGTCTGTCCGGTTTTCTGAAAGTCCTGCGCGTCGAGCTGGAACACGACCGGATTCCCGTCGCCGTCACGCAAATCCTGCCCGCCGCGATAAACACGCCGATTTACCGGACGGGGCGCAACAAGATGCTTTTCAAACCGCGCCCGGTGCCGCCGATTTATCATCCGCGAATCGTCGTCGACGCCATTGTCTACGCCGCCGAAAATCCGGTGCGCGATCTGGTCGCGGGCGGAGCCGGTTTGGGCGTCGTCTATGCCGAAAGAGTTTCGCCGCGTCTTGCCGACTGGGCTTCTCACGTCATCGGTTATAGAGGGCAGGATTCAGGGGAAGCCTCGGACGGAAATTTCGCGGGCAATCTGTACGAGCCGATTACCGGAAAAGACAGGGTCGAAGGCGAGTTTTCCGGCGAGCAGTTAAAAAGCGACCCTTACACGTGGCTGCAAACTAATCCGAAGGCGAAAAACGGTCTTCTGTTAGCGGCGGGCGGAATCTTCGGCGGCATTCTGGCTTGGCGAATGCTCAAAGAAAAACGAAGTTAATGGAAAACGGAAAATGGGAAAGCGGAAATTTAAAGCGTTCTTTAAATTTCCGCTTTCCCATTTTCCGTTTTCCGTTTCTCATCTTTCCTTTGTCACGATTCCCAGTGTTTTAATCCGCCGGTGCAGGTGGCTGCGGTCGACGCCCATCAATTCGGCGGCTCTGGAAATGTTGCCGTCGGCTTCGGCGAGCTTGCGCTGGATGAATTCGCGCTGGTAGGCGTCGGTCGCTTCGCGGAAAGACGGAAAGCGATAGCTGGACGCGGGCGGTTTTTCGTCCGACATCATCGGCAAATCGGCGATGGAAATCTGCTTTTTCGAGTTCATAATCACGATGCGCTCGACAGTGTTTTTCAGTTCCCGGACGTTGCCGAGCCAGGCGTAATTCTGCAAAGCCTCAATCGCGTTTTCGCTGAATATCTTCGGGCGTTTGCCGTACGAGGCGGAGAATTTACGGTTGAAATGCTCGACCAGCGCGGGAATGTCTTCGAGCCGCTCGCGCAGCGGCGGAATCTGAAACGGAATCACGTTCAGACGAAAAAACAAATCGGCTCGGAAACTGCCGCTTCCGATCAGCTCGTCCAGATTTTTATTCGTCGCGCTGATGACGCGCACGTCGACGCGAACCGGCGTATTGCTGCCGACCGGCTCAAAGCGCTGTTCTTCCAGAACGCGCAGCATTTTCGCCTGCACGCGCGGCGACATATCGCCGATTTCGTCCAGAAATAATGTGCCGCCGTCGGCAAATTCAAACTTTCCTTTCTTGGCGGCGACCGCGCCGGAAAAAGCGCCTTTCGCGTGTCCGAAAAGCTCCGATTCGACTAATTCTTCGGGAATCGCCGCGGAATTTATCTCGACAAACGGCGCGTTTTGCCGCTTCGACTGCGCGTGAATCGCCCGCGCCACCAGCTCTTTCCCGGTTCCGGATTCGCCGGAAATCAAAACTCTGCCGTCGGTCGGCGCGACAATCGCAATCTGCTTTCTTAAAGCGCGCATCACGATTGAATCGCCAATCATCACGTATTCCTGATTCAAGCTCTCGACCAGCTGCGCGTTTAATCTTTCCAGTTCCTTCGTGCGCATCGCGTTGCGGATGGTGAGAATCGTTTTTTCGATGGACAGAGGCTTTTCGATAAAATCGAACGCGCCGAGCTTGGTCGCGTTGACGGCGGTTTCAATGTTGCCGTGCCCGGAAATCATCACGACCGCCGAATCATTGCCGTTTTCGCGCAATTGTTTCAGAGTTTCCAGCCCGTCGATATTCGGCAGCCAGACGTCGAGCAAAATGCAGCCGAAATTTTTCGTCGCGCCGACTTTCAGACAATCTTCGCCCGACCCGACCGCTTCGACCTCAAAGCCTTCGTCTTCCAAAACTCCGCGCAGCGTCTCGCGGATGCCGCGCTCGTCGTCAACGATTAAAACTGAATTAGGCATTGAGATTATTTTCTAACAGTTTTCCACATTAGCGCAATTATCAAAAAGACTTTACTAAGAGCCAAAATCAAAAAGAACAGCCCGTAAAGAGAAAATGACTCGGACGCGAAATCTAATTATTTGTTCCCGCGTGTAATTCGTTTCGAAGCAGGCACAAAATAATATAGAGGCGTTTTTTTTTCGCCTCTATATTATTTTGGAATGAGTTGTAACGATAAATT
>DASVRL010000285.1:0-3007 GCA_036388635.1 Pyrinomonadaceae bacterium
TTCTCCTCTCGCCAGAATGTCTCTCAACAGTGTTTTTGTCGGTGAGTTATAAGGCTCATAGTTGAGCCACGTCAGAGCGGTTTGTTTGTTGCCCGACACGCTATTTACAAGCTCATCGACGATAGAAAGTCCGTTGGCACTGTTGCTGAAAACAACGATGGCGGTTTTTGATTTTTCGTAGGCGACGACATATGACTTTACGTTTCCATTGTCGCCCCAATGCCAGAAGGATTTTCCTTTCGCGGTATTTTCAAGCCCCCAGCCTAATCCCCAGGTGATGACAGTTGAAAATTTTCCGGACGCCGGAAGTTCAAAGCAGACTGTGCAGGACTCATCGACTTTAACCTGCGGACTTAGCATCTCTCGAATAGTCGCTGCTTTGATACCTTTACGCTGCAAAATTGCCGCAATAAATTTTGCATAATCCAAAGCAGTCGTATGCAGGCTGGCAGCAGCATTAGCTTCCGAAGGTTTAGATCTTCCGGTTAGCTGACCAGCAGAATCATGGGCATAGGCTTTTAGAGAATCATACTTCTCCTGCCAGACAAAACTGCTATTGCTCATCCCGAGCGGCTCGAAAACCGTCTTCTTCATAAAATCTTCAAGCGGAAGACCCGATAAATGCTCAACAACCTTTTGCAGATAAACAAAGCCTTCACCCGAGTAGCTGAATCTTTCTCCCGGCGCAAAATAAATCTGTAAAGGTTTTCCATTCGGTCGCCAGTTCGGAAACCCGGTCGTGTGGCTTAAAACTCGCCTGGCGGTAATTTGGTTTAACCTTTCATCGCTCTCGATATAAGTTGCGGGAAAATATTTGCTTAAAGGCGCATCCAGATCAAGCTTACCATCTTCAACCATTTTCAAAACTGCGTAAGCGAACACCGTTTTGCTCAAAGAAGCGGCTTCAAACACTGTGCTGTCAGCAATAGGTTCTTTCGTTTCAGCGTTTTTCACTCCAAAGCCGCGATGCCGGAAAACTTCCCCGTTCCTGACTATCGCCACGGATAAGCCCGGAACCTCGGCATCTTTCATTAAACGGGTAACAAGTTTTTCAAGCTTATTTACTGATTGTTCATTTATCGCACTCATTTTTGACCGAACGGGCGTTTGTCTTTGCTTTTGCCCGGGCGATTTATTTTGGCTAAAGCTCAAAATCGGCAAACTCAAGAATAATGTGATCAGGGTAGCTATGAACAATACTTGCATTGATTTGTCTCCTCATTATGCCCGCTTTTGTAATGTATTGAAATAAGCTTTGACGTACAAATTGAGAGGTATTCTTTGTGAATTGCTCTCAAAATTTTTTTTCAGGTTCCTGTTAAGAATGATTCCTTGAATCGGAAAGGAAACGAACGGATAATTTCGTTTCCTTTGATAGGTTAATCTGCCTTAAAATTTACTTTTCCTTTATTGCCGTAAATGAAATCGGCGGTAATCCCGAACCGGAAATTGTGCCGGTCATTTTATCGCCATCAATCGTTCCCTTTAAAGCAACTTCCATTTGCCGTCCCTGAAAGTCGATCGAAGCCGTTCCGGTAAATAAATTTCCGTTAACTTGAGCGTTTTTTACCGTTCCGCCTCCTATGGGCGAAATCAGCGAGCCGTTTAATGCTTCGCCATTTTGTTTCAGTTCCAGCGTGATTGGAAGTGTATCGCCGCCGGTAGCGGCAGTCATATTCCATTTGCCGGCAATGCTTGCCGGCTTGCCGGCTTCGCTGACAGTTGTAGCTTCCCTCGATTTCGCTTGCGGCTTATAATTTGCCAGTTTGAGAGTAAAGCCCATCAACTTCATCTCTTCGACTTTTCCGGCTGCGTTAACGGTAAAAACTACCTGGGCTGGGGCATACACCGAATTTCGCCAGATCGCTATAAAATTATTATTACCGAGATGCGATAGATCGCCGGACATCTCTGAACTGTAGCGCAAAACCAGTTTTCCGTTTTCCTCAAGGATACGTACCGAACCAAGCATCGCTTCTTCGTAAATTCCTGTGTATTCGGCTAAATCGAGCGGTGGTTTTGGCGCTTGCGCCAATTTTGCGTCGATTTGTTTCTGCAGCATTTCCTGCCGCTGTTCACCAGCCTTGAAAATCGCCAGTAATTCCGCGTTTCGGTCTTTCGATTCGCCGCCGAGGAAAGCATCGAATACGCGAAGCATTAATGCGGCACGAGTCGGCACCGAATCCATATTCGTCAAAATGACAACGCCTAAATTTTCATCCGGCATAAATCCGACTTGCGTCGTCATACCGGGATTCCGCCCGCCGTGCTGAACAACCTTTTTGCCCCGATAATCCTGCACATACCATCCTAAACCATAAGTTAAAAATTGCGGTTCGCCGGAAATCTTATTTTCAAGTATCTTGTAAGGAACCACAATTTGGGGCGAGTGCATTTCCGCCACAAATGCCGGATTTAAGATTTGCTTGCCATTGAACGAGCCTTTCCCGAGCTGCAGACGAAGCCATTGCGCCATATCAGTGACGTTTGAATTTATCGCTCCTGATGGAGCGCTGTTGTCAACATTCAAATACTGAATGGATTGGACTCGTCCGGAAACTTTCGCGTGCGGACGAGCGGCGTTCGGATTATTTTCAAGCCCTTTAACGGTCGTGTTGGTTGAGGTCATTCCGAGCGGGCTAAAAATCCTCTCCTTCAAAAACAGGTCCCAGCTTTTCTGTGTCAGGGCTGGAATGATCTGCCCGGCAGCCAGGTACATCTGATTGTTGTAGTTAAACTGAGAACGGAAGCTGCCGGCAGGTTTCAGGAAGCGAACGCGCCGCAGAATCTCTTCACGGTCATAGTCGCCGAAACGCAAAATGTCTGAGTCTCCCAGGTTCGTTTTGTGTGCCAGCAAATCTCTGATAGTGATTTCCTTTGTGACGAACGGGTCGTAAAGCTGAAACTCCGTGAGATATTTAGTTACATTATCATCAATTTTGAGTTTGCCTTCTCCTGCCAGAATGCCCAGCGCTGCGGCAGTAAAAGCTTTTGTCGCCGAAGCGAT
>DASVRL010000286.1:0-10814 GCA_036388635.1 Pyrinomonadaceae bacterium
TGCGCGTCTGGGAAATGAAAGAGCCGGAAACGACGCACGGCGGCGGCGCGGGAAAAAATCGTAAAGTCGATACCGTTATTACATTGCCGGCGGGAAAATACCGGCTGCGTTACAAATCCGACGATTCGCATTCGTTTGACAACTGGAACGCGATGCCGCCCGAGATTAATTTCTGGGGAATAGCTCTTTATCTAAAGGAAAACTAAAGACGCGGAACCGGAATTCTCTCGCCGCCGATTTTAATTACATTTGATTAGACTAGACAATCCGCCTTTTGTTTCGCGCCGGGATTCCCGAAGCCGATTGCCGGCGGAAGCTCGATATCGCGGCTGAAAGTTTCGTCCGGCGCTGGAATAAGCCTCGGCGTTTTTGGCGATTCAAAACAAATCACATCTCCGAAAACCGCCCGGCGGGCAAAGCTTTTTGTTGCCAACTCTTCAATATAAACCTATACTTTATAAGTCATGAAAATCATCAGCGCTGTACTTTTTTTGATGCTTTTGACTTTGCCGGTTCATCTGCGCTCGCAAGCGCCTCAACCCGACAAACAAGCCCGGAAAGAAAACAAAACGCTCGTCAGTGTGCCGGTTACCGTCAGCGACCGCGAAGGACGTTACATCCCCGGTTTGAAGAAAGAAGATTTCAATCTTTTCGAAGACGGCGTAAAACAAAACGTCGCTTTTTTCGAGACCGAAGACGAGCCGCTGAGCGTCGCTCTCCTGCTTGACACCAGCGCCAGCACCAAAGACATTTTGGACAAAATCAAGGGCGCCGCCAGAGATTTTATCGGGCTGCTAAACCCGAAAGACCAATGTCAGATAGCCACTTTCGACTCGCAGGTGCGCGTTCTGAGCTCGTTTAATTCCGATCAGCAAACGCTTTTGAGTTCGCTCGACAAAGCCCGGACGGCGACCGAGGACGGGACGGTGATGTTTCGCGCCGTCGAACAAGTCGCCCGGCAGTCGTTTGCGAACGTCCCGGGACGCAAAGTCATCGTGCTGCTCTCGGACGGAAAAGATTTCGGCAGTTCGCTGACGAAAGACGAATTGTTAAGCTTGCTCGAAGAGCTGGACGTGATAATTTACACGGTTTTTTATCAAACCGGCTCCGGCTCGGCTAAACTGTCCGTCGCGCCGGACGGCAGCATCAGGGAGCAGGAAAAAGAAACCCCGAAGCCCAAAGAAAAGAAAGCGCCGAAAAAGAAAAAAGGCTACACCGTTTTTGTTCCCGTACCGGGCGACGCCTATACGGAGAAAGACGTAAAGCTGACGGAAAAAGCTTCGGGCACGGAGGCAATCAATTCGCTGAAACAAATGTCGGAGATGACCGCCGGGCGTTTCTATCTGAGCGATACGCCGAGCTTGAATGAGATTTTTAAAAAAATCGCCGGTGAGCTGAGACAGCAATACCGGCTCGGATATTACACCAAAGACGCATCGAGCGCCGCCCTTCGCGACATAGTGGTAAAAGTCGAGCGGACGGACGTGGTCGTGCGCGCTCGCGGAAAATTCCGCTCGAAACCTCTGTAATAACAGATAAATAAAATTTTGCCGGGAAACCGGCGCGGCTGGCGGTTTATGCGAAAAATTACGTTCGGACAGAATCCCCGTTTAAACAAATTATTTCAATCGTTCGCGATTTTCCTCGCTTTGTGTTCCTGCGGTTTCGCGCAGCAGGAAAGAGCCTGGAAAACCTTCAGCCCGGCGGGCGGCGCCTGGAGCATTCTCGCGCCCGGAGAGATGCGCCCCGACGCCGAGGCGCTGGAATCGCCCAGCACCAAAGGCAGTTACTCGTATTCCGATTTCAACGGCTTTTTCGCCGTCATTTACCGCGATTCGCCGAAGCGCTGGGTGCCGTGGAAGCCGAATTACAATTCTTACTTTAAAAAAATCCGCAACGACGCCGTCGAGGCTGCCAAGGGTCAACTGCTGAAGGACGAAGAATTTTCCAACGGCGGCGCGACCGGTCGCGAGGTTTACATAAAAGTTCCGAGCGGCAAGCTGGTCGGAGCCGAAGGTCAGGTGATAACCAAATACCGCGTCGAGCGCTTGCGTATGTTTTTTCACGAGAAGCGGTTTTACCTGCTCGTCGCCGTTCTGCCGGAAGAAGATATAAGCTCGCCCGCCGTGAACGGCTATTTTAATTCTTTCGTCGCCAAATAGTTTTTTTAGAGCGATTTTATGCCGGCAGCGAGAGATTAGAGGCGCGAAAAAAAAAGTGTTTATGAGATTTTTTATCATCACGATTTTCACTCTGTCGCTGGCTTTTTCGGCGTTGGCGCAAAAGCACGGGGAAGTGATTGTGACCTTAACCTATTTGCGAAAAGCGCCCGAAATAACGGCGGAAAAAGTCCAGACCGTTCAAAAAGGCGAGAAATTCGTCTTTGAAAAGCAGCGTCTGACGAACGGCTGGTATTATGTTTCGATTTCCGGCGGCGCGGTCAAAGGCTGGATACGCAGCGACACGGTGCGCTCCGTGAAAAACGCCGAAAAAGTCAGTCAAACGGCGCAATCCGACACATCGCAACAGCCGTTGCCGCCGTCGAAGCCGGTTGCCGGCAGCTCCAATGCTGTTGTCAGCCAGCCTTCCGCTTTGCCGTCGCCACAGGCAACGCCCGGCATTGTCGAGGAAGAGGAGGTCGTGCGCATCGCGACCGAAGAAGTCAGTCTCAACGTGCGCGTCGTGGACGGCAACAATCGACCGGTCAACAATTTGACCCAGGCGGATTTTAAAATTTACGAAGACGAAGTATTGCAGCCGATTACTTCTTTGACCACCGCCGAGGTGCCGATAATCAGCGCGCTCGTCATCGACAACTCGCGCTCGCTGCGCGCGCAGCTCAAAAAAGTCATCGAAGCCGGAAAAATCATCGTCGGCACGAGTCGCCCGAAAGACGAATCGTCCGTCGTCCGTTTCGTCAGCTCCGACAAAATCGAAGTCGTTCAGGATTTTACGACCAGCGTCGATTCGCTGAACAATGCGCTGGATAATTTGTTTGTCGAAGGCGGGCAGACAGCGGTCGTCGATGCGGTTTATCAAACGGCGAAAAAGGTCGGGCAGTATCAGAACTCGCAGAAAAGAGAAGACGTCAGGCTTCGCGCTCTAGTCCTGATTTCCGACGGCGACGACCGCTCCAGCTCTTACAAGGAAGAAGAGCTTTTCGCCTTGCTGCGCAACCAGCAGGTGCAGATTTACGCCATCGGATTTGTCAATGATTTAAGCGATTCGCCCGACGCGGCAAACAATGTCAGCCGCCGCGAAAAAGCGAAGACTTTCTTAACGCGCCTGACGCAGGAAACGGGCGGAAAGGTTTATTTTCCGAATTCGATTGACGAGCTTCCGCAGATAGCCTCGGACATTTCGCGCGAGCTGCGCACACAGTATCTGATTTCATACACGCCGACGAAGGAAACCGGCGGTGGTGGAGGTTTTAGAAAAATCAGAGTCGTGATAACCGAAGGCGCGAACCAGGAGAAAAGAACCGCCATAACGCGCGCCGGAAGAAATTCCGCGGCAAAATAAAAGCCCGCAGACAAAAGCCTTCGGAAAGCGAATCGAGCGCCCGCCCGACCAGCCGTTCGCCGAAACAAAAAATTTGTTGACACCCGTCGATAAATAAATTACATTCACTTCAACCGACGACAAATTAAATCCAACGGCATTTGAGGGGAAATGCCGTTAAAGTAAGAGGAATTGCAGATTGCAGATTCGCTCTGATGGATTTAATAAGTCGGTTTTTTATTTTTTATCAGTTTCAAAATCGCCTGCCGATGCTTCGGTTAGCAAGAAAAACGATTATGCCTGAAACCACGCTCATCACTTTTCCGCCGAGTCTCGATAGCGAGCTGAGCCGTTTTTTGCTGAGCCACTACCGGATTGCTCATCGAGAACAGCGCCACGTAATAATCTTTTCCTCGTTCTATTCGCTCTGGCACGGCTACACGGTGCGCTTTCCGTTTCTCTACAGTGACGCTTACCGCCTGAACACGGTGCGCCGGATTGCCGACCATTTTGAGTCGCTGTGCCCCGCCGAACGCAAACTGTTGCCGTCCGCCGCTGCCAGCGACGACGCGGAAACAGCTAATGCCGACTGGACGTTATTCAACAGCCGATTGGGAACGGCGACCTCGGTTTTCGGTTATTACCACCTGCTGCCGTCACGCGAAATTATGATTCAACCGCTCAGCGGCGGCGCTCCGCAATTCGAGGTGAACGCGGTTCGCCGGGCTTATCCGGTTTTTGCGGGACTGCTGCGCCTGCTGCTGCGGCTTTCCGCTTCCCGCGCCGAAGAAGCGCTGGCGGAAATTCGCGCGGTTATGCAGATTGTGGACGAGCGTCTTGCCGACGGGCGGCGCTATCTTCTGGGCGAACGCTTCTCACTTTCCGATATGACATTTGCCGTCGCGGCGGCGCCCGTCGTTTTTCCGGACAGCTACGGCGGCGGAGATACTCTTCCGCCGCTGTCCGAGACGTCCGCCAAACTGCAAGCCGTGGTCAAAGAAATGCAGGCGCGCCCTTCCGGTCAATTAGCTCTGCGCCTCTACCGCGAACACAGGACACCGGGCATATAAACGGAAAAACAGAAACAGCGCCGCCGCAGCCGCTTTCCGGCGGCTAACGGTTAAATGCGGTCGGTGAATTTTTAATCTGCGCCAGCCCGCAGATATTTTTAAGTATGGTCAGGCTTGCGATTAGCGTTTAGCTACCGGCAAATCGTGCGGCGCCCGAATTTTTGCGGAAAAATTTTGTCTCGTGTGCCGGAGGCGTATTTTAGGAAATTCTCTAAAACGCGCCGGTATCGCGGCTTTCAGATGCTTACAAAAATCTTGACACTGATTAATAAATAAACTAAAGTCACTTCAACCGACGACGAGTTAAATTCATTAGCGTTCAAGGGGAAATGCTAAAACTTAAGGAATTTGCCGGAAACTGCTTCAGTTTCCTGTAATGACAGATTCTTTATGCGGATTTGACGAGTCGTTTTTCGCTTTTAAAGTCGAATTTAGAAAGGCATTAATATATTTTCCTCGCCTGTCATTGAATCGAAGATTGTTTCTCCAAAATCCGCTTTCTAAAAAAATGTAAGAATTCGATGATTTTTATCATAAATAAGCGGAAAGAAAATTCAGTCGGTGATTTTTGACGGCAATTGACACGAGCGGCAGCGGCGGCGTTTAAAGCTCAAAATCGCTGATTGACTTGCGCTCGATGAATATGTTTCCGGAAAGGCTTTCGTCGCCCCGCTTGCCGAGAGAGCCGGTCGAGCAATTCGCGCTCGCGTGCCGTCATCAGAGAAATATATTAATGACTTTAGAAATTTCTCCAATCAATTTTTGAAAAAGACGATATTTATAGAATATCCGAAGCGGCAACGATATTTTTACCTGTTTGCGATTGAGACAAATTCTTCCGGTTAATTAATTCCAACGTCAACCACCAGAGGCAATAATGGTTCAAACAATACTGACATTTATTACCAGAGTGAATCCGGCTAAAAGCGCGCGGCTCGAAGAAATATTCGAAGAGATCGAGCAAAATCTCGACAGTAATCCGCATATTCCGTTCGCTGCTTTGCCCAGCCTGCACTTTGCCAGTTTCGTCGTCTTTGAAGATGATGCATACGGTCCGTATCTTGTATTTGAAAATAATTTTGACGGTTCGCTCGATACTTATCTGGATGAATTGTTACGGCACGCCGGCAAAGGACTTCACGAAATATACGATTGCTGCGAGGATTATCCGGGCGGTTCGTATGACGCATCTAAACTGGCTGCCTATCTGCGCGCGCGCGTCGTTCGACCGAGCGCCTATCATATCGGCAACGTCGGTCGCGGCGCGCAGCGGATCAAACAGGAATGCACGCTGCGCGACCGGATTCAGGATTTTCTTGACGAGCTTATCGCGGCAGGCAAAGGCAAAGAGGCTCCGGTTTCGCTGCATAAATATGTTCAGCAGTTTGTCCGGAGCGATTCGTCGCTGGCGTGGGCGCGCGGCGATATCGGTCCGCGCCAAACGACCGCCGAACGAATCGTCCCGTGGCTGAAGATAGCCGCCCTCGCGCTCGGCGCGATTATCCTGCTGCCCGTATTAATTCCCGCCGCTATTGTTTGGGCAGTAGTTTTGCTGATTCTGGAAAACATCGAGTCAAAACGCCCGCAAACGGCGACCAGCAACCACATTCGAAAATTGAATGAACGGGAAGACAGAATCGTCCAGAATCATCTTGCCAGCATTACAATCGTCAAACCGGGCTGGTTCCGGCGCGGAACCCTCAGAAGCGTGCTCTGGCTCGCCAATCTGCTCGCCCGCACCTCCAATAAAGGAGAACTGCGCGGCATTCCATCCATCCATTTCGCTCACTGGTCGCTGATAGATAACGGGCGCCGGCTGCTCTTTCTAAGTAACTACGACGGCAGCTGGATAAGCTATCTCGACGATTTTATAGATAAGGCGAGCATCGGACTGACCGGCATCTGGAGCAATACGGTCGGCTTTCCGCCGGCAAAATTTCTCGTCTTCAAAGGCGCGCAGGACGAAGCGGGCTTTAAGTCTTTCTCCAGAGACAGTCAAACTCCGGCGCGGGTCTGGTACAGCGCCTATCCTGATTTGACCGTGCAGAATATCGATAAAGACAGCGCGATTCGCGAAGACCTTTTTACGACGCCGGACGATAACGCGGCAAAAAACTGGCTGCGGCTTTTCTGATTGGAGAGAGAGAATTATGGTGAAACTGAAAGATGAAGATATACAGGGCTTTATGTTTAGTTCGTACGCGAGAAATCTGCATTGCGCCGCATATTTATTACTCCGGATAACCGAGCGCGAATCCAGCCGCCGGTGGCTCGGCGAGATGGTGGACAACATTACGACGGGCAAACAGAAATCCAGAGAGGAACGCCGAAAGGACATCGTTGCAACGAACATCGCCTTTACTTCCAGCGGTTTAAAGAAGCTGGGATTTTCCGAGGAAGAGCTTTCTACTTTTTCACGTCCTTTTCAGGAAGGAATGGTTACCGAGCCTCGCGCCAAGACTCTGAGCGATACGGGAGACAGCGACCCGAAAAACTGGAAATGGGGCAATCCGGATAATCCGGTGGATATTCTTCTGATGGTTTTTGCGGTTGATGAAAATGTGCTCGCTGAACAATTAAAATTGCGGCGGGCGGAAATCAGCGCCGACGGCGGTCTTCAGGAAGTAGCCATACTCCCGCAGGCGGGCAGACAGCCCGATATGAAAGAGCACTTCGGCTATCTGGACGGCGTCGGTCAACCGATCATCGAAGGCAGCGGAAAAGCCCAAAATCAGTTGAAGCGAACCGGACACGCAACTGTTATCAGAGCGGGAGAATTTATTCTCGGATACGAAAATGAACTCGGCGTTTTGGATAGCTATCCGCGCACGAGGGAAATGCCTGAATTCGGCGTTAACGGCACGTATCTTGTCTTTCGCCAGATGGAGCAGCACGTCAATGCTTTTTGGGCTTTTCTTGAAGAGGCGACGCGCCGCTCGGACGGGACGAGCGACCCGGATGCGCGCGAGCGGCTCGGCGCAAAAATTGTCGGACGCTGGAAAAGCGGAGCGCCGGTTACCAAACACCCCGACCGAGACCCTTATCAGGGAGTGCCGCCGGAAATCGACGAAAATGATTTTGGATATAATGAACACGACCATCACGGTTTCGGCTGCCCGATAGGCGCGCATATCCGGCGCTCGAATCCGCGCGATTCACTGCCGCCCAATCCGGAAACCGCGCTGCAATCGGCAAAACGTCATCGCATCATCAGACAGGGACGCTCATACGGCGACCACGCTGAAAATGTTTTCGTCGAAGACAACAAAGAGCGCGGCTTGCATTTCATTTGTCTGAACAGCGACATCGAGCGCCAGTTTGAATTTATCCAGCAGACGTGGATTAACAATAAGAAATTCGGCGGACTTTACGACGAGGTCGACCCGCTCGTCGGCAGACACAAAAGCGGTAATTTATTTACCATCCAGGATGACCCGCTGCGCACGCGTGTTCGTAATCTGCTTAAATTTGTGACGATAAAAGGCGGCAGTTACTTTTTTATGCCCGGAATCAGTGCATTGCGATATATAGCCGGACCTAAGAAGTCTTAAGCCGATTTATATTACGGCAATCGGCAAACTTTAAAATATAAGTTTTTTAAAAAGCTTGACGTCTTCTTTCTCCTCCCGAAGTTTCAGTAAAGAGTTTGATGTTATTGCCGGCGATGGCGGAAGCGAATTTTTAAATTCAGCCGATACGCGCGGCGGAGATAGAAATGATAGGAGAGTAAAATGAATCAAAATAATCCGGACATTCCTGCTGCTGCTGCTGCTACTACCGCTCGCCTATCGGCGCTGGAAAATCCGCGCCACCGTCTTATTTCCATTCGAACGAGCCCGACGGTCGAAATGGCTCGATGGATTTTCGAGCTTTATAATATTCCATATGCCGAGGAGGCGCATGCTCCTGTCCTGCACGTTTTTGCCACGCGGCGGGCGGGCGGCGGCAAAGAAGCGCCGGTTGTCGTCACTTCTGAAGGCGTCTGGAGCGGAGCGCGTGAATTTCTTATCAACTTCGACGCGAAAAGCCCGCCGGGAAATCGTTTATTAGGAGAAAATGATTCGGCGCGCGCGGCGAACATCGCTTTGATAGATAGTCTTTTTGCTCTTTTGTCGAAACAGGTCAGCCGCTGGGTTTATTTTCACCTGCTTTCGTCGCAAGTCTTACTAAAACCATTCGTCACGGAAGGCGTCCCGCACTGGCAGAAGCTTTTCGTCGGGCTTTTTTACCCGTTCTGGCGACGGTCGATGAGCAGCGGACTGGATTTTTCCTCTAACCTCGTGAGCGATGCGCCGGGCGATATTGAGCAGGCGTTTAAGCTTGTCGAAGAGCGCCTCGGCGACGGTCGGCAGTTTCTCGCCGGCGAGCGTCCGGGCATCGTCGATATAGTTTTTTCATCGCTTGCCGCGCCGGTGGTTTTCCCGCCGGCATACGGAAGCGGACTTCCCAAAGTGAATGATTTGCCGCCGGAGCTTCGGGATTTTGTGGCAAAATGCCGGAACCGCCGAGCCGGACAATTGGTTTTAGACACTTATGCCGCCCGTCGAAACGAATCACAGCCGCTGATGCGCTACAAAAAAAGAACGGTCGGTCTGGGCAATTTAATTTTCGGACCGGCGGTAAAAGTTCACATAGCAAAATTTCTGGTTCGCTTCGCGCCGCGTCTGGTCGTCGGGGGATTTGCCGTCGTGTCTCGGTGGGATGATGTGAAGGACGTCTTCAGGCGCGATACGGAGTTTCTAATCGCGCCTCTCAATGCTCCGAGCATCGAAGAGATTAACGGACCGTTTGTGCTGGGTATGGACCGCAGCGAAGTTATGCTCAGGGAACAGCGTCAAATGTACGCCGGACTCGCGGTTGTCGATTTTGAAGCTGTCCGCGCGCAGGTGCGGGCGGAGTCCGAGCGTCTGCTGGCGGCGGCACAGAAGAGCGGCGAAGGAAAAATTGATGTCGTCAACGGCTATGCGCGTCTGGTCGCCGCCCGCACGGCGATTTCGCTGTTTGGAGTAAGCGGTCCGTCGGAAGCGGAATATATGCGGGTCGTGCGGCGGATATTCTATCACGCCTTTCTAAATGTCGGGGCGAATGAAGAAGTCAGGAGCAAGGCGCTGGCGGCTTCTCAGGATTTAAGGCGCTGGACGCTCGCCGAGATAGCTCGACGCCAAGCGACCGGAGAGAAAAAAAGCGACATTATGTCGGCTCTGCTTGCTCTTCGCGACACAGACCCGGAAGCGCTGGACGACGACGGAGTCCGCCGGACTTTAATGGGAATGCTCGTCGGGGCGGTCGATACGACGGCGACTGCCGTCGCCTATTGTACGGCGGTGCTTTTAAGCAACCCGGATTTAAAAAAACGGGCGCTTCAGGATGCGAACAATCCTGAGCGCTTTGTCGGCTGGTGCTGGGAAGCATTAAGATTTATGCCGCATAACGCGATTCTGGCGCGCTTTGCTCACACGGGAACAACGATTGTGGATAAACAGCTGAAACGCGACACAAAAGTAGTCATCAATATACTCGGCGCGATGCACGATGCCGACGCTTTTCCGGCTCCTCAACAGCTGAACCCGGAACGACCGCTCGCTAACTATTTTCACTTCGGAGCAGGATTGCATCCTTGCGCCGGCAGAGCCATAAACGCCGTCCAGGTGCCGGAGCTGGTCAGGCTGTTACTGCTTCATAATGCTTCTTATACGGCGCGACCGCGATTTGACGGACCGTTCGTCGACGAGCTTTTAGTCCAACTGTAGAAGCATATTCAAATATTTTCGTCCAAAGACGGCAAACCGCCGCGCGGGAATTTTAGAGGGATGAGCCGAGCCGCAAGCGGAAAGCCACCGGTAAGTACCGTACCGGGCGAGAATGTTCTTGGCGGGCGGGCGCTTTACAGCTTGATTTTGTCGTAATGCGTGGTAATCCGCTTTACGTAATTGACGGTTTCGGAATAAGGCGGAATTTTATTGCCGTATTTTTTGACGGAGCCTTCGCCGGCGTTGTAGGCAGCCAGCGCCAGTTTGACGTCGCCGCCGAACAAGTCGAGCAGCCAGCGCATATATTTTACACCGGCTTCGATATTCTGCTTCGGGTTATAGATATTCTTAACGCCCCAGCGCATCGCCGTCGCGGGCATCAGCTGCATCAAGCCGCTCGCGCCTTTGTGCGAGGTCGCTTTTTTCTGAAATGAAGATTCCTGGCTCATCTGCGCGAAGATGAGAAGCGGGTCGATGTTGTGACGGACGCTGG
>DASVRL010000287.1:0-8263 GCA_036388635.1 Pyrinomonadaceae bacterium
AGCTGGCGCGCTCGCGGGTGCGCAAGTTCAGGCTCGTTAAAAGGGTCATGTTCTTCGTCGTTAATATTGTCTTTTTCGTTCATCAGAGTAATTCTGTTGCTGCTTTTGTCTTAATGTCTCAAAAACGTATGACTTATAAGCGTTTTTGAGACTATTTTGCGTGTCTCAAAAAGGGGCGTTTTCGAGACAGACTGAAAGCGGTAATAAAGGGTTTCATTTATTTCTGAACGAAGTACTTTATTTTATAAATAAGACGAGACGCGTTATCTGACGAAAGCATTCGGCGTTGGAATATCTCCTTTTGCCCCAAACTGAATGCCCGTGAATCCAGCCGTCGTTCTGAGCAAATACCAAGTGCCGGTGCCGGGACGGAAAACTACCAAATCGGCTTTTCCGTCACCATCAAAATCTGCCGGTGCCGGTTTATCTTCGGCGGTTCCAAAGTGGATGCCGGTAAATGATTGATTGCTGCTGTTGATTAGATACCAATCTCCGACCGACGGACGATACACCGCCAAATCCGTTTTGCCGTCGCCGTCGTAATCTGCCGGGACAGGTAAATCACCTGTTGCGCCGAACTGATTCGGAGAGAAGGTATCGTTGCTGCTGTTGATGCGATACCACGTGCCGTTCGACGGTCGCCAGACTGCTAAATCTGATTTACCGTCGCCGTCGAAATCTCCGACCAGCGGTTTATCTTCCGCGACGCCGAATTGCGCGGTGCGGAAAGAATTGTTGCTACTGTTTAAAATATACCAATTTCCAGCGCGATAAACCGCCAAATCTGATTTCCCGTCGCCGTCATAATCAGCCGGTACGGGAACGTCGCCGGATTGTCCGAAATGAACGCCGACGAATTGATTGTTTGAGCTGTTCACTCGATACCAATCACCGTCACGAAAAACGGCGATATCGGTTTTTCCGTCGCCGTCATAATCGGCAGGAGCGATTAAATCAGCGGAAACGCCGAATTGATGAGCGGTAAATCCGCTTTGGCTGCGAAGCATGTACCAGGCGCCGACCGCCGGGCGGAACACGGAAATGTCGGCTTTACCGTCGCCGTCATAATCGAAATACGTGTCGGCTCGGGAAATATATCGGGCGACCATCGCGTGAATTCCGTCCGAGCTGGTATTGCCGGCGACGAGGATTTTACCGTCGCTCTGAAAAGCCACGGCAACGGCGCTGGCTTCGCCGAACAGCAGAGTCGTCACGCGCCCGTCCTGGTCGAAAGTCGGGTCGAGCGACCCGTCCGGCAGATAACGCGCGACGGCAAAATTGTTCACAAAGGAAGGCGAAGGCGCGGTCGTCGTGCCGACCGCTACGATACGACCGTCAGCCTGCACGGCGACGTCGCGCGCGCCGGACTGCCCGATGCTGAATACGGTGCTCACTCTGCCGTCGCCGTCAAAGGAGTTGTCGAGCGAGCCGTTCGGATTCATCCGCACCAGACCGAAGCTGACCGGGCTGTTGGAACTTTCCTGCGCGGTTCCGGCTAGAACAATTTTTCCGTCCGGTTGCAGCGCGACGCTGTAAGCTCTGGCGGTATTGCCGATGTCCGCCGACGCTTTGCCGTCGCCGTCAAAGCTCGTGTCGAGCGAACCGTTCGGGTTAAAACGCACCGCGGCAAACAATATGCGACCGACCGGAGCAATATCCGTCTGAAAATAACCTGCCATGACTATTTTCCCGTCCGGCTGAATTTTCAAATCCTGCGGGCGCGTGCCTAAGCCGAAATTGGTTGCCGCCAGACCGTCGCCGTCGAAAGTTGTATCGAGCGTGCCGTTCGGGTTAAGCCTGAGGGCGATAAAATTATTTTGCTCGCCGGAGTTCCACGCCGCCACGACGATTTTCCCGTCCGGCTGTATTTCCACCGCCTCGGCTTGCGCGCTGCCGCCATTGACCAAAGCCGTAAACTTGCCGTCTGCGTCGAAAGACGAATCGAGCGAGCCGTCCGCGTTGTAGCGCACGACCGCGATTTCGGTGAAAATGGGCGAGCCTTTCGGGATAAATCTGCCGTGCGTTCCGCGCCCGGCGGCGATGATTTTCCCGTCCGATTGCAGCGCCAGCCCGTTAATCGAGCTGCCCAGATTATCCTGGGCGAAAATTTCCGTCGTGACTTTTCCGCCCATACCAAAGGTAGTGTCGGGCGAGCCGTCGGCGTTAAAGCGGATGATGACGAAAGTGTTCGGATTGCCGTTGCCGGCGACGAGAATTTTTCCGTCCGGTTGGACGACCATATCGGTTATTCCGCCGTTCCCGATATTAAAAACGGCGATGCCGTCCCCGCCGCCGAAAGAATTATCGAGAGCGCCTGCCGTGCGGGCGGAAGCTTGCCCGGCAAACGTCAGAATTAAGATAAACAGCGAAACGATTTTGAGGCTCGGTAAATTAAACATTGCTCGCACTCTCCCTTCACCTTTATACGGCGCGGAAATTTTGTTCGGTTAGAAAAATGATGATTCTGAGAACTGGCTCAATTGTAAACTATACCTTTCCAAAGTCGCTGTCAATAAAAAAGTGATGGTATTTAAGTTTCATTTTCCGCTTCGATTCCGTCTCAAAACAGGGCGTTTTGGAGACAATTCTTTAAAAAAAAGGCGAGAGACTAATGAAGCCGTTCGCCTTTTTTTTAATTACGCCGCCGGGAAACCGCAGCTCAGCTTTCCGAGCCGCGGCTGGTCGTCTCGTCCGCTTCTTCATCGGTCAGAAGCGGCTCGACTCGGGCATACGAGCCGATGCTTTCGACCGGCAGGTTATCGACCTCCGCGTCGTCAGCCAGCCCGGGCGAATCCGCCGACATTTCCTGTTCTTCCGCCTTCTCGCCCGTAAAATCCGTCGCGCTTTCCGTCTCCGCCGTTCCTTCCGCCGCGCCTTTCGCGCCTTCATTCCCAATAATATTTTCCCCGTTTTCTTCCTGGCTCATTCGTTTCTCCTTTTCCGATTTATTAATGAAAACATTTCTAAAATAACAGCCGACGCCTTATTTCGCCAGGAAATCGGCATTTGTCGAAAAACAAAAAAACACATCCCGAAAATTTTCGACTTTTGGCGCAAAACCCGACGCCAATACAAAAAATATGAGCGCATATTCGGAAAATATATGGACATATTCGAAAAATACGTGCGCAAATGCGGAAAATATGCGCGTATATTCTCAAAATACGTGTAAATATTTTCAGAATATGCTTTCGCCGTAGCGTCGGCATAACAAAATAATTACGAATTACGAAGCGAAGGGAAATTTTCTTTCGACTCGTAATTCGTAATTGAAAATCGACAATTTTCTGCTAAGATAAGCGCAATTTACCAACGCCTAAGTCTTACAGTATTAGAAATACGCATAAGCCGGAAAGATTATTATGGATAAAATCAAGCCGGAAGAAATTAAGATAACTGAAAAAAGAGTCAGTGATATAGAAAATCTAATGGATGAGCTTGATGAAAAGGCTCGTTATAACACCAGATATTATTCATTGATAATTTTCCTAATTTTGACGCTAATCACCGGACCGGTGGCTTACGCTATTCATATCTTAAACCGGACGGCAACAGCAGGAAACCAGGCGGCAGCAGGACTTATATACATTATTTTTGTCGCTCTGGGAGGAATTACTTATAGCTTTGTCACAATACTTCTAGATGAAACCAGACCATTTAAATATCCTAAACAAATATTCGAGAGAGAACGAAAAAGACTCTACAAAAAGTTTGAAGTTAACATTGTAGAATATGAATTTTTAATAAAAACATTGGAAGACTACAAAAACTTAGACAATTCCGGTAAGGAAAAAAATCTCAAAAAAAAGAAAATTACTAAAAATAAAGATATTGAAGCTAAATATATAGAGGACACTCGTGAAACTGATAAAAGTAAACAAAAAGTATTTATCGTTCACGGTCACGATAGAGAAAGCATGGAAAAAACAGCGAGATTTGTCCTGGAAATGGAACTCAAGCCGATTATTTTGCGTGAACAAGCGAGCGGCGGAAAAACTATTATCGAAAAAATTGAAGAATATTCGGATGTAGATTTTGCCATTGTGCTGTTAACGCCCGATGATTTCGGCAATTCGGCTAAAAATCTCACGAGCATTTTGCCGCGCGCCAGACAAAATGTGATTGCGGAGCTTGGTTATATGATGGCAAAGCTCGGCAGAGACAAAATCTGCCTGCTAAATAAAGGCGTCGAAATCCCTTCCGATTTTCAGGGAATAGTTTGTGTCGAATTAAATGAAAGTGAAGGATGGAAAATGGATTTGGCAAAAGAAATGAAAAAGGCAGGTTTGGAAATTGATATGAATAAGCTTTATTAATGCGGGCGAGGACAAGCCTCGCCCATACATTTCGGATTGATGCCTGAATCCTTAACTAACGAACAACTTCGCTGACAACCTGTCCGTTAATAATCGTTCCGGTGCAGTGCGTCGTGTATTCGAACGGGTCGCCGTCGTACATGGCGACGTCGCCGTCTTTGCCGATGGCTAATGAGCCGACGCGGTTTTCGATGCCGAGAATTCTGGCGGCGTCAATCGTGATGGTTGCCAGCGCATCGCGCGGCGAGAGACCGTTTGCCGCCGCTATACCGGCTTCGAAAAGGACGACGCGCGTTTTCGGGACGTAGGTTTCGTAACCGCTCTGGAGGGCGACCGGGATTCCCGCCCGTTTTAATTTCGAAGCGGTTTCCATCGAGAGGCTTTCCAGCTCGCCGCCGGCGCGATACATTGTCGGGTGGATGATGACGGGAAAGCCGGAAGCCTTGATTTCGTTGATGAGCAGGTGCGCTTCGCTGGCGCCGTCGAGAATGATGCGCAGGTTGAATTCTTTGGCGATTCTGAGCGCGGTCATAATGTCCTGCGCGCGCTGCGCCGTGACGAGCAGCGGGATTTCGCGCCTGACGACTCTTGCCATCATCTCGGCTTTCAAATCGCGCGGCTCGCCTTTGTAATTTCCGGCTTTGATAAGCTCGGCGCGGAGCATCGACGCCTGTTTGGCGCGCGTTCCGGGCGAGCGTCCCTGACCGACGAGACTGGCGTCGCCGATGGTGACGGAAATCATCGCGGTCGGCGTAATGACGACGTCGTCAACCGTTTTGCCGAAAGTTTTGACAATCATCGTTTGACCGGAGACGAGCGCGGCGGGCGCGTGCCCGGTGTGCAGCGTGGTGACGCCGAAACCGCGCACCCATTCGATAAGCTTTTCTTCCACGTTATAAGCGTCGAAAGCGCGCAGGTCGGGCTGCACCGGGTTTGAGGCGTCAATCTGCATCTGGTCGTGCGGCTGGTTCAGATAACCGGCGAGACCGATGACCGAATGCGCGTCGATCAAGCCGGGCGTGACGACTTTTGCCGAGACGGTTTTATAGTTTTGGGGAATCCTGACCTGACTTGCCGCGCCGACGGCTTCGATTTTGCCGTTGGCGCCGATTAAGACGACGCCGTTCGAAATCGGCTCGCCCGCCATCGTCCAGACGGTTTCGCCTCTGACGGCAATCTGCGCCGAAACATTTATTATTGAGCATTGAACGATTAACAATGCGAAAGCGATAAATGATAAATGATAAATGATAAATGACGAATGGTTTTTCATTAGTTTCCTCCCTCGACATCGCCGTCGAAACAATCAATGTGAAACGTGCGGTCGTTCGACGCGCCGTAGCCGCCGGTGGCAATCAGATAATCTTTCGGGTCCGAGCGGTCGAAAACTTTTTTGCCGTCGACCCAGGTCTGTAGAACGTGCGTGTAAACGCTCAGCGGGTCGCCGGAAAGCACGATAAAATCGGCGTCCTTGCCGGTTTCGAGCGAGCCGGTTCGTTTATCCAGATCGAGCATAATCGCGCCCGCCATCGTCATCCCGTAGAGCGCCTTTTCGCGCGACATACCGTTGCGCACGGCGAGTCCGGCGGAGCGCAGAAACAGGCGCGAATCGGTGATGTAATCGTCCGTGTGAAAGCCGGCGAGCGCGCCCGCTTTTTCCAGCGCCGCGCCGTTGGTCATCGAAACGTCCATCGTTTCGAGCTTTCCGCCGGGCGCTTCAATCATAATTATCGACGCCGGAACTTTCGCTTTGGCGATTTCGTCAGCCACTTTCCAAGCTTCGGAAACGTGCTGAAGAACCACCCGAAAACCGAATTCTTTGGAAAGGCGAATCGCGGTCAAAACGTCGTCGTGGCGATGCGTGTGAAAATGGACGACGCGCTTTCCGTCGAGAACCTCGACAAAAGCTTCCAACACCAAATCGCGGTTCGGCATTTTCGATTTATCGCTGCCCGCTTTGCGGATTTTCTCGCGATATTCCTGCGCTTTGACGAGCTGCTCGCGAATCATCGCGGCGGATTTGGCGCGCGTTCCGGGAAAATTTCCGCCGGTCGTGCGAATCGGGTTCGTGCCGTTGGCGAATTTCATCCCGCCGGCGATGCGCCCGTCTTCGGTCATAATCAGCAAATCGTCGATGATGTTGCCGTCGCGAAGTTTCAGATAAAGTGTCTGACCGCTGTTCAGATGTCCCGAACCGGGCATCACATTGACGGTCGTGATGCCGCCGGATTGGGCGCGCTGGAGGCTGGAAGCCCGCGCGTTCAGCGAATCAAGCAGTCGGACGTCCGGTTGAATCGGACTTGAGCCGTCGGCGCCCGCGCCTTCGCCGATGTGACTGTGCGTGTCTATCAAACCGGGCATAATGACTTTGCCCTGCAGGTCGATAATCTGAACATTCGACGCCAGACGAACCGTGCGCGCGTCGCCGATTGCCGTGATTTTCCCGTTTTGAACCAGCAGAATTCCCTGCTCAATCGGCTGCCCGACAATCGGAATTATCCGCGCGTTGATGTAAGCCACCGGCTTTTCCTGCCCGAAAACCGAGCAGGCAAACAGAAAAATACCGGCAAAACAAACTAATATTTTTTTCATTAAATATTTCCCCAAGCTTTTAGAAGAATCAAGATGTGCAAAGTTAAATTGCAACGAAACGCTGCGCGTGTCAAGCGCAACAGCCGAATTACGAATGACAAATGACGAATTACGAATTGGAAAAACAGTCTTTGACCTTTGAGCTTTGAACTTTGAAATCAGCGCAAAATCAAAGTTCAAGCTCCAAGGGCAAAAATCACTAATTTGTAATTCGTCATTTTTAATTCGTAATTGAATCGCTGGCGGGCAAAGTTATTAAAAAGGAAGTTCCGCCGTTGCCGTTCGATTCGACGTCGATTTTTCCGTTGTGAGCGGTGACGATTCCGTAGCAGACGGCTAAGCCTAAACCGGTTCCTTCGCCGGTCGGCTTGGTCGAAAAAAACGGGTCGAAAATCTTTTTCAGATTTTTTTCCTCGATGCCGGTGCCGCTGTCGGCGATGCGGACGGCAATCGAGCCGTCGCCGCGAAATGTTTTTATCGAAAGCTCGCCGCCTGCGGGCATCGCGTCGCGCGCGTTGAGCAAAAGATTCAAAAAAACCTGTTCCAGCTGGTCGCCGTCGGCGAAAACTTTCGGCAGATTTTCGTTTAAATCGGTTTTTAAGTGTAGATGCTGAAAGGCTTTGTCGAAGCTTGCGAGACGCAGGCTGGTTTGCAGAATCGCGTTGACATCGACCGCGCTTTTCGCCGCCGGACGCGCGCGCGCAAAATCCATCATATCGCGCGTAACCTGCGTGATGCGCGTGATTTGCGTCGAAATCAGCTTGAGTTTTTCCTTTGTTTCGCCGTCGAGATTTTCGCGTCTTTGCAGCATTTGAATCAAGGATGAAATTGAGGCGAGCGGATTATTAACCTCGTGCGCGACGCCCGCCGCCAGCGTGCCCATCGCCGCCAGTTTTTCGGTGCGAATCAATTGCTCGCTCAAGTTTTGCAGCTGCTCGATGTCGTCCGCCATTTTGCGGCTCATCTCGTTGAAAGATTCCGCCAGCAGTCCGATTTCGTCGTTGCTCCGGCGCATATCGATTTCCGTCCCGTATTCGCCTTCGGTCACGCGCACGGCGGCGACCGTGATGCGCTGGAGCGGGCGCGAAATCGTGCGGACAATCAAAAGCACGAGCAACAGATTCGGCACGAGCGCGGAGATCACGCTGAAAACCAGATATTTTCGCCACGCTTCGAAGCTCATTCCGTCCTGAAACGACCACCAGACAATCGGTATCTGAAAGGCGATAAAGCTGATGATGGCGACGGTCGCGATGCTGAGCGCGATTTTGTATGTAATCGGGAAAAGCCGAAACTGGTCGAGCGCGGTTTGCAGCGAAAAAAGCTTGAAATTGGAAATCGCGTAAGCGTAAATC
>DASVRL010000288.1:0-24250 GCA_036388635.1 Pyrinomonadaceae bacterium
CGTTTAATTTAGCTAATGAAAACTATAATCATAGCACCGGGACGACTTCTCCATCTGTCAAAGGCAGGTCAATTATGGGGATAGCTGCATACATAACAGATTGCGACATTGAAGCAATTAAAAAAATTTACTGTCCGGAAATACCGGACGGTTGTTATGTGCCGCTGAATTCCGGCTTATCAACAGAAGAAACCGACCGTGACGAGCAAAGACCCGAAGAGCCACACGACTGCGAATTGAATTATGAATGGAATCCAGCGACCTGCCAATGCGATATTTATATTCTTCCGCACTCGCCGGTTGTCATAGATACGAATGGTAACGGCTTTTCGCTGACAAACGCCGCCGACGGAGTTCGTTTCGACCTGAACAACGACGGAAATAAAGAACAGCTTTCCTGGACTTCTGCCGGCGCGGACGACGCGTGGCTGGCGCTCGACCGAGACGGCAACGGGAAAATCGACGGCGGCAAAGAATTGTTCGGCAACTTTACGCCGCAGACAGCGCCGCCCGCCGAAGAAGAAAGAAACGGATTTCTCGCGCTCGCCGAATATGACAAGCCGGCAAAAGGCGGCAACAGCGACGGCGAAATATCGTCGCCGGATGCAGTGTTCAGCCGCTTGAGATTATGGCGGGACACGAATCACAACGGCATCTCGGAAGCGAACGAATTGCGCACGCTCGATGAGTTGGGATTAAGAAAGATAGAGCTTGATTATCGAGAATCGAGAAAAGCGGACGAATTCGGCAACCGGTTTAAATATCGAGCGAAAGTCAGAGACGCGCAAGACGCGCAAATGAATCGCTGGGCGTGGGACGTGTTTCTCGTTATCGAACCTTAATAATTTGGAAAGCAACAGAAGAATGCAAAAGGCAAAAGGAAGTATTTTTTTTACTTTATATTTTTGCCTTTTGTTTTTACTCACTCTCTGCGGCTAATCGCCTGAGCCGGTATAACAAAATTAATATAAACTATTCACTATTTGCCGCTGAATCTGTTATTATTGACACAGGGCTAAAGCGATTTATCCCGTTCAATCCAGAATCTTCCGCATAAATTACCGAATAAATTCAGATGTCTTCCCCGAATAATCTCGAAATTCAAGGCAGTTTACACGAACATCCTTTGGCAGAACTTCTGGTCGAAGCCGCCGCCGCGCATTTGAGCGGCTCGTTTCGTCTGGGTTCTCACGCGCAGAAAGCGATTATCTACCTGCGCAACGGCGAAATAGTTTTCGCCGTATCCAACGCGCGCCAGCACCGTTTGTTTGAGATGCTTTTGCAGAGCGGCAGATTAAATGCGGCGCAAATCTCCGGAATTCCGAATTTTAGCAACGACCAGGCATTAAGCGAAGCTCTGCTGGCTCAGGAATCGCTTTCCGAATCCGACATTCAGCGCTTTTTCACGCGACAGGTCGAAGAAATCGTAAAATCCGCCATCGCTTGGCAGGAAGGCGAATGGGCTTTCAGCGCGCTGGTCAGAATCAAGGAATCAATCAATTATAAAATCGACCTCAGAAAAATTCTTTTCGATTACGCGCGCACTCTTTCGCCCGACAAAATCGTGCGCCGTTTTCGCAGCTTTCAGGAAACTTTCGGCGCCAACCCGACGCACGATTCGCAATTGCAGCTCGCCACGCAGGAAGCGTTTTTGCTTTCGCGGTTTGAAAAATCTTTTTTGAAAATTCAGGAAGTCGTCACCGTCGGCGGATTGCCCGAAGCGATGACGATGCAGACGCTTTACATTCTGTGGCTCGGCGGTTTTCTGTACCGGCAAAACTGGAACGCCGCTTTTTCCGAAAGAAAAATTTCCGCGATTCTGTCGGCAAAGCTCGCGCTCAAACCCGATGAGCTGGCGGAGGCGGAAGTAGAAGAACCGCTCGCCGTCGCCGAAGAAGCGCCGCGGCGGTTTCAGCAGGTCAAAGCGGAAATCGTCAGAGCCGCAAACGGGAAAGCGGCAAACGTGAAAAAGGAAGAAACAAAACCGCCCGCGCCGGAAATCGTCAAAGCGCCCGACCGCGCCGAAGAGCGCCGCCTGACGGAAGTTTATCTCCAGCGCGTCGAAGAAGCCGAAACGCTTTATCAGGTTTTGGGCGTCGCTCCCGACGTCAAGAGCACGGAAATCAAAAGCACGTATTTTGCGCTTGCCAAACGTTTTCACCCGGACCTTTTTCATAAGGAAACGGGAACCGAAACGCATCGCCGCATCCAGGTCGCCTTTACGGAAATCGCGCACGCTTACGAAATTTTAAAAGACGAAAGCGCGCGCGAGATTTACGATTTCAAGAACCGCGACCGAATCTCGGCGGCGGCGGCATCATCATCATCCGGTACAAATACGCCGAAAGCCAAACCGGCAGCCAATTCAGTCGAGGCGCAGGCGGCGATGGCAAAGGAAAGCTTCGACCAGGGTTACAGCTATCTGATGGACGGAGATTATAAAGAAGCGCTGCCGCTGCTGGCGCGCGCCGTTCACCTGTCGCCCGCCAACGCGCGTTATCACATATTTTACGGGAAAGTTCTGGCGGCTGATGAAAAATCGGTGCATAAAGCCGAAAGCGAGATGCAGGCGGCAATCAAGCTCGACCCGAACAATTCGGTCTTTCGCCTTATGCTCGCCGAATTTTACGTCGAAATCGGGCTTTATCGCCGCGCCGAAGGCGAGTTGCAGAGACTTTTGACGATGTTCCCGAACAACAAAGAAGCGCAGGACTTGCTCGACAGTTTGCCGAAGAAATAGTAAAACTCTAGAAACGACTTTTGATTTTCAGTCTTTGACAAGACCGAAAATCAGAGACCAATCTTTTTATGCAAACTGTTCAGGAAATAAACACGGACGAGCGACTTTTAAAGCTCGCCGCCGAAATTGACGAATTCGAAGGCTACGCGCACCCGCACGCGACGCGCATCGCCGCGCTCGCCGACGAGGTGGCGAAAAAATTCCATCTCTCGCCGCACGACCGTTATTCATTGCGGCAGGCGGCGCTCGTCCACGACATCGGCGAAGTCCTGATGAATCGCGACTACATCAAGGCAAAACGCGTTTTGCGCGATGACGAGCGCATCGATATGCAGCGCCACACGGTGATCGGCGAGCAGGAAGCGGCGAAACGCGGGCTTTCGCGCGCCGTTCAGCTTCTGGTGCGCTGGCATCACGAATGGTGGAGCGGCGCCGGTTATCCGGACGCGCTCGAACGCGATTTGATTCCGCTCGCCGCGCGGATTCTGCGCGTCTGCGACACTTACGCGGCGATGACCGACGCCCGTCCTTACAGCGCGGCGATTCCCCGAACGGAAGCGAAAAAATATTTGACCGAATGGGCGGGCATCGAGTTTGACCCTTCGGTGGTCAAAGCGTTTCTCAATCTGGAAGGCTTGCGCGAATTGGAATCGTTTGATGTTTGGGAAAATAATCAATCGCCGGAACCGTTAAATTCAAACGCGCCCGAAGCGCCGCCGACGGACGCGAGAGAGGATTTCAGCGGCGATAAAGTCGAGCAAAATTCGCCTTATAAACAGTTTTGGGGCGACGATAATTGAAACGAACGCCGCTTTGATTTATTAGAAAAATCTCCGCAACCGAAAGTGCTGACATATTCGCAAATATGATTCCATCAAAAACAACATCGCCAGGCTGGCTCGCGTTTGAAATGAATGTTCTGCGGCGTCTGGAATTTACTTCCGCCGCGCTGCCCTTCACCGGCGAACCGAATCTCGGAGCTTATCTGAAACGCAGCAACGCGCGCGTGCTGGCAAACGATTTGACGCAGTCGGCTTTTGTCAAAGCCGTCGCCGCGATTCAAAACAACGGCGAGCCTTTGTCGGACGAAGACGTCGAAACGGTTTTGGAAGACGCTTATGTCCCGCGTTACCGGCTGCAAAATCCGGCGCTGCGAAACTGGTTTAACGAAACCGATTCGTGGTGGTTCGACAACGTGCGCCAGAATATCGAGCGGCTGCCTTCGCTGTTTACCAAAGCGACGGCGATGACGCTGGCGATGCAGTCGGGCAACTATCTTTTGTCTTTCAAGGAGGAAACGCGCGAGCTGCGCCAGCCGCTTTCGACCGTTTTTCGCCGCTTTCGCTCAACGTTTCCCGCGCCCGTCAACAACGGTCAGAACAACGCCTGTCACAACAAAAACGCGGTCGATTTTATCGCCGAAAATTTCGCGGATTTGATGTTTCTGCGCCTGCCGCGCGCGCATAATCTGAGCTTGCGAAACGCGCTCGGCGCGGCTGCCTGGCAGGAAGAATGGCTGCAGGCGGGCGACACGTTCTGGGCGGATTTGGAAACGGCGCAGACCGGCAGGCTCGGCACGCACGTCGAAACCAAAAATCAATATCTGCGCCTGGTCGAAGATTTGCTGAAAACCGCCGCGCACATCGGAAAATGGGCAATCGCGCACACCGAAGACGGTTTTATATCGACGCACGAACTGGTCGAAACCGTCAGCCGCGTCCGCCACGTCGATACGATTTTCACCAAAGATTTTTCCGAGTTAACAGGAATGAAAGCCGTGATTATTACCGCGTAAAAAGAAACGCGGAACGCGGAGCGATGAATGATGAATTGCGGTTTCAAAATATCGAATTCATCGTTCATCACTCATCGCTCCGCGTTTCTTTTTCTATGCTTCGGCGGTCGCCGTTTCCGAGTTTCCGACTTTCGATTTCGAGCTGCGCAGAAACCACAAAACGCCCGCGCTCGCCGAAAGCACGCCCGAGATAATCGCCAGCGTTTCGGGCGAAATATAATATTGCGAAACGCCCGCGAAATAACCGGAAACGCTGAACATCGTAATTTCCGCGCCGCGGTCAATCGTCAGAATCCGCCCGCGAATATAATCGGGCAGAGCGCGCTGCAGCATCGTTTCCTGCACGGCGTATTCCACGCCGACAATCAGGCGCGAGATAAACGTAAAAAACAAAACCAGCCATAAAGTCGGCATAAAACCCGCCGCCGAAAACAATATGCCGTGAACGACTAAGCTCCAGCCGATAAAGCCGACCGTGATGTTTTTCCGCTCGACAATCGAATTGACGCGATGCGCGACCAGCATTCCGATAGCCAGACCGAGACCGCTGGCGACCCACAAAAGCGCGACCGCCAAATCCGGATTCCACGCTTCTCTCTGCGGAAAAGCGACGCCGCCCAGACGCTCGAAAACGATATTAATCGCGCCGCCGCCGGTCGCCCAGATGATGTTCATCAAAACAATCGTCATCACGAACGGCTCGCGCCAGAAATAAAACATTCCTTCCTTCAATTCGCTGAAAAACGATTCGCGCTCTTTTTTAGCGGTTTCATTTTCGCGCACGGCTTCTTCGGGAATCAGCCAGATGGAAAAAGCCGAAACCAGAAACGAAACCGCGTTGATGACGAACGCCGCCTGGTAGCCGAAATAAGCCGCCGCCAGACCGGCGAGCGCCGAGCCGATTGCCATCAGCAAAAAGCGCGACGTAAACATCAAAGCCGTTCCGGCAAAAAGTCCTTCCTTGCCGGAAATATTCGGCGTCGCGGCATTTTTCGCCGCTTCAAAAAACGCGCCGCCCGCCGAAAGCAGAATCGTCGCGAGATACGCAATCCAGAGATTTTCCGGTTTCGTGACCAGCAGAAACATCAGCGCGACGAAAACGCGCAGCAAATCCGCCCAAATCATCACCTGACGGCGCGAAAAACGGTCGACAAAAGTTCCCGCCAGCGGCATCAAAAGCGAAAACGGCAGCGTCCGGCAGACAACGAAAATGCCCGCCGCCGCCGGAGAAGAACCCGAAACCAATCGAATCAATCCCAAACCGGCAATAAAGTTAAACCAGTTTCCGAGCTCGGAAATTATCTGTCCCCAAAACAAATTGCGAAAATCGCGGTTGCCTTTTAATAATTGCGCATATGTTAAATTCATAAAAACTGAGTCCGGAGAGTCCGGAGAGTCCGGAGAGTCGCGAGTCAAATTGAAATTTCTTTTGACTCTCCGGACTCTCTAAACTCTCGACTAAAAAAAGCCGCCAGGCTCGAAAACCTGACGGCTTTTGCCCAAACAATAAAATAAATTTTCAAGTGCCCGTAAACTGCGGCTGGCGTTTCTCGAAAAATGCCGTGACGCCTTCTTTAAAATCCGCCGATTTGCCCGATTCAATCTGGCATTCGTGCTCTAATTCAAGCTGCTGCGACAAATCGTTTGAGAAACTGGCATTAAGCATTCGCTTGATGCGCCCGATTGAGCCGGTCGGCGCGAGCGCGAGCCGTTTCGCCATCGCCATCGCTTCGTTCATTAAATTTTCTGCCGGCACGACGCGGTTAATCATACCGATGGCTAACGCTTTTTCCGCCGAAATTGTTTCACCGGTCATAAAAATTTCCGCCGCCAGCTTTTCTCCGACGGCGCGTGGCAGAAAAAAACTGCCGCCGCAATCCGGCGAAAGTCCGATGCGCACGAACGCTTCGTTAAAGCTGGCGTTTTCCGTGGCGAAAACGATGTCGCAGGCGAGCGCGAAATTCGTTCCCGCACCGGCGCAGACGCCTTGAACCGCCGCGACGAAAGGAATCGGCGTTTCCCGAATCAGCAATACGACCTCGTGCAGCGCCTTTAAAGGTTCTTCCAGAAACGCCTCGATTCTGCCTTCCTTCTGCCACATCGACTGCATCTCGCGCAAATCGCCGCCCGAACAAAACGCGCGTCCCGCGCCCGTCAGGATGATTGCCCGCGCCTTATCTTCGACCGCTCGCCGAAACGCCGCGTCCAAATCTCGCGTCAGCCCGAGCGAAAGCGCGTTCAGCGCTTCGGGACGATTCATCGTCACGACCGCGACCGCGACCGCTTCATTTAGTTCGTACTGGACAGTTTCTAAATTCATCCCAATTTAATAGACGTAAAAAAGACGCAAAACCGGCAAAGCGGACTTTTTATTTTGCATTTTGAATTTTGAATTTGGAATTAAGCGAAGCGCATTCGCGCCTTGCTCGCCTGATGACATTCCTTGCATAAAACGCTGCGCCCGACCTTCGGCTGAAACGGCACGTGGTCGTGCTTGCCGCAATGGTCGCAGATGATTTCAAAGCGCGTCGCGGCGTTTACGCCGCTCGCCGCCTTTTTCGAGCGGCATTTATGACAACGCTGCGGCTGCGCCATATTCTGGCGATAAAAAGTATCCTGCTCTTTTTCCGTAAAAAGAAAAATTTCTTTGCACTGTACGCACGGGATTTCGACATCCGGCATCGCTTATTCTCCTTAAATTAAATTAAACCCGACGTGCAGAGAGTTTAACACAAAAGGCGATAGGTGATAAGCGATAAGTGATAGGGAATATTAAATTTCAGTGAATTCGCAGTCAATAATTAATCGCCTTATCGCTTATCACCTTTCGCCGATTACCGATTACTCAATTCCGCGACGTGGGCGCGCACGGTTTCGCCTAAAGTCTGTAAATTGTAGCCGCCTTCGAGCGCGGAAACGATGCGCCCGCCGCAGGTTTCATTCGCCCAATTTTTGACCATTCGCGTCATCTCGGCAAAATCCTCGTCTTCGATCAAAAGCTGTCCGAGCGGGTCGGAAGCGTGCGCGTCGAATCCGGCGGAAATCATTATAAAATCCGGCTTGAAATTTCTGGAAATATTTTCCAGCGCCCGCGCAAACATTTCCTTCTGCGTTTTCGCCGTCGTTCGGGCTTTCACGGGCACGTTTAAAGTGTAGCCTTTCCCGCGCCCGAAGCCGATTTCGCCCGCGCTTCCCGTTCCCGGATACCACGGATATTGATGCTGCGAAAAAAAGAAAACCGTCGGGTCGTCAAAGAAAATCCCCTGCGTCCCGTTGCCGTGATGCACGTCCCAATCGATGATGGCGACTTTTTCGATTTCCTTATATTTATTTTGCGCGTAACGCGCGGCGACGGCGATGTTGTTGAAAAGACAAAAGCCCATCGCGTTTTCGCCCGTCGCGTGATGTCCGGGCGGGCGAACGGCGACAAAAGCGTTTTTCGCTTCGCCCGACATCACCGCATCGACCGCGCGACAAGCGCCGCCCGCGCCGTAGAGAGAAGCGTCAAACGAATGCATCGAAATCGCCGTGTCGGCATCGAGCATTTCCACGCCGTTCGCAAAAGCGCCTTCGACGCGCTTGAAATGCTGCGGCGTGTGCGCGGCTTGAATGATGCCTTTCGAAACCGGCTCGGCTGGAATTTCGTTGAGGTTTTCCCATAGAACTTTATCGTTTTTCAGAGCGTTTATCACGACTTCGTAACGCTTCGGCGTTTCCGGATGACCGAAGCCGGTGTCGTGTTTCTGGTAAATCGGATGATGGACTATTGCTGTCTGCATAGAAAAATTTTAACGCAAGGGCGCAAAGGTGCAAAGACGCCAGGAAATTATTATTTTCCCGGCGTCTTTGCAGCCGGGCGGCTCGGCGCTGAAAAACTTCTCTAAATAAAAGCCGTCTCGTGCAGCAATTCACCCGTTTTAAATCTTTCCAGCCGCAGGCACGAAACGTCCAGAAACGACGCTTCGCCGTCGAGAACGATTTCCGCCAGAGCGCGTCCCGTCGCGGGCGAGTGCATTACGCCGTGACCGCTAAAGCCGTTGGCAAAATACAAGCCTTCGATTTCGCATTCGCCTAAAACGGCGTGATGGTCGGGCGTGTTTTCGTAAAGTCCGGCGCGGCATTTTTCCCGAATAACTTCAGTTTCATATAAAAACGGCGCGCGATATTTCGCCTTTTGATAAACTTTCCCGATAAAATTTTCGTCAAAATCAACTGAAAAACCCGGCTTTTCGTCGCGGTCCGGATAAGCGAAAAGAATTTCATTTTTTGAATCTTTCGCCGGGCGAAAATGAAAACCGCTGCCCAAATCAATCACCATCGGCAGATTTTCCTGAAAATTTTTCGCGGCTTTAGCCCAGACGATTTGACGCCGCTGCGGCTCGACGGGCAAATCGATTCCGGCAGTCTGCGCCAAACGCCGCGCCCAGGCGCCCGAACACAAAACGACTTTTTCGCATTCGATGACGCCTCGGTCGGTCTCGACGGCGCTGACTTTGCCGTTTGCGGTTTCGATTGAAAAAACCTCCGTCCCGGTTTCCAGCGCCGCGCCGGTTTCCAGCGCTTTTTTGGTAAAGCCTTCCAGCACGCCGAGCGGATTGATAAAGCCGTCGCGCCCGCCGAAGCTGCCGCCGCAGATGTCCTCGCAGTTTAAGCCTTCGACGATTTTTGCAATCGTCTGCCTATCGACCAGCTCGACGTCTCGGACGCCGAGCGATTTCTGCTTTTCGACGTTTCGCCTGACATATTCAAACTGCTTTTCATCGGTCGCAAAAAACAGGTAGCCGCGCGGCTCGTAAGCGCAATCGACGCCCGTCGTTTCATTAAAACGCTCGAAAAATTCCAATGAATAAAGCGACATTTTGATATTAATATCGGTTTCAAACTGCGCGCGAACGCCGCCGGTCGCCTTTCCGGTCGAGCCTTTTCCCTGCACGTTTTCGCGCTCCAAAATCAAAACGTCTCGCGCGCCGCGCGCCGTCAAATGATACGCGACGCTGGCGCCGACGACACCGCCGCCGATGATGACAATTTCGGACTTTTTCATAAGATTACAGCCCCTGAGGACGCAGAGAGAAAGAAAACTCGGAAGGCAAACTCAATAATTCATTCCGAATCGACGCCCGCCGCTTTCAGCACGAAATCCGGCGTTTTCGGCTCGTCCGGCAGAACATTTTCCGCGCCTTTCGCCAGCGCCCAGCGATGAAGCCACGAAATGCCCGAACGCTTGATAAAAGTGTCCGGCATTTTATACGCCTCATCCTTTAAAGCTTCTTCCAGATTGGTAAATTTGTAGCCGCGTTTTTTGAGCATTTTCGCGATGTCGTCAAAATAATCGGAATTGATAAAATTGGCGTGAAGCAGCAGAATCTGTTTGACCTCGCGCCCGAAAAGCTTGAATGATTGGCGCTCCCAGTAATCCATTTTGCTTTCCAGATAAGGCACGTAAGCGGCGCCGATTTCCTGCAAAAGCTTTTGGTCGCCTTTATCAAAAGCGTTGTCGTAAGCACGGGCGAAAATCCAATCGCCGTTGTCGATCGTCACGGGCGCGATAATGTAATTGTTTTTCTGTAGAAATCGATTCAGATTGTCTTTGACTTCCAGGCTCAAGCCGGTATGCAGAAACGGGTGGCGAAAATAACGCATCGATTTGCCTTTCGCTTTGAGCAATTCTTTGGTGATAATCTCGCCGCGCAGGATGTCGTCCTGGTAATTTTTTAATTCAATGGCATTCAGGCTGCGATGCGAAAACGTGTGATTGCCGAGTTCCAAATCGGCGTCGAGCCATTGCCGGAGCAAATCAATCTGCGCTTCATTGCGTTTGCCGTCTCTGGTGTAAAGCTTTCCTTCGTTGACGAAACCGATGGCGGGAACTTTCGCTTTAACAATGTGCGCCAGCAGTTTGCCGGTTATTTCGCGCTGCGTTTTTAAATCGCCGCGCGTCGAAACAACCGGCAAATCGTCAATCGTCACGGCAATAAATCTCGGCGGCTTCTGCGCTTGCGCGGCAAATGCCGAACACAAAAGGCACAGCAGAAATAAAATTTTTCCAAACTTCATACTTTGTTTTTGCCCGGGAAAGAGCGCGAAAGAGCGCGAAAATAAAAGCGAATAAAAAGATTAAATCTTTCTCTTTTTTCGTATGTTTCGCGTCTTTCGCGGGCTAAATTCTTACTTGGCGAAAACCTGCGAAAAATCCGCGAACGCTTTAAATTCCAACGCGTTTCCGCTCGGGTCGAGAAAAAACATCGTCGCCTGCTCGCCCGTCTCGCCGGCGAAGCGAATTTTCGGCTCGATGAGAAATTCGATGCCTTTCGATTTCAGGCGTTCGGCAAAGTTTTTAAATTCGTCCATCGGCAGAACGATGCCGAAATGCGGCACGGGAACGTGGTCGGCGTCGACCTCGTTGCGCAGCCGAACGCCCGCCGCGCCGTCGGGCGCGAGATGCGCGACAATCTGATGCCCGAAAAGATTGAAATCAATCCACGCCTCCGAGCTTCTGCCTTCTTCGCAGCCGAGAATTTCGCCGTAGAAACGTCGCGATTCTTCCAAATCTTTAACGGGAAAAGCCAGATGAAATAAATTGTTCATTTTTAAAACTCCGATATAATTAAACCAGACTTAAGTTTATGACCGAAGATGAAAAAATCAAAATCGAGCCTGATTTTAACCGAGCTTTACAAATTTGGCACGAAGGAAAACCTCTGGAAGCAATCGGAATTCTAAAGAATCTGGATAAAAATTTTCCCAATCAAGCGTCAATCTTAGGAATGATCGGAGGAATATATTTTTCTTTGGACGATTGGAAAAATTCTTATATTTACTATAAAAAAACAGCCGAACTCTCACCAAAATCAGAAACCGCCTCGATTGGTCTTTTTCATTCTCTTTTTGAATTAAAAAAATATGATGAAAGCTTTAATGAAATAAAGAGATTTCTCACGACTTCAAAAAAACTCAATATCAAATTAAAAAAATATAATCTGCTGATAAACGATTGGAAAAAAGAATTTAATCTTCAAACCGACGATTACTTTGAAATCACGGAAGCGGTTTCCGAAAACTTAAAAACTTCTCTGTAAAATTAAACTTCCTTTTGCCGCTCGATGAAGCTTCGGGTCGGCGGCGGCAAATTTTCGCTCTATCAAAGCTCTCTATTTCCGAATCTCTGTTATACTCTTCTGATGGACATGGACAAATCATTTACCAGCTATGAGCTGGATCGTATCCAGCCTCAGTATAATCAGGCGCTTTTTTTGCGCGATACCGGCAGAGTCAAGGACGCCATCAAAATCCTGAAAAATCTGAACAAGCAGTATAACGACAAACCCGCGCTGATCGGAACTCTGGGCAGCTTGTATTTCAACGCCAAAGACTGGAAAAACTGTTCCGAATACACTTTGCAGGGACTGAAACTGCAACCGCAGTCGGAATATCTTTCGCTGATGCTGTTTCATTCGCTCTGGCACATGAAAAAATTCGACGACGCGCTGGAAGAAATCAAGCGTTTCGTCGCGATTAACGGCTATTCGAAAGAATACGATTTGATTCTCAAAGAAATCGAAGGCGACTAAACCGATTTGGCAAGCTGCCGAATCGCGCCGAGATGATACGCCGTGTGCGCGACCATTCCTATCGCCATCCCGACATTATCTTCGCTCCAGTCTTCGATTCCGGCAAGACAGCGCAGAGTGTTTTCGTAAGATTTGCGGGCGGACTGGCGCAGGGCGTCCCATTCCGTCTCGTTCACCTCTTCAATCAACCAGCTTTGCTCCCAGTTGACGCGCTCGGTTCTGCCCGTCATAAACTCGCAGATGCGGTCGAGGTAAAATTTCGCGTGCTCGGTCTGCGCCGCAATCGTCGTCGCGCCGAACGCGCGCGAAACCTGCTCGGCGGAAAGCTTCTCCAGCGTGCTGAAAAAGCCTACGCCGCGGTCTAAGTAAGCGCTGCCTTCGCCTTCGGGCGAGCCTTCAAACGTCTCGAGCAGCAAATATAAAACTGATTTCAAAAAAGCGTCTTTTGCAATATTGGTGTTCATTTGTGTAATCTGTGGTTTCCGATTTATGGCAATCGAAAACGTCGAAAAATTTACCGGCGAGCTGGCTCGCTCGCTCCACGAAGAAACTTTTGTCAAACTGACTTTAGGCAATTATAAGGGCGCGGACGCGCATCTGCAAAAAATCCTCGTCCGCCTGGTCGAAACCAAGCGCGGCGCTCGGCTTTTTTTCCTTTTCCGCTACGATACGCGCGACACGGCAAAAAACTTCGATTTCACCGAAGGCGTGGCGAAAGTGCGCGAATATTTGGGAAACGATTTTTTCTCCGGTCATCTTTTCACCACCGAAAACGATTTTCAGATAGACATCGGCAAAAAAGAAAAATCGCGTCTGAACACGGCGCGACCGACGTTTAAAACAAAGCCGTCGGTCGCGCACGACAAAGAAAAACAACTTCCGGTCGACCCGCACAGTTTTTATCTGAACGCTCTCGGAATCACCAATGACAAAGGCGAAATCCGCGACAAGCAGCACGACAAATGGAAACAGATAAATAAATTCGTCGAAACTTTATCGAAGCTTTTCGCCAATTCCCTTCTGAAAGACCGGCGAGCGCTGAAAATCGTCGATATGGGTTCGGGCAAAGGCTACCTGACGTTTGCCACTTACGATTATTTCAAAAACACTCTGAATCTCGACGTCGAGGTCACCGGCGTGGACACGAAAAAAGAACTCGTCTCGCTCTGCAACGACATTGCCAAATCCTGTGATTTCAGCGGTTTGCAGTTTGTTAACGGCTGGATTGGCGATTACGATTTGCAGGACGCGGACATCTTAATCGCGCTGCACGCCTGCAACACGGCGACCGACGACGCGATTTTCAAAGGCATCAAAGCGAGTGCCGATTTAATCGTCTGCTCGCCGTGCTGTCACCAGGAAATTCGCCCGCAGATAAAGCCGCCCGCGCTTTTGAAAGACATTCTGAAGCACGGCGTGATGCTCGAACGCGAAGCCGAGATCATCACCGACGGACTGCGCGCCTTATTATTGGAAAAAAGCGGCTACGCGACCAAAGTTTTCGAGTTTATCGCCACCGAGCACACGCCGAAAAACAATATGATTGTCGGCACCAGGCAAAAGGCAAAGATTGACGGCGAAGAATACGAGCGCGAAATCGCCGAAATTAAAAATTTTTACGGCATCGAATCGCAAAGGCTCGAATCGCTGCTTAAAACCTGGGCTTAGTTATCGTCAGAGTCAAATTATATTTCGCCGATTTCACTTTTGTTTCCGGCTGTAAGCTCACCCAAATAACATAATCGCCCGTATACGGCGCCGGAAAAGCATATTCATAATTCTCTTCGTATTTTGTGTAAAACGTCGCTTCCCGGTCGGGATTCAAAATCCTGAACGACGCGACTTTGCCCTTCGGAACGGACGTGATTTTCACCTGGATTAACTGTCCTTCCCGCGCCGAAAAAACGTATTCGGCTTGCTCGTCGCCTTTCAATCTGCCGCTGACGGAAGCCGTTGATTTGCCCTTCGCGAATTCAATGCGATTCGGCTCGGCTTTGCCGCCGTTCTGCGCGAAAACGCCGGCGAAACAAAAAAGTAAAACCGCGACGGCGAAGAGTATTTTTAATTTCATAATATTTTCCGATGCTACGGATGTCGACGCAATTCTACATCGTTTTTGCTAAGATAAACAAAATATGTCAAGACCCGAAAAAACAGAGTACGCCGAATATTACGAAACCTACGTGTCCCTGGTCGAGGAAACGGACATTGTTTCCGCTTTGCAAAATCAGCTTGCCGAGCTGGAAAATATTTTCGCCTCGATTTCTGAGGAAAAAGGCGCTTATGCTTACGCCGCCGGCAAATGGAACATCAAGGAATTAATCGGTCATCTGATTGACGGCGAGCGGGTTTTCTCGTATCGCGCCTTTCGCTTCAGCCGCGCCGACCGGACGGCGCTCGCCAGTTTCGAACAGGACGATTACATCAAATACGGAGATTTCAATAATCGCCCGCTCGCCGATTTAGTCGAGGAATTTTCGCTTTTGCGAAAGGCAAATTTGTATTTATTTAAAAATCTTTCCGCCGAAGCCTGGACCAGACGCGGAACGGCGAGCGACGCGCCGGTTTCGGTGCGCGCTCTGGCTTACATAATGGTCGGTCACGTCCGGCATCACGCAAGCGTTTTGAAAACCCGCTATCTGGCTTGAATGAAATTCGACGCAATCATCATCGGCGCGGGCGCGGCGGGACTTTTCTGCGCGACGGAAGCCGGAAAACGCGGGCGCAAAATTCTCGTCCTTGAACACAACGCGCAAGTCGGGCGCAAAATTCTGATTTCCGGCGGCGGTCGCTGCAATTTCACCAACACCAGTGCGAAAGCGGAAAATTTCGTTTCGCAAAATCCGCATTTCGCGAAATCCGCGCTGGCGCGCTACACGCCGCAGGATTTTATCGAGCTGGTCAAAAAACACAAAATTCAATTTTACGAAAAAAAGCTCGGACAGCTTTTCTGCCGTGAATCTTCGCGCCTGATCGTCGAGATGCTGCTGGAAGAATGCCGCGCGGCAAAAGTCGAGATTCGAACCGGCTGCGCGGTGAAAAACGTCGATAAAAAAAATGCGCTGTTTGAAATCGAAACGAATCAGGGCGTTTTTCAAAGCGAATCTCTGGTGATTGCCACCGGCGGGCTTTCGTTTCCGAAAATCGGCGCGAGCGATTTCGGTTATAAAATCGCCCTTCAATTCGGCTTGAAAATCGTTGAGACGCGCGCCGCGCTCGTGCCGCTCGTCTTCGAGAAAAAAGCGCAGAATTTTATCAAGCTCGCGGGCGTTTCCGTCGATGCCGTCGCTGTGAGCGGCAAAGCCTCGTTTCGCGAAAATATTCTGTTCACGCATCGCGGGCTTTCGGGTCCCGCCATTCTGCAAATTTCAAATTACTGGCAAAAGGAAAAGTCGGTTTCGATCGATTTGTTGCCGGACGAAAACGCGCTCGAACTGCTGGAAAAAAATCACTCGAGCCGGCAGAATCTCGACAATTTTTTAAGCCGTTTTCTGCCGAATCGCTTCGCCGAAATTTTTACGGCGCAGAATTTTTCCAACCAGCCGCTGAATCAATTCAGCCGCCGCGAAATCGAGCAGATCGCCGACCGGCTGAACAACTGGCAGGTAAAATTTGTCGAAACCGAAGGCTACGATAAAGCGGAAGTCACGCTCGGCGGCGTCTCTACGGACGCGCTTTCGTCGCAGACGCTGGAAGCGAAAAAAGCTCCGGGACTTTATTTTATCGGCGAAGTCGTGGACGTCACGGGCTGGCTCGGCGGCTACAATTTTCAATGGGCTTGGTCGTCCGCCTTTGCCGCCGGTCAGGTTATCTAAAAGGCGAAAGGCGAGGGCGAAAGGATAAAGTTGCCTCGCGTTCATCTGATAATTTCTGGGCTGTCTTCCAACATCTCACGGTGATAATTACGCCAGATGAAAATCAGCGCCGTAACAATTTAAGCGCAATTTTCGCGCAACGGCTTGCGAAGCCTTATTTTCCCAGGAAGTGCTATACATCGGAATTGCGCCGGCGGATTGCACTCGCCGCGCCCATTCAGCCGCCACTTCCTTGGCGTAACCTTTTCCGCGAAAATCCGGTAATGTCTCGACGCCCGCTTCGTGAGCCTTGCCAGTGATACGAGCGCTGCGACAAATTGACACGGCTCTGTTTTCTTCGATAAGCGCGATGAAAGGTTGCCAGTCGGGAAGCTCCGCCACAAATTCCTCAAAGCCGTCCAGCAAAATTTCCGCATTCTTTTCCGTCACGGCGACGAGAAGATTTGACGACGGCGGCGGAATGTCTTGAGAAAAGTAATATGCCGGACCCGTTTCCGGTTTTCCGACCGGCGCGTCTTTTTCGAGCAGTCGTATGTATGTCTCAAGATGACGCGGCGGCTCGTTAAATTCAGCATTTACCGGCGGCTCGTCCGCGCACAACGCGCTTAATTCCTCGCAGAGTTTTTCCGGCAAATCGGCGCGAAATCTCCAAAGGTTTCCAAATTGTGTGCGACCTAAAAACAAACGAGGAGCGGGAGCGTTTAAGCCGTCCGGCTCGTTGACGAACAAAAGCCGCGCGTCGGCATCGTGCGTGAACAATGCCCTGACGTGAATGTCCATTAGCTCTAAATTACTGAGCATACGTTTCATCATTTACATTTTGGAACCGCGCGGCGCGGCGAAATAAGTATAGTAGCAGAAGACTAAAACCCGCGTATTAAAAAAACAATTTACTAAAAAACAGGCTTTTGTTATGCTTGATGGCATATCGTTTTTGTTTTTCACGATTCTTCAGAACAAGGCAGGGTTTATGAAAAAACATCTTCTTCCAGGCGGAATTTTCATTCTGCTGTTTTCGCTTGCGGCGTTTTCCCAGACGCCGGCGCCGACGCCGCAAAATCAAACTAAAAATCAAACGACGACCGAAGCGCCGGACGAAAAAAATTCCGATTTGGTGATTACGGCAAACGTGCGCGCCCGCGAGCTGAAAATCGAGATTGTGCCGAATCCGACGGTCGAATTTTCCGGCAAGCCCGAACGTCAAACCGTCTGGGAAGCCGACCGCGAAAATCTGCCCGAAAAAACCGAGCCGGGCGTCACCTATCGAAACATCGGCATTCGGCTGCGCATCTACAGCCGTTTCGCCGAGATTCAGCGAATCGTGCTGGAAGCGCTCGACGAAGAACCGAATTCGACCATTGTCAATCAAACGTCGCCTGTCGAAACGCCTCAGGACAAAGCCCTTAAGCCGCCGATAAATTCGGTCGCCCAAAAGCCGAAACCAAAAACAAACCGAACCAGACGAACGAGAAAATAAGGAGAATCCGGTGAAATCAATCGCACTTTTACGCGTTTTGTTTTTCGTCTGCGCTCTGGTCGCGGCGTCTCTGATTTTTTCCGCCGGCGTGCGCGGGCAGAATCAGACGCCGGCGCCAAACGAGACGGCGGACGAAGATTTTGAACTGAACATCGCCGACAGTAGTCGCACCACCGAGACGAATTACAGGCGCTCGACCGGCGTCGAAATCAGCGGTTCAAGCGTCACGGTCGGCGTCGGCGCGACCGTCAGCGCGCAGAAAATCGACCTTTTTCTGCGCGGCGTGACGGGCAGAGTCCGCTTTCGGGCTTCGCTCGAAGCGATTCGCCGCCGCATCGAACAAGCCGGACAAAATCGCCCGCAAAATTCGGGCAATCGCTAGAAAATTTTAAATGCTGTTCACCGCGCCCGGAACCGAATTTCGGGCGCGGCTTTTAACGAGGAGGAAACCGATGAAAAAAACTTTTTTCAGCTTAACTTTTATCTTTATGCTGAGCGTCGCCGTTTACGCTCAAACGACCACCGGCGACACCAATACGAGCATCACCACGCGAACCGCGACGCCGACGCCGACACCGGCGCGACCGCGCGCCACGCCGTCGCCGGTCACGCCCGTGCGCCAGTTAACGGCGGAAGAACAACAGCGCCAGCGCGAATCCAGCGAGCGCCGCCGGCAGGAAGCGGCGACCGGCGACCCGGACGTTTTGCTCGACGTGCCGAATCTTTCGGTCGAAGAGATAAATCTGGAAGTGGAAAATCTGCGCGCCAAAGTTTCGCTCGACGCGCGTCTGGCGAATCTTTTGCAGTTGTCGGCGGGCGCGGACGTCGGAATTGACAAAGTGAAATTGACCATCAAAGGCGTTCGCGCGGAAGTTTTGCTGAAAGTGCGGCTGGATAACGTGGCGAGCATTATCGACCGCACGCTGACGACGATTGACCGCAACCCGCAGATTCTCGAACGTCTTCTGACATCGGTCGATAATACGGTCAACACGGTCGGAAACGTGGCGAATACGGCGCTTCAGCCGGGCGGCGTTTTAAGCCAGACCGTCAACACGCTCGGTCAAACCGTCCAGCGAACTCTGGACACGACCGGAAACATCGTCGAAAAAACTCTGGATACGACCGGCAGAGTCGTCAATCAAAGAACGCTCGGCTCGGTTCTCGACACGACGGCGACCGGCTTGAGATTAGTGGGCGAAACGACCAACAACGCCGGGCAAACCGTCCGCCGCCTGCAGGACGCTTCGGGCGGCGTCATCGAAGTCGTTTTGGATTCCGCCGGAAAAATCGTCAGTTCCAGAATCGTCAGCGGCGCAGGCGTTCAACCGAGATAGTGAAAATTTATTTTATTGAGAATAATTAAGGCGGGCTTTAGTTCCCGCCTTAATAGGCTGTAGAGAAAAGATTAGTTATCTTGGCGGCGGTTTCAGAAAGTCAAAATGAATATAGATAGCATCTTCTTCAACTCTTTGCACAATGCCTTCTTTTTCAAGTTCAAATAAAGCCTCTTTCCGATTTAGGCTTTCTTCATCATAAGAATTTTTTTCAATCGCTATGTGATTACCATACTCTGAGAATTCTTCCCAAATCTCGGATGCCAATTCAGATAAAACAATCTGATTATTATCTTTCATAATTTTAAACCTTACTATATATTTTACCTACTGAAAATCATCACCAGAATCGCAATAATCAACATAATAAACAACACGAAGAGCGTAATCTTTATCCAGCTATACGGGCGGTCGCCCTGCACTTCGCCGGTTCTGCCGTTGACGACGATTTGGAAGGTTTTGCCGTTGAATTGATACGCGCCCGCGTAAACCGGCAGCAGCAGATGTTTAAAGGTAATGTCGGAAAAATCTGTCGAGACGTGGTGAACGCGCTGTTCGTCGCCGCCGATGTCGTTTCGGACATCACCTTGAATCACGCCGTCGGCGATTTGTTTAAAAACTTCAAAACCTTCCGGCAGCGCGACCTGATAAGTCTGCGCTTTGTGCCCGGACAGAAACGCCGGTTCGTAGGATTTGAGTTCCTGCAAATCCCAGGGCTCAAGGCGGTCGAGATATTTTTGCGGAAGCGATTTTGTCGCCGGAACGCAAACGTCGTCAAACTGGCGCGAAACGTAGCCGCTCGCCGAAGACCAGCTTGTATGGCGCACCTGGCGCGATTTTTGCGCGCCGTTTTCCTCGTAATATTCGGTTTCGTAATAATGCTCGCCGCGCTCGCCCGCGTAAGAGCTTTGCGAAAAAGCGTCGTAAGTCCAATACGGAATGTAGATGCTGCTCAGTTTGTCGGGACGCGCAAAATCTTTCAGCTTCGACGGCGCAAACCAGCGCGAGTTTATCCAGTTTTTCAATTCGTCGTTTGCCTGTTTGTCCGTGATGCGAAACGGCAAAACGCCTTCGGGCGCAATCAAAGGGTCGGCTGATTTCGGCTGCGCGACGATTTTCGCGCCGCAGAAATCGCAGTTGCGGGCGGTTTCGGGCGGCGTGAAATTGACGATCGCGCCGCAAGAGTCGCAGCCGACCTGCATCGCGTCCTGCGCCATCGGCTGCAAATTCTGCGCGCCAGCTTGCAGAAAATGGTCGTAATCTCTTTCTTCGACCGCGCCGCTCGCCTCGATTTCCTGCGTGTGCGCGCAGTATGGACAAGTCAAAAGACCGTTTTGCGGGTTGAAAACCATATTCGCGCCGCAGTTTTCGCATAAAAAACGGTTGATGTTTTCGCGTTTGATTTCAGGTGCGTTTTGCATAGACTCAAAGAAAATTAAACTAAAAATTTCATAATCTCAAGGGAATAAACGCGGAACGCGGAGCGCCGCAGCGATGAATTGCAAATTTCGCATTCCGAATTCATCGTTCCGCGTTTCTTTTTGTCTTTTCCCGCAAATTATGGCTCAATCGAATCAATGCTCAGGCAATTTCGCGACAAATTTCTGCTGGAAACGGTTGTTTTTGTGTCGGGCGCGCTGGTGATGATTTATGAAATCGTCGGTTCCAGGCTGCTCGCGCCGCATATCGGGACTTCGACCTACATCTGGACGAGCTTAATCGGCGTAATCTTAGGCAGTTTGAGCGCCGGCTACTGGCTCGGCGGGCGCGTTGCCGACCGGAAACCGGATTTGAAGGTTTTATCGGCGATTCTGTTTTTCGCGGGCGCTTTGACGACCGTCACGCTTTTTTTGCACGAAATCATTCTCTCGATTCTGGCGGCGGCTTCGATGCGTCTGGAGCTGAAAGCCATCGTCGCCGCGCTCGTTTTATTTGCGCCCGCCAGCGTTTTGTTCGGTTTCGTGACGCCGTACGCTGTTCGTCTGAAAATGCTGAGCGTCGAAGATTCCGGCAAAACCGTCGGCAGGCTTTACGCGCTTTCGACCGTCGGCAGCATTCTCGGAACGTTCGCCGCCGGGTTTGTTCTGCTGCCCTTTGTCGGCAGCGTGCGCTCGCTTTATCTGATTATCGCGGCGCTGTTTTTGCTTTCGGCGCTGCTCGGCGCGTTTCGACCGACGACGAAAAAACTCTACGTTTTGATTTTGTTCGGCGCGGCAATCGGTCTGAACGAGCTTTACGCCTATTCGCTGTATCGCAGCCACGATTTGCACGATTTCGACACGCATTACAGCCGCCTGCGCGTCTTTCGGACGACTGACGAAAGAACGCAGAAACCGATTATCGCGCTGACGACCGACCCGCTGACAACGCAGTCGGCGATTTTTCCGGACAGCGATGAGTTGGTTTTGCGATATTCAAAGTTTTATCATCTGCTGCGGCATTTCAAACCCGATTTCCAAAACACTCTCATTATCGGCGGCGCGGGCTACACTTTTCCGTCCGAATACCTGCGAAAATATCCCGGCAAAAAAATCGACGTCGTCGAGATCGACCCGCAAATGACCGAAATCGCGCGCCGTTTTTTTCGCTTGCGGGACAATTCGCAAATGCGGATTTTTCACGCTGACGGGCGCGTTTTTCTGAATCAAACCGCCGATAAATACGACGTCGTGCTGGTCGATGCCTTCGGTTCGGTTTATTCCGTGCCGTTTCAGCTGACGACCGTCGAAGCCGTGCGAAAAATACGCGATGTTTTAGCGGAAGACGGCGTAGTAATTTTGAATATGATTTCGGCAATCGAGGGCGAAGGCTCGCTGTTTCTGCAAGCCGAGTACAAAACTTTTCAGGCGGTTTTCCCAAACGTTTATTTGTTTAAAGTGCGCGCGGAACGCGATGATAAAACGCCGCAGAATTTGATTCTGGTCGCTTCCAAATCCGGCAGAATCTCGTTTGAAACCAGCGACGAAGAAATAGCCGCTTTATCTCAGAGCCTTTACGAAAAACCTTTGCCGCTCACCGTTCCGGTTTTAACCGACGACCTCGCGCCGGTCGAATATTACAATTCCTTCGCGCAGAAACTGGCTAAATAACTGATAGTTGATAATTGATAACTGATAGTTAAAAAGTAAATAAAGTTATCAACTATCAACTATCAGTTAACAGTTATCAGTTGTCAGCTACCGCTTATTCGCCGTATTGCGATTTCAGATAATTGAAGAAAGCGTCTTCGACCGTGTAGTAGTAAACCACGTCCTGCAAGACCGCGGGTTTGATTCTGATGCCCTGGTAATCGGAATTGCCGTTGACGGTTTCGATGGTGGTCGTGCCGAGTTCGGGCGAGCCGTTGATTTTGGTGACGATAAAGTGATGAACGAGCTTGCCTTTCAGAATGGCGATGTCGCCGAGTCCGATGCCTTTAAAGCCGTCTTTTTTGACGACGTTCGCGCCTTTGACGCCCGGATTTCCCCATTTGACGCCCATCACGCCGGCTTTTATCCAGACCCACGTGGCGAAAATTCCGCACCAGTGAACGCCGTCCTGACCCGGCTGCGGAATCCTTTTGTTGTTGATTTTCACGCCGTCCAGATAGCCTGGCAGTCTCCAATGCCCTTCGGTGTAACCGGCGGCGACCTCGAAATATTCCTTCAAACGCTCCCAGCCGAAACGAAGATTCGTCATCTTTCCGCCTTCGTAAATTCTTTCCTTATCGTTGACCTTCCCGTAAGGCTCGGGCGTCGCTTCCTGTTTAGCGATGTTGACAATCGTCTGCGCAAATCTGCTGTCCATAAAAATTCCTCTCTTTATTAATTTAAAACCTAAATTTATGATTATTGGACGCAGTCGCGCTCTCGATTTTGCCGAGAAAGATGAATGCCGAAAGCGCAAAAGCACAGAGATTTTAAAAAAGAGAAACCGCCGTTCAACGCGAGATGGACGTGGATAAGAAAAAGGAATTCACCGGCGACGACAAGAAGCGCTTCTTGTCGTCGCCGGTGAATTCCTCCGCGCTTATCAGCGGTTAAATTTCTTTACCGAAACTCCGAGATGTCCATTCCGTATTTTTCCTGCACGTAATCGTGCTGCGCGTTGTTCAGATTCTTTAGATTTTCCAGCCGCCGTTTCGCCTTCATAATGTGAGTTTTCGTGCGCTCGGACATTTGGCGGAAATAATTTCTGCCTTCGATTTGCTCGGCGCGAATTTTTTCGCGCATCGCGTAAGCTTCCGACAATTCGGCTTTCAGCTTTTCGCTTTGCAGCTGGCGCAGGCGCACGGCGACCTGCGAAATCTGGCGAATAACGCGCACCAGCTCGTCGCCGATTTGGTCGCCGCTCACCAAATCGGGCGAATCGCGATATTCCTCGACGAGTTTATTCAAAAGATTCTGGTCGCCTTCGGCGTAAGCGTCGTTCAGCCGCGCCATCAAGCCGTGACGCCGCTCGCGTTCTGCGTCGTCGGTCGCCAAATCGGGATGAATCATCCGCGCCAGATTGTGATAAGCCTTTTTCGCTTCGGGCGTCGGATTGAATTTATTATTGCAGTTCTGATTCGCTTCGGCTAAATCGGCGGCGGATTCTTCGGCGCGGCGGCGCAATTCTTCGACTTTCTTTTTTATCTCTTCGTCGTCCGGCACGAGCTTTAGTTCCTCTTCGGCAATCTGCGCTTCGATTTCGTCAAGCTCGGCGTAAAACCGCCCGACTTCTATCGTGTAATTCGCTTCGGTTTGCTCAAGCTCAGCGCGCAGCTCCGCCATTTCTTCTTCGCGGTCAGCCAGACGGTCTTTCAGACGCTCCAGTTTCCGGCGCTTTTTCTCAAGTTCGATTTCTTCGGGCTTTGCGGCATTCATATTAAAATTTTAACCGCATTAAGATAAACCGACAAAGCGCGAATTGACAAAGCCATCCGGGCAAAGACGCGACCAAAATAAAAAGACAGACCGAATAAAAACTTTATCGCGTCTGTCTTTTTGCTTTTCATAGTTCCGGCACGCGGAACTTAAATTCCGGCTTTATCAGCCTTCCTCTTCGTCAAACTTGCTCATCGCGTCCGCTTCGGCGAGCTTGATTGCCGCCAGATTTTTAAACTCGATTTCGCCGAGCAAATCGTCTTTGAAATCGGGATTCGGCTGATACCAATCGGTGCTTTCAAAGTATTTCTGCAATTCCTTGTCTTTGAAAATGCGACCGCGCCGGGCGTAAATCTCGTTTCGCAAAATGCGCAAATCTTCGGCGAAAAGATTGCCGAGCGCGTCCCCGGTCAAAATTTCGGTCGAAAGCTTTTCGCGGATTTTCGCCTCGTAAGCCTCAATCGTCTTGACGTTCTGCTCTTCGATTTTGTTGAGCTTGACCGTCTTTTGATTCTTCGCCGGTTTATACCAGTCGCGCCAGGTGAAATGCTGCCGGATGCCGGGCGTGTCGAATTTCCTGCCGCGCCGCGCCCAGAATTCGTTGCGAATCATTCTGAGCTCCATCAAGCTTAAGCCTTTCAGTTTGTCCTCGGTCAACAGAACGTCCTGAA
>DASVRL010000289.1:0-9859 GCA_036388635.1 Pyrinomonadaceae bacterium
CCAGAGCAACGGGATCGACGCCCGCCGCAATGGTTGTTGTCGAATTATTCGCTCCGTCAATCACCGTCACGTCGTTGCTCTGCCTGTTAGCGACATAAATTTTGTTTGTCAGCGGATTAACTGCAACCGCCAGCGGATTCATTCCGACCGGAATAGTAGCAATACTTTCCTGCGCTGCGACCTTCTGCTTATCCGTTTGCAGAAAAAACGTCAAAAGCAGCGCCGCGCACAAAATCGGAACGGTTGCCCGCCTCATTTGATAAAATTTTTTTCCCAGGTTCTTCATAAATTTTCCTCTCCTTGTTAATTGCCCTCTTGCTTTCAAACCGCGCCCTGACTCAGTTTTCGAATCTTAAGGCTGCGGCGTAAAATTCAGGTCGCTGACTTCCTCGTTGACAGTCAAGACCTGCGGCGCAAACTGATGGCGTTTCGAACGAATGCTGACGATATAGGTTTCGCCCGCCCGCACTTCCTCAAAACGAAAATAACCGAACTGATTTGTGAGCGCCGCCCGCGCGTTGCCTTCGCCGTCCGTTATGACGACTGCGGCTTGGGCAATCCCGCTTCCCTCGGCATTTGAAACTCTGCCGCCGACCGAAACATTTGCCGCCGTCGGAGCCGCCCCGGCAACCAGAAACAGATAAGCGTTGACGCCGCCCGTTAACACGCTCGCTTCCGGCGCGAAATCGTCGAATGAATTCTTCTCGCCAGAGCCGTTGCTGTTGTAGGCGACGCCGCCGGCAAACGGGTTAATCGAAGTCGCGTCCGCGCCGTCCGCGGCAAAGAAATAGAGAATATGGACGCCGGGCTGCAAAATGGAAGTCGTCGCGCTCGCGGTTAAAGTCGTCGCCGTGCTTCCCGTATTAGTCGCCTTCGTCCACGCGCCGTTTTGCGAATCGACCTGAAAATAGACGTTTCGCGGCGGCGGCGCAATCGGCGAAAAAGTGCTCGTCGCCGTCAGGGTGAAAGTCGGCGTCAGAGTATTCACCGTGTTATTCGCCGCGGGCGCGACGGTCGTGTTCAAAGGAATCACGGTCGACGGCGCGGGCGTGATCACGGTGACGTTCGCGCTGTCCCGGTTGGGAACATAGACTTTGCCGGTAACCGGGTTGACCGCCGCCGCAAAGGGCTTCGTTCCGACCACGACTGTGGTCGCCGAATCGTTCGTCCCGTCGATAACCCTGACGCTGTTACTGTCCTCGTTAACGACGTAGATTTTATTCGTCGCGGCATTGACCGATACCGAGCGCGGGCTTACCCCGGAGGCGATGGTGGTCGTCGAATTGTCCGCTGCGTTAATGACGCTCACGCTCGCGCCGAAGTAATTGGCGACGTAAATTTTATTCGTTGCCTGATTAACCGCCACAGCGGCAGGAATCGAGCCGACGGGCACGGTCGCGGTCGAGTTATTTGTTCCGTTAATTACGCTGACGCTGTTGCTGCCTTGATTGGCGACGTAGATTTTATTCGTCAAAGAATTGACCGCGATGGCTGCCGGATTATTGCCGACGGCAACGGCGGTCGTCGAGTTGTTTGCGCCGTCGATGACTGTCACGCTGCTGCCTCCGTTGTTGGCGACGTAGATTTTATTCGTTGCCGCGTTGACCGCGACGGCGTTGGGATTCGCGCCCACTGCGACCGACGCCGTCGAATTGTTCGCTCCGTCGATGATTGTCACGGTGTTGCCGATATTGTTGGCGACGTAAATTTTGTTCGTCCTCTCATTGACCGCCACGGCAAACGGAGACGAGCCTGCCGGAACGTTAGTCGTCGTGTTGTTCACCCCGTTAATCACGGTCACATCTGAGCTGAAGGCGTTAAGGACGTAAATTTTGTTAGTGATGGGATTGACGGCGACGGCGCGCGGAAACGAACCGGAGGGAACTATCGCCGTCGTATTGTTAGTCCCGTCAATCACCGTCACATTGTTACTGGTTTGATTGGCAACGTAGATTTTATTCGTCACCGGATTGACCGCGGCGCTGTTTGAGCCTGAACCAGACGCGACACTCGCCGTCAAATTGCTCGCGCCGTCAATGACCGTCACGTTTGCGCTGCCGATGTTAGCCGTGTAGATTTTGTTCGTCAACGGATTGACCGCGATGGCGGCTGGCTCTGAACCGGCGGCGACAGTGGTCGTCGAATTGTTGGTGCCGTCGATTACGGTTACAGTGCCGCCATTGATGATCCGGTTAGCGACGTAGATTTTGTTCGTCGCCGGATTGACGGCGATTTCAGAAGGAACCAGACCGGTCGCGACGGCGACAATCGAGTTGTTTGTTCCGTCAATTACTAACACCTCTCCCAAATTATTGGCGACATAGACTTTATTCGTCACTGGGTTGACCACGGCGGCGTAATAATTTGAGCCGGGCGCGCTGATGTCGGTCGTCGAATCGTTGGCGCCGTCAATTATCGTCAAGTCGAAAAAGTTGTTCTTGGCGACATAGATTTTGTTCGTGACGTGGTTAACCGCGATGGAATGCGGAGAATTTACATTAAGCTGCGCGAAGGAATTGTCCGCGCCGTTTATCACTATGACGTCATCGCTGTCGCGGTCGGCGACATAGATTTTATTGCTGACCGGATTGACGGCGACGGCGTTCATTCCGACCGGAAACAGCGGCGTTGTAAACGCGCTGATAATCGGCGTCGTCGTGTTGTTCGCGCCGTCAATCATCGTTACGCCCTTGGTGCCGAGCCCTACGGGATTGAAAGCGTAGCGGCAGACGTAAATTTTATTTGTCACCGGATTGACCGCGATAGCGCCCGCGCCCGCGCCGATTGGAATCTCAGTCGTCGAGTTGTTTGCGCCGTCGATGACCGTCACGCTGCCGCTGCCGCTATTGGCAACATAAATTTTATTCGTCGCCGGATTGACCGCGACGGCGACCGGACCGAGACCGACCGCGACGGTCGCCGCCGAATTGTTTGTCCCGTCAATAACCGTGACATTCTGGCTGTCGAAATTAACCACATAGATTTTATTGCTGACCGGATTGACGGCGACGGCGACCGGATTTTGACCCGCCGGAACGTTGCCGATACCCGAATCGGCTTTGACCGCGCCAGTGCCGGTCCAGCAAAAAAGCGCCGCGCAAAGAGACGCGCACAAAAACGCGGCAACGGCGCGCTTGTCGTTTTTGTGAAAAATTCGGAAGCCCGCGCGCATCGTGAATACGCAAATCGCGAATAACCGACGTGCCGAGCCGCGAGTTTTCGAGACGAGATTTTTTTTCATATTTAATTTTCTTGATTTGAAAATTTGTCGTTTCCTTTTCAAAACGGTTAGAATATTGCCGCCCACAAGCCGGTGAAGTTGAATCTAAACTTTTGATTGGGAAAAGTCCTGAGATTGCCGTGAGATTTCCGTGAGTTTTCCTATGAGACGCACCAGATGACGCAAGTAAAACAGTTTTACGAGTTTGGAGAATTCCGCCTCGACCTGACGAACAAGGTCTTGCGGCGCGGCGGAGAGAATCTGCAAATCACTCGAAAAATGTTCGACACGCTTTGCGTTCTGGTGGAAAACGCCGACCGGCTGGTCGAAAAAGACGAGCTGATGCGCCGGATTTGGCACGACCGCTTCGTCGAAGAAAGCAACCTGACTTACAACATCAAAATGCTGCGCAAGACTCTCGGCGACAGCGCCAGCCAGCCGAAATTTATCGAAACCGTCCCGCGTCGCGGCTACCGTTTTATCGCCGAAGTCAGATTGGTCGAAGAAAAGGTTGGAATTGAAAAAATTGTTTTAGAGGAAATTGAAAAAGTTGTTTTAGAAAAAGCGGAAGCTCAAGCAACGCCGCCGCTCGCCCCGATTCAAAAAAAGAGGCGGAAGTATTTAGCGGTGGCGGTCGGCGGAATTCTGCTTTTATCCATTTTAGGCTTTGCTTATTACTACAATAAATTTCCCAAAAATTCCGCGCGGAGTTTTCAGCAAATTAACACTGCCCGCATAACCTCGACCGGAAAAGCCTTTTATTCGATAATTTCGCCGGACGGAAAATACGTCATTCACGCCCGCGATGAAGGCGAAAAACAAAGCCTCTGGATTCGGCAGTCGGGCGAAACCAGAGATATTGAAATCGTTCCGCCGACCTCCGGAAAAATCGGCGGCTTGTCCGTTTCGCCCGACAGCAAAAGCGTCTATTACACGCTCTGGCAGGAAAATCAGCCCGACGCCGTTCTTTACCAGGTTCCGATTTTAGGCGGCGCGAGCCGTCAGGTCATCAGCAACGTCGATTCGGGCATCAGCTTTTCTGCGGGCGGCGGCGAATTTGCTTTTTACCGAACCGATCAAACGGAAGGCTTATCGCAGCTGCTGGTCGCGAATCTCGACGGGACGCATCAGCGCGTCATCGCCGAGCGCCGTTCGCCCGAAACCTTTGAAACCGAATTCGGCGACCCGGTTTGGAAACCGAACGAAAGAAAAATTCTCGCCATCGCCGCGTCAAACGCTTTCCAAGGGAAAAGCGACGTGGTCGAAATCGACATCGAAACCGGCGCGGTTAAAACATTTGTCGAATCGCGCTGGAAGGAAATTCACCAAATCGCGTGGCTGAAAAACAGTCAAAGCCTGCTTCTGATCGCCTTCGACGAAGAATCGAATTCGAGACAAATCTGGCATGTCGAGCCGAAAGCGGGAATTTATCGAAAAATAACCGGCGACGTGAATAATTATCGCGGAATCAGTTTGAACGACGATGAAAAAACCTTGATTACGACTCAAATCACGCACGTCACGCGGCTCTGGAAAACGACTGACAAAACCGCCGCCGCCGAAGAGATTTTGTCCGAAACCGGCAATATCAAAGGCGACGAAGGACTTGCCTGGACGCCCGACAACCACCTCGTTTTTTCGCTCGGAGCGCACAACGCCGACAATATAATGATTTTTGACCGCAGCGGAATTCGCCCTTTAACCGTTGACGCAAACGGCAATCGTCAGCCGACCGTCTGCGGTGAAAATCAAATTGTTTATGCGGCAAATTTCGCTTCGTCCGAGCCGAACGCGCTTCGTTTATGGAAAATGGACAGGGACGGGAAAAACCCGCAGCGATTGACGGCGGACGAGAACGAAAGCGAAATGTATCCGCATTGTTCCGCCAGCAGCAGCAGCAGCAGCGATTGGGTGGTTTTCCAGAAAGGCTCGGAAAAACCGACGCTTTGGAAAATACCGATTTCCGGCGGAAAATCCGTCCAACTCACTAAAACTTTATCATTTCAACCAACCGTTTCGCCCGACGGCAGAATGGTGGCGTATTACAGCTCGGACAATTATAAATGGAGTATTTCCGTCGCCTCGACGGAAGACGGCAAACTGTTAAAGCAGTTTCCGATTTCGCCGGCGAGTAAATTAAGACATCTTCGCTGGACGCCCGACGGCAAAAATCTAGCCTTTTCGGATTCGCGCCGCGCCGTTTCCAATATTTGGCTTCACCCCTTGGACGGCAGCTCCCCGATCCAATTAACCAATTTTGATTCCGAAACAATTTTCTACTTCGATTGGTCGGCGGACGGCGCAAATCTAGCCTACGCCCGCGGAACTACTTCGAGCGATGTTTTTTCAATTTCAGATGTTAACTAAAACTTTGCCTGAAATTGAATAGTAAATCTGCTCAGTAAAAACAGCTTTCAAAAAATGGTCGCGAAGAGCGAAAAGACGCATCATAAAAATCTTTCAATCAATTCAGCATTCTTAGTCTCAAAAACAAAAAATCACTCAAATTGGATCTATAAGTTTCAGCGAGAGATTAATAATTCCAGTTGTGATGTTTAACTTATCTTGGCACAGTTAGAGATAAATGCGTGATTTTTATTAAGTTAAATCTTAAATCTGATTCTCTAATATTTAAGGCGCTCGTCTTCAAATATTAACTTTAATATCCAGCACGTGGAAAATTTAATGAAATTCTTTGGGCAATCAGGGAATTTTATAAATTATAAGACTCTCAAATGCGGATTTATCGTTGGTTTTATTGTAGTTTCCCTGTATTAATCCAGATTAGTATTTCAATCAAAGATTTTAAAAGAAAACGGTTGATTTTTACCTGTAATATTACAGGTAAAGGTCAACCGTTTTTTCTGTAAATGTAAGAAATGACTCTACATAAAGTGGACGGCGAGATATGATTACCTCAAATGGCAGATTATGATTACCGCTTTTGGTAATTTACGATTACTGTAGTGCGCTAATAAAGTTGGGAACTGGTGCCAACAAGTTTTAACGGTTTTAGCAAAAAATATTTCTTAAAAATATCTAATTTTCAAGATGCCGATTTTTATATCGAATGATAGTTTTGACTGGTTTTTGGGGCGTTACCAATTTAGAATCGATTGAAAATTAAAAATCTATTAAAAACATCGATTTCGGAATTTATATGGAACCACGAAATCAGGCACAGCAAAAACGACATGCCCGGGAAACTATCTATCTAATAGGTGAAGGCACTTATGACTATCAAGGTAAAGTTAATAGCTTCAGAAATTTTGTGCAATCGTTTGATAGTTTCTTCAAGACAAATCTGTCGCCATTAATTTATGAAGAAACAGATTTTCGATTCAGCAGAATGTTCAAAGAAACCGAATTACCTCCGATCAGCAACGATAATCTGATAGCTCTTGGCAAAGCAATGATTCAACCGGCACCGAGCCCTAACCACGGAGAGGACGAAGGAGAGAACGAACATTCGGATAACTCAGACATTCCTGCGGGTTATACTTTTCTCGGGCAGTTTATAAGCCACGACATATCATTTGATGGAAAGAGAATGATTTTTCCGTTAGGATTGATTAATCTCGCTGAAGTAACGTCAAAACGCTCGCCGACGGTTGAACTAGATAGTCTCTACGGACGATTTTCTGACATAAACAATCGAGATACTTTTTCTGAACTTTACAGAGAAGACGGTCGGCGCTTCAAAGTCGCCATAACCGTTAAAGACGAAGAACATCTGAATGCGAAATTCGGGACGGAAAACGACCTGCCGCGTAAAGACAGAATCGCGTTAATCGCCGACAAACGTAACGACGAAAATCTGGGCATTGCTCAGATGCACGTCGCATTTTTGCGATTTCACAACGCCGTCGTAGACTACCTGGAGAAAAATAAATTAGTCGCCGAAGATAAATTGTTCGAAACCGCCAGAGAAATTGTCATTAAACACTATCAAGGAGTTATTCTAGGTGACTTTTTAACGAATATCGTTGATAACAGTATTTTATATGATGTAATCGAATGGGCAAAAACAAAAGACGCGAAACTGGATTGGTTAAAGGACGAGGACGAGCCTTTTATTCCGATTGAGTTTTCTGTCGCCGGCTTTCGTTTCGGTCACAGCGTGCTACAGGATGCCTATGATTGGAATGAAATTTTCAAACTGCCGCATTTAAACGGAACTTTTGAAAGACTATTTCTGTTTACCGGAGCAAGTGATATAGACATAATAGGTAGGATGGGCGGATTTGATAATTTGTTAGGAAGTTGGGCGATTGATTGGCGACGTTTTTTTGACTTTTCAAAGTATAATATTCAAACGGTCAAACTTAACACCTCAAGAAAAATCGACCCGCAAATTGCTTTTACTTTTTTACAACTTCCGGAATTTATCATTCAAAAGTCGCCGTTTCGGGAACAAAATCTCGCCTCTCGCAACCTAGTGAGAGGAAAGGCGCTGTCGCTGCCGACGGGCGAGGAAGTCGTTGCCCAGATGACTGCCGCTCACGCCGATAAATTAATCGGAAAAACTGTACTTACCGCCGACGAAATAACGAGCGGACCGCATGAAACAATTCTTAAAGACCCCAATTTCCAAGGTAAAACTCCGCTCTGGTATTACATACTTAAAGAAGCGGAAATAATCGGCGGCGGAAGTCGTTTGGGAACAATCGGAAGTTATATTGTCGCTGAAACTCTTGTGAAATTAATTCAAAGAAGTCCTATTTCCGTTTTCGACGGTAAATGGAACTCCCAATTTTCATTTATAAACGGTAAAAATCCGCTGGATGGAGTCGAAATGGCGGATTTAATAAAATTTGCAGATTCTGCAACACAGCCTTTAATTAACCCGTTAGGATAAATTAAAGTTTCAAAAAACAAAAAACAATTAAAAGGAGAAAATAAAATGCCAGCAACAATCAAAGACAAAATTATTGAAATCAAAAGTGAGCCGAGCGGAACGACCCTAAACGTTATGATTCAGCCAAAGATTCAGAATTTGATTTTAGCAATGGTTCAGCTTGACGAATGGAAAGACTTTGTCGAAGAATTTATTGAACCCACTAACAGTAACAATCTCAAAAGGGCGCAGCGTGACCGTTTAAATTTAATCGGTCATCTATCGGATAATACATATATCAGACAATCGGTTGCGTACCTGTTTGCCAATAGTGTCTGTACCGGAACGACACGCGAAAGACTTGACGCAAACATCGGCGGTATTTTGGATAATGAGATCGATTTAAATCAGTAATTGTGTTTATATTTTTAAGCGCTTAGTCAGCCGCCGGCTGATAATCCTTCCGGGCGGCTGACTAGGTTCGCTTCGAATTAAGGAATCATTCCTTAAAGCTTTCTCAAAAATGAGCTTATCTGTTAAAAAAGTCGTCACGCCTCGAAAATTGATTGCCGAATATGAATCGCTTTGCAAAAAATATCTGCCGTTTGATTCGGACGATGTTTGGAGATTCAGCCGGCAAGTATTTACCGACGACTCGGACCAGGGTTGGAAAATACATATCTCTGCTACGATTCACACTGCAAAAACAGTTCTGGAAAAAGTCGCTCCGCTTTTGAATGACCAAAAAGTTTTTTTCAAAGCTCCGAAATCATTAATGGAACTCGGAAAACTCAATTCAGGAATGTTTTACGGCTACAGCCAGATTGGAAAATTCATTACGGTTTACCCGCGAAACGAAGAGGAATTTGTTCGTCTCGCAGAAACGCTGCACCGGCTAACCGTCGGATTTGCCGCGCCTGTTATTCCCTTTGATTTAAGATACGAAGAAGACAGCAACGTTTATTATCGCTACGGAGCCTTCAAAAATCTTGAAATAAAAGAGGCGGACGGAAAACTGACGCCGGCAATCTTTGACCTGAACGGAAATTTAGTTCCTGACATCAGAAACAATGAAAAGGGCAAGCCGGAATGGATTTCAAATCCTTTAGCAGTAAAAAAAACAAAAGACGAATCCGAAATGGAAAGTCCGCTTAAAACTACCTACCGGGTCTTTAAGTCACTAAGTCAAAGAGGCAAGGGCGGTGTTTACATGGCGCTGGATTTCAGTTCTCAGCAACCACGCCTGTGTGTCATTAAAGAAGGCTACCAAAACGGTGAAGTAAACTGGCTAGGCAGAGACGGGTATGATTACGTCAAACGCGAAGCGGAAATACTTGAGCGATTAAGCTTCGTTGGATTGGGGCTGCCCGAAAAATACGAAACTTTCGAATCGGGCAATAATTTTTATTTAGTAACCGAATACCTCGAAGGAGAAACTCTTCAGGACTTTTTGGCTAAAAGAAAACGCCGTCTCCCGCTAAAAAAAGTACTGGAATATAGTTATAAATTAGCTTTATTAATTGAAAAGATACATGCGGCAAACTGGGTCTGGCACGATTGCAAGCCTGCCAATATTGTTATTACTAAAAACGAAAATCTCAGATTATTGGATTTTGAAGGCGCTTATCAGAAGAATGAAGTTAGTCATATTGTATGGGGAACTGATGATTTTTTGCCTGCGGAATGGAAACCCGATTCTCAAAGAAAATTTCCGATGTCTTTCGACCTTTTTGCCCTCGGCGCAGTAATTTACTATCTACTCTGCGGAAGGTTTTATTCGAATAACGACCTTGCTCCTTTGC
>DASVRL010000290.1:0-10962 GCA_036388635.1 Pyrinomonadaceae bacterium
CTCAATAACCTGAACATTTCAAACAGCGCGGGCGCGGGTTTGCGTCTGGACGGCGGCAATTTTGAAATCGGGCAAAACGTCATTATTCAAAACGCCCAATATCCGGTTCAGGGCGGAGGCGGCATTTTGCCCGGAAGTCAGATTCCGCTGACGGGTAATCGCAATAACTGGATTGAAGCCGGCGAGCCGGCGAGCCATTCGATTTACGCGCCCGTCGGTTTGCCGTATGTGGTCGATGGACAAACTTCAATCGGAACTTTGCAGGTATTGCCGGGCGTTGTTTTAAAAGCGCGACAAAATTTTGGGTTTTTCATGGACAGCGGTCCGTTTCGCGCACTGGGTTTGCCGGATGCGCCGATTACCATCGAGCCTTTCAATCCGGCGCAAAAATGGCTGTCGGGGCGATTTGATTCGGTCGGAAGCCGCATGGAATACGTCGTTCTGGACGGAAGCCAGCACGGAATTGCCGGTCAGGGCGGCGGGCATACCACTTATCACATCGACAATTCGATTCTGCGCAATCATACGACGGCGATAACCTCGCCGCAATTTCAGTTTGCTTTTTTGCACGGGAATTTGTTTACCGGTAACGAAACGGCGATTCGCACCATCAGCACCGGCGTCCGCGCTTCGGGGAAAACAAATCCGAATTTGTTTGAAAACAACACCGTCGCCGTCACGGGCACGCACAGCGGCGATTTTCGCTATAACTGGTGGAATTCGCCGACCGGACCGACAGCGCCGAACAATCCGGGCGGAACCGGCGACGTGATTACCAACACGGTGCATATTCATCCGTTTCGCACTGCGCGACCCGACCGCACAGACCACCCGCCGGTGGTGCGAATGCCGCGCGTTCCGTATCATTTCGCAGTCGGTTATTATCAAGGCTCGCTCGAAGCCGGGAGCAAAGCGATTTTAACCTGGAAGGCTTCGGACGACCGCCAGATCGTCAAACAAAAGATTCTTTTTTCGCCTTCGGGCAACAGCGAAGGCGCGTTCAGCGTGATTGCCGATAATTTGCCCGCGTCGCAGAGAAATTTTGAATTGAGAGTGCCGGGCGCCGGTTTTCAGGGCACGGGCGCGCCTTCTTTCGTGCGCGTGGTCGCCGTTGACGACAAAGGTCAGGAAGGCTGGGACGAATGGCAGTTTCTGGTTCCGTCGGGCGAGGTCGTCGGCGAGCTGCAAATCACCTCGCCGGTTGCCGGGCAGACTTTTCGCGGCGGTCAGGAAGTCCCGCTGAACTGGACGATAACGACGGCGTTTTCGAATTCGAGCCTGAACGCTTTTTTGATTCTGGATGGCGACCGTAAAATTATTTCTCTCGGCGGCGGAACGAATACCGGAACTGCTCTAACTCCGAAAATGCCGCTCGTCAGCACCGATTCGGCGAGATTTGCTGTAGCTGCTTACAGTACGGGAAATCGCCAGAAGTGGTTTTTCAGCGAGCCTTTTGCGATTCGTCCCGACCCGCGTTTTGCGGACGCTGCGCCGCAAATCACAATGACTTCGCCGGCACCGAACCAGGAAATCCCGGCGGGCAGCATTATGCCGATTACGTGGTCTGCCTCGGATAACGAAGCGCTTCGCCGGTTTGATATTCAAGCCTCGACCGATGGCGGACGAATGTGGATTAACATCGCTGAAAATCTGCCGCCGACCGCGACGAGTTTCAACTGGCAATTGCCGCCGCAGGGCGGCTCCATCAACGATGTTCGCGTCCGTGTCGCGGCATTTGACAGAAGATTTCAAAATTCATCAGACGGCGCCACCCGGCAATTCCGAATCGTTGCCCCGCAAAACGCGCCGCCGAGCGTGGAAATCACTTTTCCGGCAAATAATGCGACTTATCAAACCGGTAAAAGCGCGTTTATCGCCGCTGATGCCTCGGACAGCGACGGCGCGGTGCAGCGGGTCGAATTTTACGCCACTCGAAATTACGTCGGGCAGCCGAACCGGGCGCTTTTGGGCTCTGACGTGACAGCCCCTTATCAAATCGGCGTTGATCTGCTTTTCTCGGGCGATTTTGTGGTGACTGCCGATGTTATCGATGATCGCGGCGCGGTCACGACCTCGGCTCCCGTCACCGTCAGAGTGCCTCAAAGCGCGCCGCCGCTCCCGATTGGTCCGCCGGAATTGACCAGCCCGGAGCAAGGTCAGGTTTTCCCGCCTAACTCAAATATAACTTTGAATGCTTTTGCCGGGGTCGCTAATGAAGGAACCGCAGTTGTAGAGTTTTACAATGGCACGCAGCTGATCGGTTCCGACAGCGACGCGCCGTATAGCATTGTCTGGAACAACGTTCCGGCGGGACGCTACACGATTTCCGTTAAAGCCATTGCCGGCAGCGGCGCCGAATCAATTTCAAAACACGTCGATATTATTGTCGGCGCCTCACAGGCGATACGGCGCGCTGCCTATGATTTCGACGGTGACGGAAAATCCGATATTTCCGTGTTTAGACCTTCAGACGGAGTGTGGTATCTGAATCGTTCGAGCCAGGGATTCGCCGCCCAGCAATTCGGCATTTCCACCGACAAACTTGCTCCGGCGGATTACGACGGCGACGGGAAAAGTGATATTGCCGTTTACCGTGACAACACCTGGTATCTGCTTCGCTCGACAGCCGGATTTACCGCCGTTCAATTCGGCGCGGCTGGAGATGTGCCGCAACCGGCGGATTACGACGGCGACGGGCGGGCGGAACCGGCTGTCTTCAGACCGTCGAACGGGACGTGGTATGTGTTGAACTTGGTTACTAGCCAGTTTACCGGCGTGCAGTTCGGCAGTAACGGCGATAAACCTGTCGCGGCGGATTACGACGGCGACGGCAAAGCCGATTATGCAGTCTATCGCCCGTCGGACGGTACGTGGTACCTGTTCAGAAGTCAGGCTGGATTTACCGGCGTGCAGTTCGGCGTCTCTTCCGATAAAACGGTCGTCGGCGATTACGACGGTGACGGTAAAGCCGACCCGGCTGTTTATCGAGACGGAGTTTGGTATCAATTGAGAAGCAGCCAGGGCTTTGTCGCAATTCAATTTGGAATTCAGTCCGACTTGCCGGCACCGGCGGATTACGACGGCGACGGGAAAACCGACCCGGCTGTGTACAGAGAAAATACCTGGTATTTATTACAAAGTCTGAATGGCTTTAACGGAGTTCAGTTCGGCGCGGTCGGCGATAAGCCGGTCCCGAATGCTTTTGTTCAATAACAACAGGAATCTAACAAAAACGGAAAGACCTGAAATTGAATCGATTCAATTTCAGGTCTTTCCGCCGCGAGAATTATTATTTAATCAGACACCTGAAAACGTCCGCCTTTGATTGGTAAAGAGCAGATAATTTATTGAGGGAAGAGTAATCACTTCGACTGTTTATAACTAAGACCGGGTTTTTCTGACAAAAGCATTCAGAGTCGGAATGTCTGCATTGACTCCGAACCGGAAACCTTTGAATCCGGCAGTTGCTCTCAAGAGATACAGCTTCCTATCGAGAGACAAAATCAAAAATGCGAAGAAAAATAATTTCCTGAAATAACCCGACCGGGCGATTCCTGGACAGGTTATAAATCCCGATAAAATAAAAAATAGAATATTCCGTCTCGAAAATGCCGCTTTTCGAGACCGGCAAAACAGAGTAAGATGTGTCTCGGAAACGGCTCTTTTTGAGACTATTACCGGACAGATTCAAATTCTTAGGCAAGGGATTGACCGATATACTCGATCTCAATAGCCGGTTTTCATAATTTCCTCTATGCGTGATTTTGTCGAGAAACGTTCAATCGTTCGTCACATTTGGGGCGATCCCGACCTGATTCTGCTTGTTTTCGCCGGTTCAGCCGCCGAGTTCGCGCTTAACCGCGCGGTTGACTGGCTCTTTTTTACCGGTAAGATTCCGGACGATCCCATCGGGCGATTTTTCTCGACGGTTGCTTACGCCCAAAAAATCGTTTTCGCCGACGAGAGCCAGGCGCAAGAGATTATCCGGCGCATCAACCGCATCCACGCGGGCGTCGAACAGGCACGTCAGCAAACAATCCCCGATTGGGCATACCGCGACGTACTTTATATGCTCGTTGATTACACCGAGCGCGCCTTTGAATTGCTTCACCGTCCGCTCTCTAACGGCGAGCGGACGGAGCTATATGCCGCGTTCCGACCTTTGGGCGAGATGATGCATATTCCGGATTTGCCGGACGGATATACGGAATGGCAGAAAGACCGCCGTCTTCATCTTCAGCGAGATTTAGAATACACGCCTTACACCAAAGATTTATACGACCGGTATCGCGAGCATCTCGGCGAATGGCGGTATCGCCTGCTGCTCGACGTGCAGGCGCTAATCGTGCCGCACCGGGTTCGCCGCTTGTTAAACCTAAGCGCCAATAACCCGCTCTCTTATCTTATCTGGAGCTACGGCGTCGTCGACACGCTCGGACTGCAGACTCTGGTTCGACGAGCCTTGCTGCCGCCGGAGCACCGGCAGGCGGTCGAACGGTTAAATCTTAATGAAACGGCTTGATTGGGCAATCGCCCGCCGCTTCGATTTCTATAGACAGTTGTAAGGTTGAAAATAGTTATCGATGATCTGTTTATCGCCAGCTATTTTACAAATAATTTATCCGCGCCGCTGTTGCTGCTTCTATTAACCCCGAAATTATGCGGAAAACACGAAGACGAAAAAAAACTTCGACGGGAACAAAACGAAAATCCGTCGCGCCCGGCAACTCGCGCAAAATAAAGATTCCGAATCCCGCAATTTCCGAGCCTCGTTTTCAGAGAAATTCCGCCTTCCTGCGATTAGCCGGAGATCCTCATTTTGTCGGAGCGCTGCGGTGGATGCTGCGGGGATGTTTCGCCGGCGGCAGTTTTTTCGCGATTTTGTTCGGCTTTCCGGGTTTGGGTAGATTATTTGAAGAGATTACATATCGAATCGCTTCTCTAGCGCCGCAAAATTTTATCCCGCCCGGCACATACATTCCCGGCGCTCTGACTCCGCCTTTTCTGCTTTTGCTCGTCGCGGGTTTTACCGCATTCGGCTACGCGATAGGCTCGACGCCGCCCGAAATAGAACAGGGCAAAGACACGCGTTCGCCGAAAGAAAAGGTATTCGAGTTTTTTTTCTTTCTCGCGGTTTGTCTGGCAGTCATTTTTTATCGTTTGCGGTCGGATTATCCCGACTACGGTTCTATCGAAATCATTTCACATCCGGTTTTTATTATTCTCATTGTCATAATCGCACTGGGAGTCTCCTACTATGTATTTTCCCGCCACCAAAGCCAGCAATTATTGTTTTTCGCGATGTACTCGGCGCTTGCCGTCGCCTTTGTTCTTTTCCTGTTAGGGCTGACGGCTTATACACTATTCAAATCTTTTACATACGCCTTGAATCATTAGCGCCGGTTGCCAAATTTTAGATCTAACGCGTTCGCAATAAAATTAAATTTAGCCGAGCGTTTTAATGCGATTCGGTTTCAGGCGCGGAGCCGGTTGCCGGACTCCGCGGCGTCGTTTTTCCGTCTGCCGCCTTCGTGCCGTTATTGGTAATCTCTGTTTGGAATTTTGCCGCTGAGTTTTAGCTCGGTTTCCGCCGCAATAAAATTTTTTCGGAAATTTTGGCTGACTTTATCGGGTTTCTGCGCATATACTCGCAAGAATCCAAAATGAAATTTAAACCGGAGAGATTTATGCAGACGAAAACGGCTTTTTCCAAAACTACCGCTTTAGGTGCGACATTCAATTCGAAGCCCAAAGGAAAAAAGGTATTTTGTGCAATCCTGACTTTGATTTTCGCATTATCGCTAAGCGCGATTTGGCTGGCGAACGGCGTTTCGTCGCAGGCGGAAGAACGGAAGAGCCTGCGCGGCGACGACGCGGTCAATAAGCTCAAGCAAAACGGGCAGTATGATTCGCTGATGGATGCGATGAAAGCGGCGCGGCGCGACGAGCGCGGTCGGAATGATTCTGACTCTTTCAACGCGCCCGAAGCTATGCCGCCGACGGCGAAGCTGTACGCGCCGGACGGCGCGCCCGCTAACTTTTTCGGTTACAGCGTCGCCCTGAGCGGTGAGACGGCAATCGTCGGCGTGCCGCTCGACAGTCTGGAATCAATCAATCCGGCGAGCGTCAGCGAAGGCTCGGCTTACATTTTCACGAGAAGCGGCACGGCTTGGACTCTGCAGCAAAAGCTGACCGCATCCGACGCCGCGAACCGGGATTATTTCGGCGCGAACGTCTCGATTGACGGCGACACGGCAGTCGTCGGCGCGCTGTTCGACGATGTCGGTGCCAGCGTCAATCAAGGCTCGGCTTACGTCTTCACTCGTTCGGGAACTGTCTGGACGCAGCAGGCGAAGCTGACGGCAACGCAGGGCGCGGCGGGCGACCGCTTCGGCGTGAGCGTGGAAATCAGCGGCGAAACCGTCGTCGTCGGAACAAAGCGCGACCAGGGCGCGGCGTATGTTTTTACTCGTTCGGGCGCGACCTGGACGCAGCAGCAGCAATTGACGCCTTCGAACGGCGCGGCGGGCGACGAGTTTGGCGGCAGCGTGGCGATTAACGGCGAGACGATTCTCGTTTCGGCGACGGGTCGCCCGGTGTCGGGCGCAGACAATCAGGGGGCGGTGTATGTTTTCACGCGCGCGGGCGGCGTCTGGAGCGAGCAGCAAATTTTGACCGCCGTGGACGGCGCGGCGGGCGACCGTTTCGGCAGCGACGTGGCGATTAAGGACGGCGCGGCAATCGTCGGCGCGTATTTTGACGACATCGGCGGGAATGTCGACCAAGGCTCGGCTTATATTTTTACCAGAAGCGGCAGCGTTTGGACGGAGCAGGCGAAACTGCTCGCGGCGGACGGCGTGGCGGGCGACCATTTCGGTTCGAGCGTGGCGCTCGGCGGCAATACGGCGGTCGTCGGCGCGCCTGACAACGATTTTCCCGGCGTTTTAAGCGATATACATGTCGATGCGGGGTCGGCGTATGTTTTCACGGGCAGCGGCACGATGTGGACGCAGCAGTCGCAGTTGTCGCAGGATAACGTCGGAGGAAGCTTCGGCGACGGAGCCAGATTCGGCGCGAGCGTCTCGATCAGCGGCGAGACCGTTCTCGTCGGAATTCCCGGAGCAGATAACGAGGACGGTTTCGCGGGCGTTTACGTTCGCGCGAACGGGGCTTGGAGTCTGCAAGCCTTTTTAGCCGATGACGAAGACTCGTCGGGCGACGAATTCGGCTACAGCGTCGCCATCGACGGCGACACGGCGGTCGTCGGCGCACCTTACGACGACCTCGGCGCCAGCCGTGAACAAGGCTCGGCTTACGTCTTCGTTCGTTCCGCGGCGACAAATACGTGGTCGTTTCAAGCAAAATTGACGGCGTCGGACGGCGTGAGCGGAATCGCTTTCGGCAGCGATGTCTCGATTTCCGGCAACACGATCGTTGTCGGGACGGGAATCGTCTTTGTCTCTTTCACGACTTCCGTCAATGCTGAAGCGGCATACGTCTTCGTCCGTTCGGGCGAGACTTGGACGCAGCAGCAAAAATTGACGCCGACGGACGGCGCGCCCGGCGAAGCGTTCGGCTCGACCGTCAGCATTTCCGGCGAGACGATCGTCGTCGGCGCGCCGTTCCACTTCACTCCCGATAGAGGCGCGGCATACGTCTTTGCGCGAGCGGGCGGAGCCTGGAGCCAGCAGCAAAAACTCTCTGCGGCAAACCCCGGACAAAACGACACTCATTACGGATACAGCGTCGCGGTTAGCGGCGAGACGATCATCGTCGGCGCGCCGCGCTACGGCAACGGCGGTCAAATCCACGCCTACGTTCGTACCGGCACCGCGCCGAATGTGTGGATACTCCAGCAAATTATCAGCGCCAACGACACGAACAACTGCGACGGTTTGGGAATCGAGGTCGCTCTGTCGGGCAACACGCTGATTGCCAGCACGAATCGCGGATTATATACCGGCGCGGGCTGCACCATCCAAAACGGCTATTCGGTTTATATTTTCGCCCGTTCCGGCATCATCTGGTCGAGGCAGCAAAAGCTGCACGATTCCAGGGTTCCCGTGTCGGATGTGGCGATCAACGGCGACACGGCGGTCTTCGGCACTACGGAAGACTCGGCTATCAACATCAATCAAACAGGGGCGCGCGTCTTTACACGCACCGGCACGAGCTGGACGCCGCGCGAGCCGCTCATCACCGACGCCAACGGAACGAACAGCGGCGCGGCGGACGTCGCCGTTTTCGGCAGCACGGTCATCGTCGGCGCGACCGAGGACGAGCTTGATCTGAGCGTCAATCAGGACGTTGATTTTACCAGCCATCAAGGCTCGGCTTACGTCTTTAATATTCCCGACGCTCAGGCGTGCGGCTTTACTCTTAATCCGACCAGCCAAGCCTTTACCTCGGCTGGCGGAAGCGGAAGTTTTACCGTGACGACCAGCAGCCCGAACTGTCCATGGCTGGCGGACAGCGATTCGCCATGGATAACCGTTACTTCCGCCACCAGTGGAACCGGCAACGCCACCATCAGCTTTTCGGTCGCCGCCAATCCAACTTCCAATCCGCGAACCGGAACAATCAACGTCGGCGGTCAAATCTTCACCGTCACGCAAGCCGGCATCATCGGCTCGATCTTTACCGTGATGAATACCAACGACAGCGGCGCGGGCAGTTTGCGAAACGCCATTGCGCAAGCCGTCATGACGACCGAATCAAGAACGATCGTTTTCGACCAGGCGGCTTTCAATACTCCGCAGACGATCACGCTCGCCACTAATCTTTTGATGAACAGCAACAACGGCGGGACGATCACCATTTACGGTCCGGGAGCGAATCTTTTGACCATTACCGGCAACGGCGCGACGCGTATTTTTACCATCGGCTCAAACACGGTCGTCAGCATCAGCGGGATGACTCTGACCGGCGGCAACGGCACGGGCGACGTTTCTTCGGGAAACGGCGGGGCGATCTACAACAGCGCGGATCTGACGCTGAACGACGTGGTCGTCAACGCCAACGCGACAACCGGCGGCGCCGGCAACTTCGGCGGCGGCATTTACGCCACGATTCGCCCCATAAGGCTGAACAACTGCGTCGTTTCCAATAACACGACGGCGGGCAGAGGCGGGGGAATTTACGTAGATTCAAACGTGACGGCGACCGTTTCCGCCACGACCGTCAGCAATAATACTTCGAACGGATTCGGCGGCGGCATTTATTCGAGCGCTTTCGCGACATTGACGCTGACCGGCTCGAACGTTACCGGCAACACGACGAACATCAGCCTGGCGACGGACGGCGGCGGCGGAATTTTCACGGCTGGGACGACCTTTAATATGACCGATTCGTCCGTCAGCGGCAATCGGGCAGTCAACGGCTCGGGCGGCGGCATCAGTTTCAGCAACAGTGGGACGAACACGATTACGCGCTCGACCGTCAGCCATAATACGGCAGGCGTCAACGGCGGCGGAATTAACTTCAGCAACACGCAGCTGAACGTGACGAATTCAACCATCAGCCATAACCGGGCAAACGGCAACGGCGGCGGAATCAATCGCAATAACACGACTCCGGCAACGCAGGTTTTCCGTTATACGACCATTGCCTTCAATACCGCCGGAAACACAGGCGGCGGCGTGAACACGCAGGCGGCAATCCCGTTTAATAATACGATCGTCGGCGCCAACAGCGCGCAGACTTCGCCGGATTACGCCGGAGCGCTCAATTCGGGCGGCTACAATCTAATAAAAGACACGACCGGCACGATTATTTCGGGAACGACGACCGGCAACATCACGGGCGTTGACCCGCGCCTCGACGGCGTGCTTCGCGACAACGGCGGGCTGACTAGAACTCTCGCGCTGCGTCCATCCAGCCCGGCGATCGATGCCGCAAATCCGGCTGATTTTCCCGCCACCGACCAGCGCGGCAGCCCGCGCCCGGTTGACGGCGACGGCGACGGCGGCGCGCGTTCCGACATCGGCGCGTATGAACGTCAGGCAAACGCTCTGGTCGCTGCGGCACTGTTCGATTTCGACGGCGACGGGCGGTCAGATTTAAGCGTCTTTCGTCCGTCGCAAGGCACTTGGTATTACAACGCCTCGTCGAATAATCAGCTTTCCGGCGCGCAGTTCGGTTTAGCAACCGACCGTCTCGCGCCCGCCGATTACGACGGCGACGGCAAAACCGACATCGCCGTCTGGCGCGACGAGCCTTCAAATCCGGATAAAGCCAATTTTTATATTCTGCAAAGCTCGAACAGCACTTTCCGCGGCGCGCAATTCGGCAGAACGGGCGATAATCCCAAAGTCGTCGGCGATTGGGACGGCGACGGCAAAGCCGATTTGGCGGTTTACCGCAATGGCTCGAACAATGGGCAAAGCTATTTCTTTTATCGCCCGTCGAGCCAGCCGACAGTCGATTTCGTGACCGTTTACTGGGGAATCGGCGGAGACTCGCCCGTGCGCGGGGATTACGACGGCGACGGCAGATTGGACGCGGCGGTTTACCGTCCTTCCAACGCGACCTGGTATATTCTGCAAAGCTCGAATTCGCAGCAGCGCTATGAGCAATGGGGCGTGCCGACCGACAAATTCGTTCCCGCCGATTACGACGGCGACGCGAAAACCGATTTGGCGGTTTTCCGCGACGGCACGTGGTATATCAAACAAAGCTCGAATAATCAGCAGCGCTTTGAAAACTTCGGTCTGGGAAGCGATACTCCGGTGCCCGCCGATTACGACGGCGACGGCAGAGCCGATATAGCGGTTTTCAGAAACGGAATTTGGTATCTCAGACAAAGCACCGGCGGATTTGCGGCGCCGCAATTCGGACTTTCGACCGATGTTCCCGTTCCGAGCGCCTACATCAATCCGTAAACAAATTTTTCTCTTCACATAAAAAGCCGCCGGGCGTTTATTCAACGCCCGGCGGCTGATAACCAATGTCCGCCAGTTAAAT
>DASVRL010000291.1:0-2866 GCA_036388635.1 Pyrinomonadaceae bacterium
TGTTCCGCGACATAAAAATCCCAAAACTCACGAAAATTCTGCGGTTCGTTCATATTTTTAAACCTCGCCGGTAGCCGAATAAATTTATTGTCAAACAATGTACAGTTTAAAATGCAAAATTTACAATCGCAGCAAATCGAATTTCGTCCTCATTTTATGGCAAACTGAATTTGAATGAACAATCCGAGAATCACAGGACGGTTTTCCGGCGAGCTGGAAACTGCAATCAAGCTGGCTCACGAAGCGGGCGTCAAAATAATGGATTTTTACAATACGTCGTTTGTAGTCGAGGAAAAGTTCGGACTTGATAATTTTGTCGAGCCGGTGACGGAAGCCGACCGGCAGGCGAGCGAGATCATTGTCGCCGGACTCAGGGACAATTTTCCCGCAGACGGAATTCTTTCCGAAGAATTGATTGATACGAGCGAGCGTCTGGCTCTAAAACGCGCCTGGATCATTGACCCCATTGACGGGACTTACGGATTCGTCAAACGCGAAGGCGATTTTGCCGTGCAAATCGGTCTCGCGGTCGAAGGCGAAGCCGTGTTGGGCGTGCTTTATGAGCCGCTCTCCGAAAGATTGTTTTGGGCTGTTCGCGGCGAAGGCGCGTGGCTCGAATTGCCTGCGAAGGAACGGCAGCGTGTAACGGTTTCCGAAAAAACTCGTTTTTCCGAAATGATTGTCGCCGCATCGCGCTCGCATTACAATCCGCGTCAGCAGCGTTTGAAAAAATATTTCGGGTTTAAAAAGGAAATCCGGCGCGGCTCGGTCGGCGTCAAAGTCGGGCTGCTGACGATGCGCGAATGCGACGTTTACATAACTTTCAGCGCCCGGACGAAACATTGGGACACTTGCGCGCCGCAAATCGTTTTGGAAGAAGCGGGCGGCAGAATGACCGATCTTTACGGCGAACGAATTCGCTACAATACGCCCGACGTGCAGAATTACAACGGAGTCGTTTCGACGAACGGCGCGGCGCACGACGAGATAATCAGTCGTCTCAAACCTTTGTTGACTGAATTCGGCAAAGTCAGAGTAAAAACCGCGAAGTTGAGGAAATAAGCGGCAATTTCAATTCAGATTTGGTTAACTCGATTCGTTTTTCGAGCGGATGCACTGCATTCGCAGCAAGTCTTCGTCAATATGAACCGGAGGCTCATTGTTAATGGAAACGATAATTACCGTTTCGCCGTGCATCATCAAAACGTTAATCACGCGAAGCTGCGCGATTTCGTTGTTGCCGTGCTTAAACAGTAATTCGTCTCCGGGCTTTATTTCACCTTCGAGCATTTCAATCATTCAGTTGTAAATCGTGTGGAAAAAATAACGGGCTACCCGCATTAGCCCGAAGTCGGTTTGAATGTATTAAACTAATAAAACGAAAAATGCACAAGACCTCAAACTGAATTCTTAAAAATTTAACATGGTTCTTCTCGGGGTTTGAGTAAAGCCCGGTTGCTGCTTTAACCATCGAACTCTTGTAACTCCGAACTTCCTGAGGTTTTGTTTGCCGATAAATTCGGCTTTGTGTTGTATAATAACTTTACGGTTTTTCAAACAATGGCGCTCAGATTTTTACATATTTCCGACGTTCATCTCGGCTGCACTCGTTATCATCTCGAAGAAAGTCCGAGAGATTTTTTCCGCGCGTGGTATAACGTTTTGCAGGATTATGCAGTCGCCGAGCGAGTTGATTTCGTTTTGATGTGCGGCGATTTTTTCCACAAACGCAACGTTGACCCGCAGGCGATGAATCACGCCGTCGCCGGACTGCAATTGTTAAAAGATCACAACATTCCGGTCGTCTGCATCGAAGGCAATCACGACCAAACACCGAACGATACCGATCATAGCTGGATTCGCTCTTTGGCAAGCTGGAAGCTGCTGATTCTGCTCGAACCGAAAACGGTAGCCGACAAAGACGGGAAAGGTAAATTCGAGTTTCAGCCGTGGGACGCCGAAGATTGCTCCGGTTCGTTCGTTGACATCAAAAACGCCAGGATTTTCGGCTCGACCTGGTACGGCGCTTCGGCAAATACGGCGATTCCGATGCTGACGGCGGCGATCAAAGAAAACCGGCGCGAAGGCGCGTTTCACATTTTGATGCTGCACACAGATGTTGAAGGACATCAAACCCACCCGATTCCGGCTTTAACCTTAACGAATTTAAAAGAATTAAAATCCTTGACCGATTATGTCGGACTCGGACACACGCACAAACGTTTCGAGATAGACAATTGGGCTTTTAACCCAGGCTCGCTCGAAGTCACTTCGATTGACGAGTACCGCGAAGAACGCGGCGCGTTTTTGGTCGAAGTTTCCGACGACGGCGCAATCAACGCTCAGCATTTACGCGATTACGTCCAGCGCCCGTTTCATCGTCTCGCGTTCGATGTTTCCGGGATTGAAAGACCGGAAGAAATTACCACTGGCGTAATGGCGCAGATCGAGCGCGAAGTGACGCTGCATAACGTTGAATCGAAAAATCCCGCTCCGATTTTGGAGATTCGCCTAACCGGGCATCTCGGATTTAAAAATTCACTACTCGAAACCGACAAGATTCGAGCCGAGGCGCAAAAGCTGACCAATTCTCTGCACGTTCGCTTGAAAAACTTCACCGCGCCCATCGAATACGCAATTGCAGCGGATTTGGACGAGAACGCGACGCGCGAAGAACGGGAGCGCCGAGTGATTGAAGATTTAATCGCCCGTGATAATCGTTACAAGGAAAACGCGCGCGAAATGGCTGAACTCGTGGTCGGAGCAAAACGCTTGGCTTTGAGCGACGAGCCGCCTGAAAAAATTTACGAGCTGATTGCTTTGAAAGCATAATCGTTCGTCGTTCGTCGTTCGTTGTTCGTTGAAA
>DASVRL010000292.1:0-4195 GCA_036388635.1 Pyrinomonadaceae bacterium
AGTGTTTTTCCTGATGCGCAGCGCCATTCCGCCCTTCTGCAAGGCGACGAATAAAACGACCGCAGTGACGAGAAGCGGTTTCGGCAGGAATTTTTTCTGCCAGAGTTCATTCAGCGTGATTGCCAGAAAAGCCACGTAAAACGGGACGATATGAACCAGATACGGCGTTTCTTTCTGCCCGTCGAGAATCGCCATAATGACGAAATAAATCGCCCACATTACCAGCAGCGCAAAATATTTCCGGCGCAGGCTGCCGGTGAAAATGACTCCCAGCAGACCGGCGACGTAGCCGATCAGAATCAGGCTTTTCAGGCGCACGAATTCGCCGTGCCCGGAAGACGTATAGCCTAAACCGTAGGCGTGCGGGTAACGGTCGGTGAATTCGCGGGCGAGAGCCTGCAAGGGCGACGAAAAACCGCTCGTTCTGCCGCTCATCAGCGCATTGTCGATAAACTGGTCGCGGAAAGCTTGCGGGTCCTGCAAAACCCAATAGCCGAAGCCGGCGCCGCCGATTAAATAGGGAAGCGCGGCAAAGGCGAGATGTTTCACCGAAAGCCGTCGAAAATCGAGATAAAACGTCAGGAAAAGCAATGCAAAAAAGGCGAGAATGCCGTTCGGGTGCGTCAAGCCGTTAAGCACGACCAAAGTCTGACTCAAAGCGACGGCGAGCAAAAGATTACGCTCGCGAAAGTGCAGATAAACGGCGGCGGCGGCAAAGCCGAGCGCGGCGCTCATCATATCCATTCGCGCCGACGAAGCCGTATCCAGAATAGTATAATCACAGGCGAGCAGGGCGAGACAGACAAGCGCGACGGCTCGGCTGCCGGAAAGCTTCAAGACGATAAAATACCAGGCGGCAAGCAGAACCAAGCCCCAGAAAATCGAAACCAGCCGCATCGTGAAAATGCTCGCGCCGAACGCTTTGAACGAAGCCGAAACATTAACCAGGAAAAGCGGCATCACCCAGTAAGTGCGCTCGTCAATGCGCGTCAAAGGCGAGTTTTCCGTTTCCAGCACGGTCGTGCCGAAATGACCTTTGTCGGCGAGATTCAGAGCCGGACTGGCAAACATTCCCTCGTCTATCTGCGGTCGATTCGTCAGCGCAGAAGCGACGACCAGCGAGAGAAAAACAACCGCGACCAAAATAATTGAAAAAAGACGCACGCGTGAAATCATAGGAAGTAATTAAATCACGAATCGGCAGGGAATTTCACAAATTTTTCAGGCGTGAGAGTAAATAAAAAAGCCGCTCCGGGGCGGCTCGCAAATTTAGTGGTCAATCTTTTGCATTAACTCTTCGAAGCGCGCATCTTCGCGCATCGGCGCGAGCATATCGTCGGTCTCAAACCACGGACGATTTTCGTTGCCAAGCTTGATGGCGCGTTCCAGCCATTTGAAAGCCTCGTCGATTTCGCCGAGCTGCGAGTAAGCCGAAGCCATCCAGAAAGCCATATCGTGGTCGGCTTTCGCCAGCCCGCGAGCGTCTTCGGTCAGCTGCGCGCGCGCCTCGTCAAATCGTTTTTGTTTAGCCAGAAACATCGCATACAGCGAGCGGATGCCTTCCATCTGCGGATTGTCGCCGAGAACCCGTCCGAGCATTTCGACGCCTTCTTCGACCTTCCCGCCGTAAAAGAGGGCGCAGGCGCGGAAAATCCTCACCAGCGGATGATTCGGCTCGGCTTTCGCGCCTTCGTCGAGCTCTTTGACGGCTTTGTCATACTGCTTCAGATAGATGTAAATGCGCGCCTTGTTATAACTGGCGACCACGCGGGCGGCGGGGTCGAGCCGCGAGAGTTTATCCCAGCTTTTCAGGGCGGCATCGTATTCGCCGTCGAGCCGGTGCATCGTGCCTTTGACGAAATACAGCGGCGCGTCGTTGGGAAACTGCTCTTTCAAAAGATTGATCTCGGCGCGCGCCTTTTTCTTTTCGCCGCGCGAAAGATAAATCAGAACCATCAGCACGCGCGCTTCCGTCACGTTCGGGTCATACATAAACGCCTTGCTGAAAGCCGATTCGGCGTAAGTGTAATCTTCCGGGTCGCCGATGCCCTTGAAAACGCGATTGGCGTAACAGGCGCCGAGCCCGCTGTAAGCCAGCGCAAAATGCGGATCGAGCTCGATGGCGCGGCGAAAATTGGCGATCGCGGCTTCGCAGTCTTCCATCGAAACGGTGCGGAAAATAAAGCGTCCGAAATTGTCTCGCCCGCGCAGGAATTCTTCGTAAGCTTCGGCGTTTTCCGTCGGGCGACGACCGAGACGGGCGAGTTCTTTCGGCGAAAGCTCAAGCTCCAAGCCTTCGAGAATGCGATGCCCGATCATATCCTGAAGCGCGAGAATATCGTCGCTTTCGGCGTCGATGCGGTCGCTCCAGAGAATGTCGCCCGTCAGCACGTCGAGCAATTGCGCCGTGACGCGCATCTTGTTTCCCGAACGCATAAAGCCCGCCGACAAAACGGCGTGAACGCGCAAGTCGCGCCCGGCTTCGCGCGGGTCGACCTCCATTCCCTGATATTTGGCAATCACCGACGACGGGCGCACAATCAGCGATTTCAGCTGCGCCAGTTCGGTAATAACGGCGTCAGCCAGCGAAAATTCGTAAAACTGCGACGCCGCGTCCTGACTCAGATTTTTGAACGGCAGAATGGCGACGCTTTTCTTTTCCGAGCCGGTCGCCGTCATCGAGGGAGCTTCGGTCGAACTGTTCGGCTGATAGGAAACCGAGGGCGTTCTCTGCGACGGAGATTCCACGCTTTTTCCGGTAATCCAGCCCCAGGCGCGTTTCATCACGTTGTTGTTGCCCAGATGTCGCGGCGTATAGGTGTCGCCCTGAAACATCGGGACGCCGGAAATTTCCTGCATCACGTTGCGCAAATCGTCGCGCATATCGGCGATTTTCTGATAACGGTCTTTCGGATTTTTTGCCAGCGCTTTATTGAGAATCAACTGAAGCTGCGGCGGAGTCGGCTCCGGACGCATATCGACGAGCGGTTTCGGCGTTCCGTAGAGCACCTCGTGACGCACGTCAATCACGGTTTTTCCTTGAAAAGCCCAGATTCCGGTCAGCATCTCGTAAAGCAGAACGCCGGTCGAGAAAATATCGGCGCGGTGGTCGGCGCGCTCGCCTTTCGCCTGTTCGGGCGCGGCGTAAGTCGCCGTGCCGTACGGGATTCCGACTTCGGTTATCTCAGTTTTATCGACGCCTTTGCCGAATTCGTTTTCGTCGTAAATCAGCTTCGCCAGTCCGAAATCGAGAATTTTCGCCTGCCCGGTTTCGGTCACCATCACATTACCCGCCTTGATGTCCCGGTGAATGATGCCGCGCGAATGCGTGTAAGAGAGCGCGTCGCAAACCTGTATGCAGATGCCCAGCGCGCTTTTTATTTCGAGCGGGCGACCGGCGACCAGCTGGCGGACGTTTCTGCCCTCGATATACTGCATCGCGATGTAGTAAATGCCGTGTTGTTCGTTGAAATCGAAAATCGTGCAGACGTTCGGATGGTCGAGCTGCGAGCAAAGCTGGGCTTCGCGCTCAAAGCGTTTAAAGTTGGCGGTGCGGGCGGTCAATTCCGGCGGAAGAACTTTGATGACGACCGTGCGGTCAAGTTTCGTATCCTGCGCTTTATAGACGGTGCCCTGTCCGCCGGCGCCAAGTTTTTCCAGTATTTTGTATTGGTGAATGGTCGAGCCAATCATTTGGTTTTCATTTAGATTTACGATTCGCGATTTTGGTTGACCGTAAGCTTCTAAGTTTATGAAAAATTTCTAAAATGGCAAATCGGAAACTAAACTGTTATCAAGAAAGTGATTGTAACACCGAAAGAAAAATGAAACCACAGACAGCGACCGGAAAACGCCGGGGAACTTCAACGAATCCGCGCGTTTACCTGTATTTACCTGTGGTTTCTCATCTCAAAAAATTTATTCGCCGGCAAACTGCCGGTCAGCTAGCGCGAAATCGTTCAGCCGCGCGGCGGTTCGCCCCAGCCCGATTGAACGTATTCGCCGTCCATTACGATGCACGGCACGACCAGATCGCCGCCCGAATATTCGAGCATTTCCCGGCGCCGCTCGGGGTCGGTCTGCGCGTCGTATTCGACAAACTCGATGCCGTTTTCATTATAGTAATCGCGGGCTTTCTGGCAATACGGGCAGTCTGGCTTTACATACATTACAAGCGCCATTTTGTGAAAAATCC
>DASVRL010000293.1:0-3057 GCA_036388635.1 Pyrinomonadaceae bacterium
GAACGATGCGCAAAAGATAGGCAGTTTTATGAGCGACGACTGGATAATCGTCGGACAAAACGGAATCACGCGAAAGCAGGATTTTCTGCCTTTTATCGAATCCGGCGATTTGACGCACGAAGCGATGGAACTAATCGGCGAGGCGAGAGTGCAAATATACGGCGAAACCGCCGTTCTGACCGGTCGGGTGACCAATAACGGTCATTACAAAGGCGCGCCGTTCAGCGCCGACGAATGGACGACCGACGTTTTTCTGCGCCGCGCAGGTCGTTGGCTGTGCGTGCTGAGCCACATCACGCCGGTTTGAACGAAACGGTTGTGAATTATCTAAATAATCAGGTCGGTTTTGATTAATTCAAGCGGAAACCGCCGCGGGCAAAGGTGCAGATTTTACGCCTTTGCCTTTTTTCTTTATGATAGATGTTTTGTTTTATTATGAAAATCGTTTTTATGGGAACGCCGCAGGCGGCGGCGGCTTCACTGGAAAGAATTTTGCAGGACGGTCACGAAATCGTCGCCGTTTACACGCAGCCCGACCGACCGGCGGGACGCGGCAATAAATTAAACGCGTCGCCCGTCAAGGAGTTTGCCGCGTCGAATAATTTACAAATTTACCAGCCGACAAAGATAAAAACGCCCGAAGCGCTGGAAACTTTTAAATCTCATAATGCGGACGTCGCCGTCGTCGTCGCTTACGGCAGAATCCTGCCGGAAACTTTTCTGAAAGCGTTTCCGAAAGGCGCCGTCAACGTGCATTTCTCGCTTTTGCCGAAATATCGCGGCGCGGCTCCCGTTAACTGGGCAATCGTCAACGGCGAGAAAACGACCGGCGTGACGACGATGCAGATGGACGCCGGATTGGATACGGGCGGAATTTTATTGCAGCGGCAAATTGAAATCGGAGAAACCGAAACGGCAATCGAATTAATGCAGAAATTATCCGTTCTCGGCGCGGATTTACTGTCGGAAACGCTGGCGATGTTTGACGAGCTGACGCCGCAGCCGCAGACGGACGCGCAAGCGACTTTCGCGCCGATAATGAAAAAAGAGGACGGCTTGATTAGCTGGATGCTTTCAGCGACGGATATTACAAACCGCGCGCGCGGCTTTCAGCCTTTCCCGACGGCTTTTACTTTTTACAAAGAAAAAAAGCTGACGATTTGGCGTTGCCAGCCATCAAACCTCAGTCACCAATTGAAAACGGTCGGCGAGGTTTTAGAAGCGAAAGGCGATAATTTACTCGTTTTCTGCGGCGGCGATACTGTTTTGCAAATCGACGAATTGCAGCTCGAAGGCAAGCGCCGGATGACGACGCGCGATTTTCTGAACGGCGTCAAGCTCGCAGCCGGTGAAATTTTGGGAAGATAATGAAGTATCAAATCATCACGTTTTACGAATTTAAGGATTTAACCCGAATCGGTGAATTAGAGGAAATTAAAAAGTCCTTAAAGCTGGCGATGCGGGCGCATTCCATCTTCGGAACGATTATTCTCGCCGCCGAAGGTTTTAATTCAACGGTCGGCGGCGAGCCGGAAAACGTCGGAAAATTTATCGAATCGGCGGAAGCTATTCTCGAAACAAGTCTGAAATATAAAGCTTCACGGCATGCGCGTATTCCTTTTCGCCGCGTACACGTCAAAATCAAACCGGAAATCGTCACGCTCAAAAGACAAGTCGAAATCGCGAAAGGCGTCGGCACGCACGTTTCCGCCCAAAAGTGGAACGAAATCATCAGCGACGCGGACACGCTGGTTCTGGACGCGCGCAACGATTACGAATACCGGGTCGGAACTTTTCGGCGAGCGATAAATCCGCAAACGCGAAAATTCAGCGAATTGCCCGAATTTATCGAAAAAAATCTTGACCCGCAGCGACATAAAAAAATCGCGATGTTCTGCACGGGCGGCATTCGCTGCGAAAAATTCGCGCCGTACGTCAAGGATTTGGGTTTTGCGGAAGTTTACCAGCTGGAAGGCGGAATTTTGAAATATCTGGAAGAAATTCCCGTCGCGGAAAGCCTCTGGCAGGGCGAGTGCTTTGTTTTCGACGAACGCGTTTCGGTCGATGAAAATCTGCAAAAGGGAAACGCGCCCGATTTGTCTACGGCGGGAAAATAAATGAAAATTTCGCCAGCCCGTTTAGCGAGTTTCGAGATTTTGGGCAAAATCGAAAAAGAGAAAGCCTTTTCGTCGGTTCTGCTGCCGCTTTACGAAGAAAAGCTCGAGGCGAAAGACCGCGCTTTGTGTCACCGTCTGACGCTCGGCGTTTTGCGGAAAAGAATTTATCTCGACCGCATCGTGGAATCTTTCAGCAAAACGAAAATCGCCAAGCTCGACGCGGAAGTTTTAAACGCTCTGCGGCTCGGTCTGTATCAAATGCTTTTTCTCGACAAAATTCCCGATTTTTCCGCGATCAACGAATCGGTCAACCTCGTTCAGCTGGCGAAAAAAACTTCGGCGAAAGGTTTCGTCAACGCCGTTTTGCGCCGCGCGACGCGCGAGACGCCGGAATTGAAATTTGCCGACGAAGTCGAGAGAGTTTCCGTCGAAACCTCGCACCCGCGCTGGCTGGTCGAAAACTGGATTCGTCAATTCGGTTTCGACGAAACGGAAAAGCTCGCGAAATCGAACAACGAAACGCCGGAGCTTGTTTTTCGTCTGACCGCGAAATCCGGCGAGAAAACCGCCGCAATTCTGCAAAAACTCGGCGTCGATTTAGACGAGTCGAAAATCGTTTCCGGCGCGTGGCGCGTGAAAAAAACGAGCGAAATGCTTTACGCTTACGCCGCGGAAGGCAAAATTTATTTTCAGGAAGAATCTTCGCAAATGGTCGCCGAGACAGTGAATCTTCAGCCGAATGAAAGTTTTCTGGACGTTTGCGCCGCGCCGGGCAGCAAGGCAACCCGCGTCGCCGGGAAAATGGCGAAAGGCGAAAGGCGAAATTTTCTGGTCGCCGGTGATTTATATGAGCATCGTCTGCGATTTCTGAAACAATCGGCGGCGAATCAAGGCGTAAAAAATTTAAGTCTGGCGGCTTACGATGCCGAAAGCGCTTTGC
>DASVRL010000294.1:0-6779 GCA_036388635.1 Pyrinomonadaceae bacterium
GCCGCAGATTTAAAGCCGCCGCGCCCGTCGCCCAACAAAACAGACACGTTATCGCTGCCGACATTAGGCGTTATGATGTCCAAGTTGCCGTCCTTGTTGACATCATATACGACGTGAGGGTATGGCGCGCGCCCGACCGCGAAAGGCGACCCGGCAGCAGGAGTAAAATTGCCCCTGCCATTACCGAGCAGGACTGAAACGCTATTGTCATTCTGATTGGAGGTGGTGATGTCGAGATTCCCGTCAGCATTCAGGTCGCTAAGCGCCAGCCCGTGGTTGTGCGCTCTAGCTCCTCCTGTATGAGCGGCGAAAGGTGAGCCCGGAGCGCGCGAGAATCTGCCGTCGCCGGCGCCTAATAAAATCTCCACGCCGGAGCTGTCGTGGTGAGCCAGCGCGAGATCCGGCTGGCGATCATTATTCACGTCGCCGACCGCGACCAAGTGTGCCGCCGCCTTAATCGGTGATTCCGGAGCGGGCGCGAAAGCTCCCCTACCATTACCCAGCAATACGGTGACTGTATCTGCGTCGTTACAGATAACAATATCGAGCCTCGCGTCTTTGTTAAAATCAGCGACGGCTATTTCATTCGGACGGCTTACGTTCCTGAGCGGAAAGCGCGCCGCGGGAATAAAGAGAGGATTTTGAGACTGGGCGTTAAGCTGGGTTTGCGTTTGACAGCCCGAAGTTAAAATCACCAGCACCCATAAAATTCGGACAAAAATCAACCTTTCCATAATCCGCCTCCATAAAGACAATATGCTGCTGTAAACCAGCGATTAGATATTAGACGCAGATTTCAAGCTTTTTCTTCCGTCTTCGTCAAATATTTTCAGTGTGCGGATAATAGCGGGATGCCTGATGCTCTCCCTGATACCGTCGACCCTCGGCATCCCCGGTTATATAACCCTTATCGTCGTTATTACCGCCTGCTATGCAATGTTCCAAACAGCCAATAACACCGCCGTCATGAAAGATGTCGAACCCGGGCAGCGGGGCATCATTTCCGGTATGCTCAACTTATCGCGCAATCTGGGACTCATCACCGGCACATCCCTGATGGGCGCTGTATTTGCATTTGCGTCGGGGACTAATGACATAACAACAGCGCACGCGGATGCCGTCGCCGCCGGTATGCACATCACGTTTGCAGTCGCGGCGATTCTGATAGTCGTCGCGCTCGCCGTCGCGATTGGAAGCGGCGGTAATCAAGTAACTGTCAGTGTCCAGAAAAGAGTGTGTTAAATTCCAAACCCAAAGATATTAGACGATGAGAAATACGAACGATGGCGCAATCAGATGAAAGCAGTTGACCGGATAAATCTAAAGTTCGGGAAGGATACACTTCGATTTGCCGGCGTGAAAACAGAAGGAAAATGGAAGAGACGATAGTGACCTGAAAAAGTCCGGGCTAGGGAGTTTGAAAGCGTTATTTCAAGCTAGGAAATTGTGGTGCCGAGGGTCGGAGTCGAACCGACATGGGCGTTAAGCCCGCTAGATTTTGAGTCTAGTGCGTATACCAATTTCGCCACCCCGGCGCTTGCGCGAACTTCGAATATAGAATTTTTTGCCGCCGGTCGTCAACCCGCGTCCGATTCTTTTCTACCCGCAAAATAAAATTTATTGCCAACGTTTGCCCGAATGTGTTAAATTTTGTTTGCCAAGTTGTTTTGTAAAAATAACATCCGAAGCGTCCAGCCGAATTTACAAAACCCTTCTGCGAGAGTCGAAAGCCCGTTTTCCCTGCAAGAGTAAGCCCTATGTTCGACGAAATCAAAATCGAGAAAAACATCCTGATAGTTGACGATGCGCCGACCACGCGGCAGTTTCTGGTCAGGTTTTTAAAGCAATATTACGCGCAGGTCGAAGAAGCCGACAGCGCCGAAGCCGCGCTGCAAAAAATTCACGAGAAAAGATACGCCGTGATTTTGAGCGACATCGTTTTGCCCAAATTGAGCGGCGTCGAGATGATGCCGTATATCAGAAATATCGCGCCGCATTCGGTGATAGTTTTGTTTAGCGGCAAGCTTTCGGCGGAATACGCCGTCAGCGCCCTGCGCGCCGGCGCGTTCGATTATCTGACCAAGCCTTTCGAAGCCGAGCAGATTCTCGCCGTCGTCGAGCGCGCCGCCGAGCATTACGAGCTGAAATGTTTTAAAGACCGCTATCAATCGCATCTCGAAGAGCTCGTCGCCAAACGCACCGCCGAGCTGGACAAAGCCATCGAAGAAGTCGAAAATTCCTACCGCGTGACGCTCAAAGCGCTCGTTCAGGCGCTGGAAACGCGCGACGTCGAAACTCACGGGCATTCGGAAAGAGTCGTCACCTTCTCTTTAAGACTCGGTTTCGAGCTTGGTCTGGACAAAAACGCGCTGAGAAATCTGGAGCTCGGCGCGCTGCTCCACGACATCGGAAAAATCGGCGTGCCCGACGCCATCTTGAGAAAGCCCGCGAAGCTGACCGACGAAGAATGGCATAAAATGCGGCTGCACCCGATTTACGGTCAAAGAATTCTGCGCAATATTCCCTTTCTCGAAGGCGCGGCGCGCGTCGTCTCGCAGCATCACGAAAAATGGGACGGCACCGGTTATCCCTTAAAGCTGCGCGGCGAGGAAATCGACGTCGGCGCGCGAATTTTCGCCGTCGTGGACGCTTTCGACGCGATGATTTCCAATCGCGTTTACCGGCGCGGGCGCTCCTTTGAAGCGGCTTTGCAGGAATTGGAACGCTGCGCCGGAACGCAGTTCGACCCGCAGATTGTCGAAGCTTTTAAAAACGTCCCGAAAGAAGACTGGGAAATCCTGCGCGAGCGCTCGCTGAAAGACCGGACGGAAATCTCTTCGTTTCAGGCGGTCGTCGCCGAGCTGGTTTACTCGAAACATCTGCTTGAGTTCGTTCATTAATATTGATTTATGCCGCTCGAAATCCCGCTTGAGCCGGAAGAAAAATGGAAGAAATTGAAGATTAAACTTCCTTCGTCATCCGTCCTTTGTCTTTCGATGGATCAGTAAAATTCAAATTTCCAATCTTAATTCAACCGGCGAAGGACGCAGAACAAACTAAGTAATCACCAGCGAAAACACTTCCGACTGCGGACTGTCCGCCTCATTTCCGGTCGTCCGGACGGCGATGTAATGCGCGGTTTTCCCGCGTTTGAAGCGGCGCGCGCGGCAAACTTTTTAACATAAAATAATATTAAATTTCAAGACTTTTTTCCGCCGGACGCGAAAATTTTCAATTGTTTCGCCGCCCCGATGTGCTTTTGCGATTTTTATTGCCAAATTTGAGTTATTGGTTTATAACTTATTCACATAAGCGCCAAAAGGTTAATTGTCTGAGACAGCATACGAAATTCATCCGTTATGCAAACGATTCCGCGCAGTCATAAATAAGACTGATTGACCCTTAATCGAAGTTAAACTTGCTAAATTGAAAGGAGATTATAAATATGCCGATGAAAGGTGAAATTGAAGCGAATTACGATGCGCATTCGCCGATGACTTTTCCCACCAAAACTCCGACTTTCCATCCGCGGCTTCCGCAAAACAGCTTCTTGCAAACCACAGAAGAAATGCCGGTGAAAAGCTTTCAAGCACCGAAGAAAGAAGCGACGACCGAATCAACCGGCAGCTTTTGGTCATGGGTCGGCTTGGGCGCGGCAGTTGCGGTCGGTGCGGTCGCGGTCGCCGCCGCCGCCGCTGTCGTCGCCTATGCAATTAGCGAATCGGAGGAGACTTCGCCCGAAACGGAATCATCCGGCGCGATTGAATCAAAAGAATATATGATCGACCCGTCAGCCGCGCAGGAGCAGGTAATTAATATGGCTGACGGAGATATACTGGCGCTGAGATTTCACATCGAGAGCAAGGAAGTCGATTTATGGAATCTTTACCGGACAAACCGGGAATTTTTTGAAGCCGAGCTGCAGGCGCAGATCACCGGCTGTTTCACGCCTGATATGGAAGTAGTTTTTGTTTTTCGGGAAGGCAGCCTCTGGGCAAATATGGTCGTGCGGGTTAAAACAGCCTGGGATTCTGCCGGAAGACGCATTTCTACTACAACACAAACAATGGCGCGGCGATTGAATCTAAGCGAGATAGGCAGAAAGCTGACTAAAGCCGTCCAAAATGTTATAGCTAAAACCAGACGGCTTTTCACTTCGCCCATAGTAAAAGGAACGGCTAAGCGTGTTTCCGGGTTTGTGTCTCTGGCATCCGGGATAACAGCAATAATTGATTTTTTTGACAATCATCGCGACTGGATACAAGGCGGTCTGGGATGGCTGTCGATTGCCTGAGCCGGATTTCGTAATTTAACTCTTGCGCGCCTGCGATTGAACCGCCGTAATCGCTACCGCGTCCACGATGTCTTCGGCTTTGCAGCCGCGTGATAAATCGTTAGCGGGTTTGTCCAAGCCTTGCAGAATTGGTCCGATTGCCGCGCCGCCGGTTAAGCGTTCGGTTAATTTATAGGCGATATTTCCAGCATTTAAATCGGGGAAAATCAGGACGTTGGCACGCCCGGCGACGCTTGAGCCCGGCGCTTTCGAAGCGGCGACGGACGGAACAAGCGCGGCGTCGGCTTGCAGCTCGCCGTCGATTTCGAGGTCCGGGAAACGCGCTTTGACGGTTTTGGTCGCGGCGACGACCTTGTCGATCAATTTGTGCGACGCGCTGCCTTTGGTCGAAAAACTGAGCATCGCGACGCGCGGCTCGACGCCTAAAAGCGCGCGGCACGAATCCGCCGAAGCGATGGCGATTTCCGCCAGCTCCTCGGCGCTCGGGTCAATCACGACGCCGCAGTCGGCGTAAATCATCGCGCCTTCGTGTCCGAATTTTACTTCCGGCACGACCATCACGAAAAAGCTGGAAACTATACGGAATCCGGCGCGCACGCCAATGCAATGCAGCGCGGCGCGAACCGTGTGTGCCGTCGTATTCGTCGCGCCCGCCACCGAGCCGTCCGCCTGACCGAGTTTGACGAGCAGGTTGCCGTAAAAAAGCGGGTCTTTGACCATCTGCTCGGATTCTTCCAAGGTAACGCCTTTCGCGCGCCGCAGCTCGTGATAAAACTGCGCGATTTTGCCGAAATCGGCGGCTTTCCGGTGGTCGAGAATTTCGACGCCGTTCAAGTTAACGCCGGACGTGCGGGCGGTTTCGCGGATTTTTTCTTCATCGCCGATGAGCGTCACTTTGGCGACGCGGTCGCGAACGCACATTTCGGCAGCCTGGACGGTGCGCGCGTCTTCGCCTTCGGGCAAAACGATATGCTGCAGGTTGGCGGCGGCGCGCCGGCGGATTTTTTCAAGAATCATAAATACATTTAACATTTAACATTTATCATTTATCAAGTGAGCAAAGTATTTAATATTTAACATTTAACATTTATCAAGCCGCCTGAAGTATTTATTATTTAACCCTTATCATTTATCATTGAATAACATTTAACATTTATCGGGTGCAGTGAAATATTTGGCGAAAATTGATAAATGATAAATGGAGAATATCTAATGAGCGAAATCGAGCCTGTAAAGAACAAATCGAAGAAACCGACGCGCAAGGAAAAAGTGCAGTTAAAAAGCCGGATGTCGAATCTGATGATGTTTCTGCCGAATCTGCTGCGGCTGCTCGGCAGGCTTTTGACCGACGGCAAAGTTCCGACCGCCGAAAAAGCTTTGTTTGCGGCGGCGATTATTTACGTCATCGTGCCGCTCGATTTTATACCCGACGTTTTCCCGTTTATCGGGCAGGTCGACGATATTTATCTGGTCGCGCTGACGCTTCTGCGCCTGATTAATCGCACGGACGAATCGATTGTGCGCCGTCATTGGACGGGCGGCGGCGATATCATCGGCTTGGCGGATTCGATTGCCGGCATCGCGCCGATGCTGCTGCCGAAAAGAGTTTCGCGCGTGCTTTCCGCCAAAGTCGAGCTTGCCGACGCCGGTCGAGCACTGCAAAACATCACGAAAAAACGCAAAGCGGTCGTCGCGGAAATTCCGCCGGACGAAGACGCGCCGAAAATTAAAGATTAAAAATTCAGCCGCGAAAGAACGCGAATAAAAATCGGGAAAAATGCCCGCCGGCAACACGGATTATTAAGCTTTGCTTACAATTTGAAATCTCAAGGCTCGGATTTGAAATCTACTTTACCGGTCTTTACCGGCGGGCGATTTTTTCTATCTTCTCTCTATTCTCTGCGGCAGGTTTCTTATTTTCCTTTCGCGCTTTTTTCGCGCCCTAATCTTTTCTGATGAAAATTCGCAGGATAATCTCCGGCGGGCAGACGGGCGCCGACCGCGCCGCTTTTGATTTCGCGCTCGAAAACGGAATCGAAATCGGCGGCTTCGTGCCGAAAAACCGCGCGGCGGAAGACGCCGCCGTGAGCGAAAAATATCCGAATCTGATTGAAACCGAAACTGAAAATCCGGCGGAAAGAACCCGTTTGAACGTAATTCGCGCCGAGGCGACTTTGATTTTTTCACACGGCAAGCTCGCCGGCGGCTCAAAGCTCACCAAAGAGCTTGCCGAAAAATACCGGAAACCTTTTCTGCACGTCGATTTTTCCGAAACGACCATTAAACAGGCAATCGAGAAAACGAAAATCTGGCTCGATTCGATCGAGTGCGAAAGCCTGAACGTCGCGGGCGCACGCGCTTCGGAAGACGCGGAGATTTACGGGAAGGTGAAAGAGTTTCTTAGAGATTTATTGAAATAGCGAAGATTTATTCAAACAGGATTTACAGGGTAAATGAGGCTGGTTTCATTTTAGCCATTTGCTTT
>DASVRL010000295.1:0-2618 GCA_036388635.1 Pyrinomonadaceae bacterium
TCCGGCGACGACCAATCCCAATCCCGGCAGCAACACGTTGGTTCCGATTGCCGCGATGCCGCCGATGATGGCGCCCAAAGTTCCGCCGATTGCCGAACCGGCGCCGGCGCCTTCCAAAGCTTTCGAGCCGAGACCGTCATCGTCGGCATCAGCATCCGAAAAATATTTGCTGCGCGTTTCATCGGTCATCATCAGATTGACGTCGTCGTTCGTATAGCCGCGACTGGTCACCGAACTGTAGGCGCGCTCGGCGCTTTCGCGGTCGCGAAACATACCGGTCAAAATCCGGTTGTTCGATTGGCGCTGCGCTCCGTAATTTGCCTGCGCTTCGCCTTCGCGTTCCACCGACTCGTTACCCGTTACTGCGCCGTATGCATCTTTCACGTTGCCGCTGACGCGGTCGCCGATTGCCGACGCTTCTTCGCCAAATGTTCCTCTACCTGCTCCTGAACCTGATCCTGATCCTTGATTGTTCATTTTTGAAACTCCCTTCGTTCGTTAGAATTTTTCGAGTCTGCTGAATTTGTCAGCGTGATACTTGAAAGCTTTAGTGCAAGCCTCGTGCCAATTAATAAATTTTTGAATAAATCTTTTGTTAGCTGGTTTTAAGTGAGGTTTGAAAGCAATTCCGGCGCGAATTAAAATCGTCTTTCGTAATATTTACGGACAAATATTTTGTAATAATTTAAGACATATTTACAAACGGTTGAAACAAGGGCGGAAATGTGTTTATCTGTGATTTGTCTTTTTCCGATTAATTTTATGAAGAATTTAATACCGGCTTTTATTTCAATATTTTTGATGACGATTTCGATTTTCGGACAAGCAAATATCAGCGAGGCGAATTACCGCATTTACGACAAACAGGGAAATGCGTCGAGTCTGGAAAAGATTATCGAGTCGCTGAAAGACGCGGACGTCGTTTTTCTCGGCGAAAACCACGACGACGCGGCGGCGCATTACCTGCAAAATGAAATTTTCCGCCGCGCCTTTGAAAAACACGGTAAAGAACGCGCCGTCGCTTTGTCGCTGGAAATGTTCGAGCGCGACGTGCAGACAATCGTTGACGAATATCTGAAGGATTTGATTTCGGAAAATCATTTTCTGCTGAGCGCGCGCCCGTGGGGAAATTACAAGACCGACTACAAGCCGCTCGTGGATTTTGCCAAAACCAGCAAGCTCAAAGTCATCGCGGCAAACGCGCCCCGGCGTTATGTCAATATGGTTTCGCGCAGCGGTCGCGAATCTTTAAATCAGCTTTCGCCCGAAGCGCGGCGCTGGCTCGCGCCTTTGCCATACGGCGAAGCGTCCGACGCTTACGCCAAAAAATTTAACGCTTTGATGGGACAAAATTCCGATTCGATAACGCCCGTCAAACACAGCCCGATGCTTAACGCGCAAGCGCTCTGGGACGCGACGATGGCTTTTTCGATTGCCGAATATTTAAAGCGCGCGAAAAATCCTCTGGTCGTGCATCTGAACGGCGCTTTTCACACCGAAAACCGTCTGGGAACGCCCGAACATCTTTTAAAATATGCGCCGAAAACGAGATTTTTAGTCGTGACGATGCGTTATGAAGAAAATTTCACGAATTTCGATAAGTCGAAACACTTGGATTTAGGCGATTTCGTGATTTTAACCGACGCGAAAGTGCCGCGCAGCAAAAGATAGTAAAGCGGAAAAACGAATAGTTGAAAGTGAAAGCGTGAAAAATAGAAAGAGTGAAAAAGTTTGCTGACTTGCTCAACTTACTTTTTCACTCTTTCTGTTTTCTGTTTTTCCGCTTTACGGAGCTTTCGTCGCCGTAAAGGTAATTTGCGGAAGACCCGCGCCGGACATCGTTCCGGTCATTTTATCGCCTTCGACTTTGGCGTCGAGTTGAATCTCCAGCGGCTGACCCTGAATTTCGACTTTCATCATTCCGGTCAGATTGTTTCCGCTGATTTTGCCTTTTTCAAGCGTTCCGCCGCCGTGCATCGAAGCGACGGTGCCGGTAAAATCCGCGCCCGATTGTTTCAAATCCAGCATAACTTCGACGACGTCGCCGCCGACGTTAGCCGTCAGATTCCATTTTCCGCCGACGTTGACCGACGGCGCGGAATTCATTTCAGCTTTTTTCGCCAGCGTGACGGTTTTCACGTCGACCGTTATTTCCTTCAGGCGCTGCATCACTTCCGGCGTTCCGCCCGGCTGGAAACGACCGCCCAGGTATTTCGCCAGAAATTCTTCGCCGCGGGCAAACATCGCCATATTATTGACCGGACGCTGAAATCCGTGACCTTCGTCGGGCGCGAGCAGGTATTCGACCGGATAACCGCGGTCGCGCAAGGCAACGACGATCTGGTCTGACTCGCGCTTGTTGACGCGCGGGTCGTTTGCGCCCTGCACGACCAGCAGCGGCGTCTTGATTTTGTCGGCGTGCGTTAAAGGCGACTGTTTCAGGAGCAGCGCTTTGCCTTCGGGCGTGTTCGGATTGCCCATTCTTTCATAAAAAATGATTTTGCCCGCTTCCCAATACGGCGGAATCGATTCGAGCAGGGTAATCAGGTTCGACGGCGCGACGATGGCGACCGCAGCCGCGTATAAATCCGGCGTGTAGGTGACGCCCGCCAGCGTCG
>DASVRL010000296.1:0-2477 GCA_036388635.1 Pyrinomonadaceae bacterium
CCTATCACTTATCACTTTTTACTTTTTATCTATTACTTATTTACTAAAGGAATTACTATGCCAAATCCGAAACGAAGACATTCAAAATCACGCACGCGCCAACGCCGCGCTCATGACGCGCTGCCGATACCGCAGTTTTATTTAGACAAGGAAACGGGCGAGCCGAAAAAACCGCACCGCGTCGACGCCGACACCGGAACTTACAAAGGTCGTCAAATCATCGAAGTCAAAGAAAAGGAATAGTTTTTTAAAACGGTCTTTGGTCTTTGGACTTCGGTCTTCGATTTTTTTACTGCTCAATGTTAAGCATGATTCTTTAACGAAGACCGAAGTCCAAAGACCAAAGACCGAATGATTAAAATGACACAAAACGCAGGCATCATCGGAATGGGACACGCTTATCCGAGCGGTATTCTGACCAATGCCGATTTGGAAAAAATCGTCGAGACATCCGATGAATGGATAACTTCGCGCACCGGCATCAAACAGCGTCATAAAGCCGCCGATAACGAATACACCTCGCAATTCGGCACGCTGGCGGCGCGGCAGGCTCTGGAACGCGCCGGTTTACAGCCGGAAGACATTGACATCATCATCTGCGCGACGACCACGCCCGACCAGATAATGCCTTCGACCGGCGCGCTGATACAAGCCCAAATCGGTGCGACCAACGCGGCTGGAATGGACGTTTTTGCGGCTTGTTCCGGCTTTTTGTACGGCGTGACGATGGTCGAATCGATGATTAAGACCGGACAAATCCGCTACGCGCTGGTTATCGGCGCGGAAGTTCTGACCAAATACGTCGATTACACCGACCGCGGAACGTGCGTCATTTTCGGCGACGGCGCGGGCGCGGCGGTTTTAGGTCCGGTCGCGGAAAACAAAGGAATTTTAGCCACCAAAATTCGCTCCGACGGTCGCTTCGAAGAACAGCTTTACGCGCCCGGCGGCGGCACGAAACTCGGAACGAGCTATAAAACCATCGACGACCGGCTCCATTTTTTTAAGATGAAAGGCAACGAGCTGTTCAAGGTGGCGGTGCGCTCGATGGCTGATATTTCGGCGGAAATGCTGGAAAAAGCCGGCTACACGGTCGCCGACGTCGATTTGGTGATTCCGCATCAGGCGAATCAGCGCATCACCGACGCCGTCGCTTCGCGTCTCGGCGTGCCGGAAGAAAAAGTTTATTCGAACATCGCCGAACACGGCAACACTTCGTCGGCTTCGATTCCGATTGCGCTCGACGAATGCATCGAAGCCGGAAAAATCAAAGAGGGAAGTCTGGTGTTGCTGACCGCCTTCGGCGGCGGCGTAACTTGGGGCGGCACATTGCTTAGATTTTAGTCGTCAGTCCTTCGGTTTTTGCGAGTATTGACTTATCAAGTCGATGCAGAAAGCGAAACGGAGGACGAATGACAAAGGACGAATGACGAAAATCGCTTTTATATTTCCCGGTCAAGGCTCGCAGGCGGTCGGAATGGGCAAGGATTTATTTGATAATTTTCCTGCCGCCCGCGAAGTTTTCGCGGAAGCCGACGACGCGCTCGGTTTTAAATTGTCCGAGTTGTGTTTTGCGGGCGACGAAGCCGATTTGCAGTTGACGGCAAACACGCAGCCCGCGATTTTGACGACTTCCGTCGCCGCGTTTCGCGCGCTGGAATCGGAAGGTTTTGCGAAGCCGGATTACGTCGCCGGTCACAGTCTGGGCGAATATTCGGCGCTGGTCGCGGCGGGCGCGATGAGTTTCGGCGAGGCGGTAAAAACGGTTCGCCGGCGCGGAACTTATATGCAGGAAGCGGTTCCGGTCGGCGTCGGCGCGATGGCGGCGATTATCGGTCTGCCGCTCGAAACGATTGAAACGGCTTGCCGCGAAGCTGCCGAAAGCGAAATTTGCAGCCCGGCAAACATTAATTCGCCGTCTCAAATCGTCATTGCCGGAAACGCGGAAGCGATTGACCGGGCGATTGTGTTATTAAAAGAGCGCGGCGCGAAACGGGCGATAAAACTGAATGTTTCCGCGCCTTTTCATTGCGCGCTGATGCTTCCGGCGCAGCAGCGTCTGGCAAAAGATTTACAGGAAATTAATTTCAGCGATTTAAGATTTCCGATTATCGAAAATGTTTCCGCCGAAGCAAACGCCAAAGGCGAGCGCGTGGGCGCGGCTTTGACCGAGCAGGTTTCAAATCCTGTCCGCTGGGCGCAGTCGGTGGAAAATTTGATAACCGAAGGCGTCACAACATTTGTCGAAGTGGGCGCGGGAAAAATTTTATCGGGTTTGGTGCGCCAAATTAACCGCGATGTTCGCTGTTTGAACGTCGAAAATTTTGATAGTTTAAAACAAGCAGTACTAACGCTATAAATTTAACAGGAGAAAGAGTTGTTATGGCAGATTCAGCCGTTCAGGAAAAAATCAAACAGATTATTGTTGACGAATTGGGAGTCGATGAAGCGGAAGTTACCGAAAACGCCCGTTTTAT
>DASVRL010000297.1:0-6370 GCA_036388635.1 Pyrinomonadaceae bacterium
AATTGTGCGCCTGCGCGGCGGCGAACCGACCGTCTGGGATTCAATCGCGCGCGTCAAAGCGACGGAAATCGACTGGGACACGCGCAGCGAAAAATCGTCTTTGCGCGGTCGCGTTTCGACGACTTATTACAGCCAGAAACAAATGGGCGGCACGACGCCTTTCGGCAAACAAAGCGCGCCGGTTTTCGTCACGGCGGAACGCGCCGATTTCGACCATCTCGGGGAAGTCGGCGTTTACACGGGCAACGCCCGCGCCTGGCAGGAAAATAATTACGTGCGCGCCGAAAAACTCGTTTTTCAGCAGAAAACGAAACGAATGGACGGCGAAGGCAAAGTTCAAAGCCTGCTCTATAACGCGAAACGCAAGGAAAACGGCAAGGAAATCACGCAGCCGGTTTTCGCTTCGTCCGACCGGATTTCATATTCCGACCAGAATCGCCAGCTGCGATACGAAGGAAACGTCGATATCCGGCAGGGAACCGACCGCATCGTTTCCGGCGTCACGGACGTTTTTCTTAACGAAAATAATGAAGTGACGCAGACGATAGCGCAGAATAACGTCGTCGTCACGCAGCCGAATCGCCGCGCCGCCGGAGATTACGCGCAATACACGACCGCCGACGAAGTCGTTATCCTGCGCGGCAATCCGGCGAGCGTCGAAGACGCCGAACAAGGCTCTTCGCAAAGCGCGCAGCTGACGGTTAATCTGCGCGAAAACCGCATCGTCAGTCAAGGCTCAAGCAAACAAAACGGCACGGGCAGAATCCGCTCGGTTTACAAAGTCAAAAAACAATAGATAAGCGCTGCGCGAAAGAATTTCTTATTATCTGAGCGGGCATTTTTGAACCGCCGAGACGATTTCTGTAATACAGGAATCATTCCTCTACTTCAAAAAATCATTTGCTTCAAAAAAATCATTCTTAATGTTGGTGCCCAGGACTGGAATCGAACCGGCACGGATCTCTCTACACGCCCCTCAAACGTGCGCGTCTACCAATTCCGCTCCTCAGGAAATCATTCTTTTACTTCAAAAGATCATTTCTTTTCCTCCTAAAATCATTCCGTGAGTATGCAGAATGTTTTTTCTATTCCGCCGCATCGTTTTACGGCTAAATAAACTGCCTTTATCATCAGTCAAAATGAAAAAATGAAAAAATTAAGCTAAACTTTCTCTGAATGTTCAAAGTTTTCCGTTCCAACAATTCGCAGCCCTCAAACGGCAGTTATGAAGAATATCCGACCAACGCGCTGGCTGCCGTGCATTTGCAGAAAACTTACGGGCGGCGGCGCGTGGTCGATGACGTCAGCCTGTTTGTCGAGCGCGGCGAGGTCGTCGGGCTTTTAGGCGCGAACGGTGCGGGAAAAACGACGACGTTTTATATGATGACCGGCTTGGAAACCGCCGAGCAGGGCAATATTTTTCTGAGCGGTCAGAACGTGACGACGCTGCCGATGTATCTGCGCGCGCGTCTCGGCTTGGGCTATCTGCCGCAGGAGCCATCGATTTTTCGCAAAATGAGCGCCGAGCAGAATATTTTAGCCGTGCTGGAAACGATGAAACTCTCTCGCGCCGACCGTTTTGCCCGTTTGGAAGATTTGCTGGAAGAATTCGGCGTCGCGCACGTTCGCAAAACGCGCGGCGATGCGCTTTCCGGCGGCGAGCGGCGGCGCGTCGAGATTGCGCGCTGTCTGGCGACCGAGCCGCAGTTTATTTTGCTGGACGAGCCTTTTGCGGGCATCGACCCGATTGCGATTGACGAAATCCGCGAGATTATTCTTTATCTGAAATCGCGCGGCATCGGCATTTTAATCACCGACCACAACGTCCGCGAAACGCTCGGCATCACCGACCGCGCCTACATTATGGCGGAAGGAAAAATCCTGCGCACCGGCAAGCCCGAAGATTTGGTCAAAGACCCGGAAGTCAGAAGGCTTTATCTGGGCGAAAGGTTTTCTTTGTAGGACAAAAAGCAAAAGGCAAAAGGCAAAAGATAAAAGAATTTTAATTTTTACCTTTTATCTTTTGCCTTTTTCTTCTCTTACTTTTTCCGTTTAAAATCGGTATAATCTAACCAAGAAATAAACAAAGGGTAACAAGCAGAAAATCTTAGCAAAATATGTCGTCATTAAAACTGACTCAAAGTCTGAAACAACAAATGGTTTTGACTCCGCAGCTTCGCCAGCGGATAGAAATGTTGCAGATGACCAGTCTCGAACTCACCGATTTGATTCAGCAGGAAATGATTGCCAATCCGATTCTCGAAGAAGTAACCAACGACGAGGAAGTGCAGGAAATTTCCGAAAAAATTCTCGACCAGAACTCCGACGGCTACGAAGACCCGCACGAAAACGGGTATGACGAAGGCACGGCTGAATTTGCGCAAAAAGCGGCGGACGAATTTGAAGCTTTTACGCCCGAAGCCGTGAGCGAAAACGGTTTTAAGGAAGAATACGCCGGAGAAGTCGAAAACGACGACGTTCTGCCGCACGAATCGGGCGACGCTTTTGAAGAAGTCGATTTCGGGCGCGAATTTCAGGATTATCTCGACCCGGGATACAAAACGCAGGAAATCGAATATAAAGAAGACGCGCCGAGCTTCGAGCAGTTTTTAACGCGCTCGGAATCGCTGACCGAACATCTCGAGTGGCAGCTGAATCTCCAGCAAATCAGCGAAAAACTGGAAGAAGCCGGAATCTGCATTATCGGAAATATCGACGGCGACGGGCGCTTGCTCGCCAGCAATGAAGAAATCGCCGAGATGTGCGCCTGCACGCCCGAAGAGGTCGAGCAAGCCAGGCAAATCGTTTTGAAGCTGGAGCCGGTCGGCTGCGGCGCGCGCACCGTTCAGGAATGTCTGGCGGCGCAGCTCGAAGCGATTGACGAGGGCGAAAGCCTGGCGGCGGAACTGGTCAAAAATCATCTGCACGATTTGCAGCCGCATCGCCTTCAGCATCTGTCGAAACAAACCGGCGTCGAGCTTCACGAGCTGAACGAGGAAATCAACAAAATTCGCGGGCTTGACCCGTATCCCGGCAGGCGTTATTCGTCGGAAGAACCGATTTTCGTCTCGCCCGAAGTTTATATCGAAAAGCTGGAAGACGATTACGTCATTTATTTTACCGACGACGGCAGCCCGCGCCTGCGCATCAGCTCGACGTACCAGCAGCTTTTGGAAAAGAACAACACGACGAAGGAAACCAAGGATTTTATCAAGGAAAAAGTTCGCTCGGCGGTCGATTTGTTACGCAATATCGAGCACCGGCGGCAGACGATTTACCGCGTCGTCGAATGCATCGTCCATCGCCAGCGCGATTTTCTGGACAAAGGCGTCGAGCATATCAAGCCGATGATGCTGAAAGACGTGGCGGAAGACATCGGAATGCATCTTTCCACGGTCTCGCGCGTCGTCAATCGCAAATACGCGCACACGCCGCAGGGCGTTATCGAGCTGCGGCGGTTTTTCTCGGAAGGAATGCTGAACGAGGATGGCGAGGAAGTTTCGACCAGAATTTTAAAACTGAGAATCAAGAAAATGATTGAAGAAGAAGATACGAAAAAGCCGCTGACCGACGACGAAATCGCCAAAATCCTGAGCAAGGAAGGCGTGAAATTGTCGCGTCGGACGGTGGCAAAATACCGCGACCAGATGCAGATTCCCGGCTCGCGCGAAAGAAAGACAGTTGTTTGATTTTATCAAACGGTCTCCGGTCTTTGGTTTTCGGTCTTTGATATTTTTACTGCTCGATGTTGAGCTTGATTTTTTAACGAAGACCGAAGACCAAAGACCGAAGACCAATAAAAGAACAAGAGGTGCGATTTATGAAATTTGAATATACCGGAAGACACTTAGAGGTAACTCCTGCTTTGCGTTCTCACGTCGAGAACCATTTTGACAAACTGAAACATCTTTTTAACGGTCAGGCGACCAACGCCCACGTTATTATTGAAGTCGCGAAGGGAAGACATCGCGCCGAAATTATCGTCAACTGGCGCGACCACGTTTTGACGGCGAACACGACCGTTGAGGATATGTATAAAGCCTTGACGCAGACGATTACGAAACTGGAAAAACAGGCGACCAGATTAAAAGACAAGGTCATCGACAAACATCATCGCGCCACGAAAACCAGTATTGTGGCGACGTCGCCGGCTGACGACGTTCCGCCCGCGCCGTCAGCGCCGCGCATCGTCGAATCCGGCAGTTACAAAGTAAAACCGATGACGGCTGAAGAAGCGGCTTTGCTTCTCCAGACGGAAGAAAATCAGTTTCTCGTTTTCAGAGACGCCGAAAACGAAAAAATCTCGGTTATTTACCGCCGCCAGGACGGAAATTTCGGTCTTATTCAACCGTAAAGACGGTCTTCGGTCTTTGCATTTCGGTCTTCGATTTTTTTATTGAGCAACGTTAAGCATTATTCTTAACGAAGACCGAAGTCCAAAGACCGAAGACCGTTTTAATCATAAATGTCTTCAAATTTCAAAAACGAAAAACCGAGCATCGACATCAGCGAGTTTGTTGAAAAATCTCCAACTCAATTTCAAATCGAGGTTTTAGCCGGTCGGCAGTCTTTGCGCTCGCGCCGTATAACTTCGGCGCGCATCCAAAAGCTCGGGCTGGCGCTCGCCGGCTTTTCTCATTATATTCACGAAGGTCGCGTGCAGATTGTCGGGCAGAGCGAGATTTCCTACTTAAACCAGCTCGCGGTCGAAAAAAGAATCGAAGCCATCCGGAATCTCGATTTGAAAAAAATCTGCTGCGTTTTGCTGACCAAAAATCTGGAGCCGCCGCGCGAATTTCTCGAAATCGCCGAAGAATTCAATTTGCCCGTTCTGCGCACCGCGCAGGTCAGCTCGGTCGCCATCGGCATCGTCTCGGATTTTTTGCAGGAAATGCTCGCGCCGCAGACGATGCTGCACGGCGTTCTGCTGGGAATGTACGGCTTGGGCGTTTTTTTGCAGGGCGAATCGGGCATCGGAAAATCGGAATGCGCGCTGGATTTAATCGTGCGCGGGCATCACCTGATTTCCGACGACGCGGTCTGGGTCAAAAAAATCGGCGATAAACTCGAAGGCGCCGCGCCCGAATTGACTTATGAACATCTGGAAATTCGCGGACTTGGAATTATCAACATTCGCGATCTGTTCGGCGTTTCGGCAATCGGCAAGCAGAAAAAGATTGATTTGTGTATCGAGTTGAAAAAATGGGCGGACCTGAAGGAAATCGAACGGCTCGGGCTGGAAACGCAGGAAGCCGAAATTTTCGGCGTCAAGCTCCCGAAATTCGTTTTGCCGGTCAGTTCCGGCAGAAACGTTTCGACGCTGGTGGAAACCGCCGTGCGCGTTCACCTTTTGCGCGCGACCGGATATGACGCCGCCCAAAAATTGATTGCCAAACACACGGAGATTTTATCAGCCGCGACGACGGTAAATAGCGAATGACCGATTTATGAAGAAAAACCAGCAGAAGAAAGCGGTTCCGAATTTTGTTATCATCACGGGGCTTTCCGGTTCGGGAATGTCTTCGGCGACCAATGCGTTTGAAGATTTAGGATACTTTTGCGTCGATAATCTGCCGGTGACGATGCTTCCGCCTTTTGCGCGGCTTTTGCAGCCGAATGAAGAAGAAAAACCGGCGATTGAAAAAGCCGCGCTGGTCATCGATATCCGGGAGCGGCATTTTCTTTCGGATTTTCCGAGCGAGCTGAAAAAACTGGCGAAGAAAAATCTTGAACCGTTCGTCTTGTTTTTTGAAGCTTCGGACGAAGTTTTGCAGCGCCGCTTCAGCGAGACGCGTCGCCCGCACCCGTTCGACCAGGGAGACGGTTTGCTGACCGCCATTCAAGCCGAGCGCGAGGCGCTGAAAAACGTCCGGAAAACGGCGGATTTGATTGTCGACACGTCGGAGCACACCGTTCACACGCTCAGAAAATTTCTCATCGAAAGATTCGGGCAGACCGAAGAAGGCACGCCGCTGCGCGTGCAGGTCGTCAGTTTCGGTCATAAATACGGCGTTCCGCAGCAGGTCGATTTGCTTTTCGACGTGCGGCATCTGCCGAATCCGTATTTTGTGCCGGAGCTGAAGCATTTGCCGGGAACCGACGAAAACGTTATAAAATTTCTGGACGGGCAAAAAGAAGTCCACGAAACGACCGATAGATTTGCCGATTTGCTGGCTTATTTGCTGCCGCTTTACAAACGCGAGGGCAAATCCTATTTAACCATCGGCGTCGGCTGCACCGGCGGGCGGCACCGGTCGGTGCGCGTGGCATACAATCTGGGAAAATTTTTGCAGGAAAAAGGATTCGACGTCAGCGTCTCGCACCGCGATGTGCAAAAATAAAGGTTAGTCATTCGTCATTAGCGCTTTGT
>DASVRL010000298.1:0-15915 GCA_036388635.1 Pyrinomonadaceae bacterium
AAGAGAAACGGGAAGACGAAAAAATGGCGCGGAAACTCGCGCCCAGAACCTTCGACCTGACAACGGAAACGGGCAAAGTTTTAAATGATGCTTTTGAGGCTTTGAGTAATGAAAACTTCGAATGGCTGGATCAGCAAGCCCGACAGGCGAGAAAAGAAAAAGCGAGACTCGCCGGAGGCTACTGGAAAATAAGAAATATTTACATCGGACTGGAAAGCCCGACCAACGGAACGGATGAAGAATGGCAAAAACACTTTGAAAGGCTGAATCGCTGGAAAGAAAATTTTCCCGATTCCATAACGGCGCGCGTCGCCATCGCCGAATCGTGGATTGAATATGCCTGGCAAGCCAGAGGAACCGGCTATGCACATACCATTTCGGAAGAAGAGCTGCGGCATTATCACGAAAGATTAAACGTTGCCGAGCAGGAATTGCTCGAAGCGAAAAATCTGGCGGAACGCTGTCCGCAGTGGCACGCGGCGCTGCTCGCCGTCGCGCATTCGCAGGGCTGGGAGTTTGAAGATTTTGACGCCGCTTATCAGGAAGCCGCCAAATTTGAGCCGTCTTATTATTATTTCGCCGTGCTAAAAGGCTCGTATCTGCTGCCGCGCTGGTACGGCGAAAAAGGAGATTGGGAAGCTTTCGTCGAAAACGCTTCGGCGGAAATAGGCGGCGCGGAAGGAGCGATTATTTATTATTTAGTCGCTTCGGATTACATCAGCGATTATAAAGACCCCGCGTATGACAGTAGCAAATTGTCGATGGAGAAAGCCAAACAGGGATTTTACGCCTTGAAAAAAAATTACGGCGCGGATAAACAGAGGCTCAACGAGTTTGCTAAATTCGCTATTCGAATAAATGATTTGCCGGCGGCGCACGAGGCTTTTGAAGAAATCGGCGACGACTGGCTGGAAGGCGTCTGGAGTTCAAAGCAAAAATTCGACCAGTATAAATCCATCGCGGCTGCCGCCCGGAAAACTGCCGACCGGCATATGCAGCGTCAATAATCCGGGCTTAATCAAAAAAAACTTCGCCCTTCGCCACGATAACGGATTGCCCGCCGATTCTGACTTTTTCGACGCTTCCTTTTGCGCCCGTCACCTCGGCGCTAATCCGGCTCGGACGCTTCATAAAATCGCCCTGTTCAATCGTGAATTTTTTCGCGTCAAGCGCGGCGTGATAAACCAGATAAGCGGCAAGCGAGCCGGCGGCGCTGCCGGTTGCCGGATCTTCGGGAATATTGTCGTCGGGCGCGAAAAATCGTGCGTGGATGCGTGAAGTTTCTTCCATCGTCTCAAACGTGAACGCGTAACAGCCGATTGCGCCGTAAGAAAGATAAATTTCCGAAAGAAGCGACGAATTGATGCGGCAGCGACCGAGCGCTTCGAGCGATGCGACCGGAATATCCAGCGCTTTGATTCCCGTCGAAACTATTTGAATCGGCAAACCGCCGCTCGAATTCAAATCCGCCGAATCCAGTCCCAAACCCTGCGCCAGACGCGAAACGTCCGTTTCGTCGGAAATGATTGCGCCAGGTTCAAACGTGCCTTGCGTCATCGTCACCTGAAAAGGTTTTTCGTCGCGATACTCGATATCGACCGGCAAAATTCCCAGATTCAATTCCTGCTCGATCGTGACGACGCCTTGCGCCTGATGCGGCACGACGCCGAGCGTCGTCAAAAGATTCCAAGTGCCGACCACCGGATGACCGGCGAGCGGCAATTCGCGCATCGGCGTAAAAATTCGCAGGCGGCGCAGAGCTTTTTCCGAAGGCAAAACAAAAACCGTTTCGCTCAGATTCATCTCGCGCGCAATTTTCTGCATTTCTTCGGTCGGTAACCCTTGCGCATCGGGGAAAACCGCCAGAGGATTGCCCGCAAAAGCCTTATCGGTGAAAACGTCGAGCTGGTAAAATTCGTATTTTTTCATATCCGGAATGGATGAATTATGAACGATGAATGCCCGATTGTAAATTTCGCGATTTGCTTCGGAAAACCGTTTATTTGCATTTTTCTTCAATTTTTACCGTATTATCTTGACATTCAATCACTTAAGAGTGTAAATTTTTGTATTAATCTGTTCTAATGAGCGGCTTATGAAGTGATGCAAAGAGCAATCCTAAACACTCTTTTCTAAAGGCATTTCTGTAAAATTCCAGCAGGCGGATTTTCAACTTCTAAAGCGGTTCGTTAGGCGAAAGCAGCCCCGCAGGCTTTCGCTCGTTTAGAGATTAAAGCGCGGGCTTGCGCTTATTTTTATTAGTAGCTACTTTTTGAAGGGAATTTAACAGAATTTTTCATGACAAACGACGTAACAAAACAAACTGAAGAGACACCGGCGGAAAACAATCAGCCGACCGATTCAGTTACGGATGAAACCAATAACTCCGCCGAGATGATTTCGGCGGCAGCCACAACGGAAGAGGAACAAAGCTCCAGTGAAATGGACTTTGGCGCGATTTTAGAGCAGTTCGAGCAGGAGCAGACGGCTTTCAGCAAAGGCGAACTGGTCAGCGGCAAAGTGGTCGGTATTTCCGACCGCGGCGTGCTGATTGATTTCGGCTACAAGTCGGAAGGCGTCGCCGATATTGCGGAATTTACTTCGCCCGAAGGCGAAGTGACCGTCAAGCAGGGCGACGAAGTCGAAGTCACCATTCGCAGTATGGATTCGGGCGACAATCCGCCTTTCCTGTCGCGGATGGACGCTTTGCGCCGCCGCGCCTGGAACGAAATCGAAACCGCCTACAATGAAGGCGCGCCTATAACGGGACGCGTCATCGACAAAACCAAAGGCGGTTTGCGCGTCGACATCAACGGCGTCGAGGCATTTTTGCCCGGCTCGCAGGTCGATTCGCGCCCGATTCGCAATCTCGATTCGTTCCGCGGACAGGAAATCGAAGCGCGCGTCATCAAGTTCAGCCGCAAGCGCAACAACATCGTGCTTTCGCGCAAAGTTCTGACCGACGAAATCAACAGCGTTCAGAAAGCCAGTACCTTGAGTCAGGTCGAAGAAGGCTACGTGGTCGAAGGCGTGGTTAAAAGCCTGCTCGAATACGGCGCATTCGTTGACATCGGCGGCATCGACGGGCTTCTGCACGTGACCGATATGAGTTGGGGCAGGCTCGACCGACCCTCGGAAATGTTTAAAGTCAGCGACCACGTGCAGGTCAAAATCCTGCGCCTCGACCGCGAAAAAGAAAAAGTTTCGCTCGGCTATAAGCAGTTGATTCCCGACCCCTGGGCGACCGTGGCGGAAATTTATCCGATTGGCTCGCGTTTAAAAGGAAGAGTTTCGAGCGTGGCAGATTACGGCGCGTTTGTCGAGCTCGAACCGGGCGTCGAAGGTCTGGTTCACATCTCGGAAATGAGTTGGTCGAAACGCGTCAAGCATCCGAAAAATCTCGTCAATACGGGCGACGAAGTCGAAGTGCAGGTGCTCGGCATCGACCCGCAGGATCGCCGCATCAGTCTCGGTATGAAACAGATGCAGCCGAATCCCTGGGAAACGGTCGGCGACCGCTATCACGTCGGCGATAAAGTTCACGGGCGCGTGCGCAATCTGACGGATTTCGGCGCGTTTATCGAAATCGAAGACGGCATCGACGGACTGGTTCACGTTTCCGACATTTCGTGGTCGAAAAAAATCAAGCATCCGAAAGACGTTCTGAAAAAAGGTCAGGAAGTCGATGCCGTCGTGACGAATATCGACACGCCGCATCGACGGCTTTCGCTTTCTATCAAAGAACTGCAACCGAGCGCCTGGGAAAGCTTTGTGGCGACGCATCGCCCGGGCGACGTTGTGCGCGGCAAGATTTCGCGCTTTGCCGGATTCGGAGTTTTTGTCGAATTGGGCGACGAGCTCGAAGGCTTGTGTCATATCTCGGAACTCTCGGACGAAAGAGTCAATCGCGCTGAAGACGTCGTCCAGCTCGGTCAGGAACTGGATTTCAAAATCCTGCGCATCGAAGCCGACACGCAGAAAATCGGTCTTTCGCATCGCGCCGTCGGCAAGGAAGACGAGCCGCAGGTCGATACGAAAGTTTACACGACCGAAGCCAAAGGCGGAATGGCTTCCTTGGGCGAGCTGGCAAATCTGAAATTCGGCAGGGAACCCGAACAGTCGAAAGCGGAAGAAGCTAAATCCGCGCCGAAAAAGGAAGAGCCGAAAGCGGAAGAATCGACGGCGGCGGCAACATCTGCCGAAACCGCGCCTGAAGCGGAAACATCGCCGGAAGTAGGTTCGGAAGAAAACACGGGGGAAGTTTCGACGGAAGACACAGCCGTCGAAACTTCTTCGCCAACTTCTGAGCAAACGGTCGGCGAGAATATCGAAACGGCGGGCGAAGAATCTGCCGTGACGGAAGAATCCAAAGAAGAAACCGCCGAAACTCCGGCGGCGGAATCAACCGGCGAAACCGCTGCTGAAGAGTCGACGGACGAAACTGCCGACGCGGCTGTAGCAGCGACGGCGGAAGAGACGAGCGCGGAAACTACTGCCGAAACAACCTCAACGGAAACTACGGAAACAGGTACCGAAACCGAAACCGAAACCGCCGCGCAGACCAGCGAAACAACCGAAGCCGCATCTGCCGGCGGAGACGAGAAGAACGAAGCCGAAGCCGAAAAAACGGCGTAACTTGAGTTTTTGTATTAAAATTTAGATTCCCGTGAGGCTAATTGCATGACAAAAGCAGATATTGTTGAACAAGTTTCCCGTGAAGCGGAAATGACGAAAAAAGATGCCGAACAACTGGTCGAAATCGTTTTCGACAGCATTATCGAGGCATTAAACAAAGGCGAAAAGGTCGAACTGCGCGGCTTCGGCAGTTTTCGCACCCGCCAGCGCGGCGCGCGCAAAGGTCGCAACCCGAAATCCGGCGCGGCGGTCGATATTCCGGCAAAACGCGTCGCCTATTTCAAACCGGGCAAAGAGTTGAAGGAAGTTATCAACGATTAATCAATTGAGAATCCGGAGTCGAGAGCGGATTTTTCTCTCTCGATTCTCCGCTCTCGACTCAAAAACGTGGATGTATTGTGGAGTCCCTGGCGATACGACTATATTAAAGCCGACGACCGGCGCTTAACCGAAATTGTCAACGGCTGCGTTTTCTGCACGATTTTAAACGACTCGGCAAGCGATGAGGAAAAATTTATCCTCCATCGCGCCGAGTTTAATTTTGTCATCCTTAACATTTATCCATACACCAGCGGTCATCTGATGATTGTCCCTTTCGCGCACCTCGCCGATTTAGACCGCGCCGACAAAAAAACAACCGACGAATTAATGGATTTGACCAAACGCTGCCAGACGGCGATTCGCCAAATCTACCAGCCCAACGGCATCAATCTCGGGATGAACCTCGGCAAAGCGGCGGGCGCAGGCGTCGCCGAACATTTCCATATGCACATCCTGCCGCGCTGGATGGGCGACGTAAATTTTATGACGGCAGTCGGGCAGACGCGCACGATTCCCGAAGATTTACGAACGACTTTTGAGAAATTAAAAGATAAATTTTAACGCTGAAATTAACTTGTTCGGCAATCTGTAACAATTTTAAAAAAAAAGCCTTTTGCAAACAATTACCGAACTTCCGAAGACGAACTTTGATTTTTGCAAAAGGCTAATCTTTTACCTGGTATTTAGTTAACTAACTCCAGCTATTTCATTATTTCAATTGTTCGGACGCGGCTTGGTACAAGCCCCGCGGTAAATCATCCGCTCCCGTATTCAACAACCATTCCTCTAACGTCGCCGTTTGGCGAATAGAGGATTCGGCGGCGGCTGATTGCGGTAATCCCATAGCGCCGATTACGGCAAACCCCGCCAGCGAAGCTCCCGCAATTCCTAAAAACTCTCTGCGATTCGTTTTATTTTTGTTCATAAACTTTCTCCATAGTAGAAATTAATTCTTGGGCGATTCTATTTCATCCTTGATGGATTCGGATAATTTATCGTCTAAATAAGAGTCGCCGGACTTTAACAGAAATATCTCCACCCGTCTGTCCGGGTCATTGAAATACTTATCTGCTTCAGCAGTCTTGTAAAATATTTGACCTTTATGAGCGGCTATCTCCTCCTGCGTTTTTTCTGTTGTGTTTTCAGTTAACACAACCTGAAAACCGCTATATCCTAACCCGTCTTGAAAATTACTCGGTTCCGCCTTTGGCAAATTTTTAAGCAGCGCGACCAACTCATCAATTTGTTTTTCGGATAAACTCCAGGATGGATTTTCCCGCCCGCTAAAAATTTGTAATGTAACCTTCGCTTTTTTCACGTTTGCAGGTGTCGCGGCAACGAGCAGCGTTTGTCGTTTGTCATTGATGCCGCAAGCAAGAAAACAAAATGCGAGTAGCCAGATGGCAACATTTTTCATAACACTGCTCGCGAAGACTTCGCGTTAGCTGACGCTCCAACCGTTAGGGAAATATCTATAGCTGCAAACCAACGTGTAAGGACCGCGATTACAAGTAGCCGGATCGCTTATCCAATTTCCGCTGTTGTCATAATTTCTCGCCGCCGTTTGTCCCGGTTTATGACACCAGTGACCATTGGCAGCCAGACGATACCAGTGAAAATCGTTATTCGCCCAAAGAACGAGACAGACATAAAGCTGGTTGCCGGAAGCGTAGCAGGCTGTTTCAAAACCGTCGGCGTCGGCTCCGTAGCTGACTGAACCCGGAACGGTGCTGCAATCGGCTAAAGATGTCCACTGCACGCCGGATTTGCGTCCGGGTTGAGCAAAAGTGTTGCTTTTGTAGTTTGCCGCATAGTTGTAGCAGTTATTGCGCCGGATGCTGAACCCGTCGTTCCAGAAAGAAAAATTCGTGTCGCTCGTATAAACCACCGGTCCGCATACTAAAGAATCAGCGTTGTCGTCCGGTCGCGTCGCGTCGCGCGGAATGTTCGGCTCTAAAGAATTAACCGAAGTCTCGAAACCTTCGGCGGTCGGAATATCTAAAGCCAGCGAGTCGCTCTTGTTATGTGTCCGCCAATACTCTGACCATAATTGATTAGTCGCCTTAATTGAATCCAGGGCAACTTGCCGCACATCGTCAGTTACCCTTTTTCCGGCTTCGATGGAATTGAGCAGGGTAGCTTCCGCATCAGCGTTTTCTTGCGATTCGATGTAAAATCTTGACGGCAAGCCGGATTTTTCAAGCGTGTTTCTCGCTTCATTGCTTGCCGAGACGATAAATCCTCTATAACCCAGTCTGCCCGCGCTCTTCGGCGGAAGCGTTAGAGACGGCTCAGCCATAACGCGAGCAACCAACTCTTTTTCTTCCTGTGCAGTGAGCGTCCAGACGGGATTCGGATTTCCCGAAAAAATGTCTAGTTCGACAGTGATCATAAATCCTCCTGTGCAGTGATTGTGATTGTTTTGGGAAGGCAAAAGAGAAAGACACTTTGGGCTTTTTCATGTTTAACCTCCCAAATTTCTGATTTGAGAGGATGCTGGGCTAAGCGGTTTGTCTATCGCCGCATCCGATTCAAGCGATAACCGCAACATGTTTTTTGTCATCACTGTAATAACATTCGGCAAAACAAAATGCAAGCTCCGAAATGACGGATTAGTTTTCGGCTACCGAACATTTGATGTTTACTTCTAATATGGAAATCAACGAATCATTTGACTTGCGTCGATTCTGATTTGTAGAAATTTATTTTTGATTTGTAAAGTTTATTTCACCGCTTTGGCTTCGGCTTTGTCAGGTTGGGCTGTACGGTCAACGGCTTCGTCCTCGACTTCGCCGCCGCGACTGACCGGGATTTCTGCCGGATTCGAGTATTTTAAGCCTCGCTCTTCCGAGTCTTCGTCTGCCGGAACGATGAGTTTGGCGAATGAAGCGGGCGGCGTGTAGCCGGGATAATCGATGCGGGAATGATAGATGGCGACCAGCGATTTAATCATCGACTCGCGGATCAAGGTCAGCTCGCGCAAAGTTAAATCGCATTCGTCGAGCTGGTCGTCGCTGAGGATGGCGTCGATGATTTTGGTGATGATGTAGCGGATGTTTTCCGGCGTCGGCTGCGAGAGCGAGCGAGCGGCGGCTTCGCAAGAGTCGGCAATCATCATAATGGCGGCTTCTTTAAACTGCGGTTTCGGTCCCGGATAGCGAAAATCAGATTCTTCGACTTCCTGATTTTCGCCCGCCTGTGCCTGCGCTTTGCGCAGAAAATAATGCAGCGTGCGCGTGCCGTGATGCTGCGGGATAAAATCGATGATGCGCGCGGGCAAGCCGATTTCCTTGCCGAGCTTGATGCCGTAGGTGACGTGGGCGATGATGATTTTCGCGCTTTGCGCCGGTTTCAGGCGGTCGTGCGGGTTTTTGCCGAGCTGGTTTTCGACGAAGTGTTCGGGCGCGGCGGTTTTTCCGATGTCGTGATAAAGCGCGCCTATACGAGCTAAAAGAGCGTTGGCGCCGACCGCGCGGCAGGCTTCTTCGGCGAGCTGCCCGACGGCGTGCGAATGTTGATTCGTTCCCGGCGCGCGCAGCGCCAGTTGCCCGAGAACGGGTAAATCCGCGTTGGAAAGCTCAAGCAGTTTGACGTCGGTCAGGATGCCGAACATCGATTCGCAAATCGGCAGAAAAACCGCGGTCACCGCCGCCGTGATGATTCCGCCTAAAAGCCCGCAGGCGACGGCAAGCGTCACCGTATTTAAAATAAAAGGCTGCTGCGTGTAGCCGATCAAGGCGACGGCGACCAGCGCATTTGCCGCGCCGACCAGCAAACCAGCCGTCGTGACCGACGAGCGCGAGCGATAACGCCCGATGCCGTAAACCGCGACCGCCGAAGAAAGCGCCGCATACAAAACAAATTCGAGCGGTTTCGGCGCGAGCAGTCCCGCCAGAAGTGCCGAAAAAATTCCCGAAAACAGCGCGACTCGTCTATCGACCAGCAGCGTGATGAGCAGGCTGGCAAAGGCGAAGGGAATGGCAAACGACCAGATCGTCGCGTCGTTAAAAGGCGCTTTGATATTCTGCAAAGCGGTAAATTCAGACAGTCGAAAACAGATTGCCATCAGAAGCGTCTGGATGACGGCGACGAAGCCGAACAGCGCAAAAGTTCTTTCGGGCGAGAGCGTCAGGCGCTGCACCGTGCCGCGATGCTCGATGAATCGCCAGGCGACCCAGTAAAGCGCGCCGATCAGGAAAAGCAAGCCGAAAAATCGATTCCATTTTCGCGTCGAATCCGTGTAGCTGCGGATGGCATTGATTTTAGCTACAATGTCGGGCGTGACGATATCGCCTTCGCCGGCGATTCTCTGTTGGCGTTTGAGCGCAATCGTCACCGGCGGAATGCTCTGCGAGGCGTTTTCGCGAGCCTTATTGGTCGCGTCGCTGTCGTAGACGACGCTCGGCTGAATGTAAGGCTCAAGCGCGATATAGAAGGCGTCGGCTTCTTTTGCCGAAAGACTGCGGATTTCCGCCAGCCGGTTTTTCAATTTCTCGCGCGCGGCGGAAAGCGCCGTCCAGCTGGTTTCGGGCGAGCGCTCGGTAATCTGGCTGCTCGGTTTCTGGCGGTCAATCAAAGTGATGTTTTCCTGAAAATACTGCTGGTCGGAGTCGTTGTAAATGCGCCCGTCGGCGCTCTCGCGCAAAGCGCGCGAAACGGCTTCCAGCTCGTTTGAGCTGAAGCGCCGCGCCGCAAAAACATTGCCGACTTCCGCGCCGCCCGCGCCCGTCCAGTGAATTTCCGCTTTGGCGTCTTCCTTAAGATTCGCTTTGGCGCTCAGGTTTTCCGCCCGCGAGTTAGAGTTTGAACCGTCGCCGTGACGCTGCAAGTTTTCCCACGCCGAGCGAAAATTCTGGACGGCGGTTTCGGCGCGGTTCGATTCGAGCGTGAAAATCGGAAAAACGCTTTCGCGCGACATCTGGCGGTTTTTTTCGGTTTCTTCCGTGTCGGTAACGGAGATATCGGCGGGCGAAATGATGCTTTCGCGCAGGATGTCGCCTTCTTTGTATTGCTCGCCGGCTTGCGTGCGCCATAGCGGATTCTGCACGAGAACGGTTGTAAGTAGAATAAATACAACAGTTCCAATCAAAAGGATTTGTCTTTTGGTTAAAGTTTGAAGCAGGAGCTTGATGTAGTTTGCCAGCCTGTTGCGGATTTTCGCAAATGGCGGCGCAAGATTTGGAAGACGCTTACTCATTCTGAATTTGGTCTCTGGTCTTCGGTCTCCGGTCTTCGATTTTTGCTCAAGTCGAGCTATCAAATCAAAGTCCTAAGTCCCAAGACCGAAGACCGAAACCTTATTCAAGTCCTTCGCTAAAACTTCTCCGATTTTTTCCAGAAGCGGCGGCAGTGTTTCCGGCTTGATAGCCGAAATTGCCACGCTTTCGCGTTGTTTGTCAAGCGCCAGTTGCCGTTTTAAGGCTTCCGTCTCGTTTTCTGCGAGCAAATCCGCCTTGTTTAAAACTACCAATTGCGGAATTTCGTTGAGCTTTAAATCGCCCAGAATCTTTTCGACCGATTCGATTTGCGCCATTGCGCGCGGGTTCGCCGCATCGACGACGTGAACCAGCAAATCGCTGTCGCCGATTTCTTCGAGCGTCGCGCGGAAAGCGGCAACCAGCGCGACGGGCAAATCGCGGATAAATCCGACCGTGTCGTTAATAATCACTTCCTGTTCGTACGGCAGTCGCAAACGGCGCGAAGTCGGGTCGAGCGTCGCGAACATTTTCTTTTCGGCGTAAACTTTGCTTTGCGTCAGAGTGTTGAGCAAAGTCGATTTTCCGGCGTTCGTATAGCCGACCAGCGAGACGATCGGCACTTCGCGTTTTAATCTTTCCTTGCGGCGATTGGCGCGCTGGTAGCTCAGATGGTCGATTTCCTTTTCCAGACGATTGATTTTATCGCGCACGCGGCGGCGGTCGGTTTCGAGTTTCGTTTCGCCGGGACCGCGCCCGCCGATGCCGCCCGCGAGCCGCGAAAATGCCGAATTTTGCCCGGCGATAAGACGCGGCAGAATGTATTTTAACTGCGCTAATTCAACCTGAATTTTACCTTCGCGCGACTGCGCGCGCTGCGCGAAAATGTCGAGGATAAGCTGCGGGCGGTCGATGACTTTTAAATCCGTGGCTTCCGAAAGTGAGCGCACCTGCGCGGGCGATAATTCCGTGTCGAAAACGATTAAATCCGCGCCGAGCCGCATCGCGCGAACCAGAAGCTCTTCTAGTTTTCCTTTTCCCAGAACCGTTCTGGAATCAATCTGCTGGCGGCGCTGAATAATTTTATCCAGCACGACGACGTCAGCCGAAAGCGCCAGCTCTTCCAGTTCAGCCATCGATTCTTCGGCTTCGGATAAATAGCCGGTCGTCACGCCGACCAGAATCACCCGGTCGCGATTGGTCTGGCGGCTGCGCGCCGTCTGGCGATTGCGCGCCATTTCCGCTTCGAGCGAATTGATAAGCCCTATAAAATTCGTTTCCAGGTGCGACGGAATCTGCGGCTCTAAAAATTCATACGGCAAAGTGTGCGCTTCGTCGTCGATTTTATCGGCGGTCGTCGGGACGAGATGCGCGGCGTGAACCAGATTCGGCAAACCCGTTTTTTCGTCGACCTGAATCGACGCCATCAAATCCAGACGCAGCAGCGCCAAGTCGGTCAAATCGTCCTGTGTCAGCTTTTCGCCGAGCAGGTGCGTGTGAACGCAGCGCAAGCCCCGAAAACGCTCGACCGAAACGCGGGCGCGCCCGAAATCCGGCATCTCGATGCGCTTGGCGTTGCCGACCATCACGTATTCGACCTGACCTTTGCGATTCAGCAAAACGCCGATTTGTCGTCCGGTTTCAAAGGAAATCTCGGACATCTGACGCGCCAGCTCGGGCGAGATGATTTGTTCGGGGGCGACGCGGCGCGATGAAAGGCGTTCGATGCGTCGCAGTTGATTGTGCTTTAAGCCTTGCGTAAAACCGTGAATGTTACTGATACTGCTCCAAACCTCCGATAAGGAAATTATATCATAACTGCTCATTTTGATTGACAAATTGCTTAGATGCAGAAAAAAGGTAAAATTATAGTTTATGAATAAAGCAGGCAGAATTCTCTCAATCAATCCGCCTTATGCTATTCCGGGCGGCGAAGTTTTTATCGAGTGCGAAAATTTTCAGGTCGATGGAAACGTCGCCTACGGATGTTTTTTTGACGGTCAGCCCGCACGACTGGTCGGCGCTTCGCCAAATCGAATTATCGCCATCATTCCCGAAACTTTCGGCTCCAGCGAAGTCGAAGTTTATCTGGAAAGCGGCGGCGACCGGAGCGAGCCGGTAAGCCTGACCGTCGGCAGAAAGCTGGCTGACGATCTTCATATGGTCTCGAATCCGGCGGTTGACCCGAAAGACGATTCGATAATTTTGACGCGTTCCGGCTCGCGCGGTCAGCAATTGCCCGTCACGCTTTTCCGGCTCGAATCCGATAATTATTTGCAGGAAATGTCGACCGCCGTGATGAATCCGACCGGTGTGGCATTTGACCCCGACGGGCAGCTTTTCGTGACGAATCGCGCCGACGGCGAAGTCTGCCGCGTGCAGAGCGACGAGGAATTGACAGTGCTGGCTTCGGGCTTGGGCGTCGCCACCGGATTGGCTTTCGATAGGGAAGGCATAATGTATGTCGGCGACCGCAGCGGTACGGTTTATAAAATTTCCGGTCTGGGCGACGCGCAGCCTTTCGCCGCACTCGAGCCGTCGGTTTCGGCATATCATCTGGCTTTTGATCGCGCCGGTAATTTGTATGTGACCGCGCCGTCGCTTTCCAGCTACGATTCGGTTTTAAGAGTCGACCGGGAAGGCTACGAAGACGAATTTTATCGCGGGTTGGGCAGACCGCAAGGGTTGGCTTTCGACACGGCGGGAAATCTTTATGTGGCGGGCTGTATCAGCAGCCGGCGCGGCATCGTGCGAATTTCGTCCGACGGTCAGGACGCCGAAATATTTGTTGCCGGAATGAACGTCGTCGGTTTATGTTTTACGCGCAAAGGCGAGATGATTGTGGCGACGAACGAAGCGGTTTTTAATCTGCCGCTCGAAATTTACGGAACGCTTCTGGATTAAGGCAAAAGATAAAAAGCAAAAGATAAAAAGTAAAAAGGCAAAAGTGAAGGTTAAAAACTTTCTTACTTTTGCCTTTTATCTTTTACCTTTTGCCTTTATTTATTTTTCCGGGCTCGGACTTGCCTGCGGTTGCGGCTCGCCGCGGCGCTTGAGCTGCGGTTTGTCGTTGTCGTCGCTCGGCTTGGTCGTGTCGGTCGGCGCGTTCGGGTCGTCCGGTGACGGCTGGCGGCGTTTCAAAGTCGGTTTGGAGTCGCCGTTTTCGTCGATGTCGGAAACAACCTGCGCTTTGGCGTTGGTCGTTTTCATCAGACGGGCTTTGACGCGCTGAAATTCCGACGTGCTGATAACGTATTCCTGTTTTTCGGGAAAACGCCCGACCAGATTTAAGCTGTTGTCGCGGCGGTCAACCGATTGCGGGTGCGTCGAGAAAAGCTTCGCCAAAGAGTTCGGTTTTTTCTTGTTGCGCGAGGCGAGCTTTTCAAACATCGCGGACATCGCGGTCGGGTCGTAACCGGCGGCGTAAAGATACTGCACGCCGAGTTTATCGGCTTCGACTTCGGCGCCGCGGCTGAATTTGAAAAAGGCGAGCGAGCTGCCGATGCCGCCGACGTTTTGCAGAATCGTCGAGGCGATGCCGCCGCCGAAAATAATTCCCGCCAGGATGCCGTAATTCAAAAGCGTTCCCTTGCCGGAGTTTTCCATCGCGTGGCGCGCGGCGACGTGCGCGATTTCGTGTGCCATCACGCCCGCCAGTTCCGCTTCGTTATCGGCGGCTAAAAGCAAGCCGGTGTAAACATAAAAATATCCGCCGGGCAAGGCAAATGCGTTGACTTCGTCGCCCTGGATGACTTTAATCGTGAACGGAATTTTCGCGTCCGAGTGAAGCACAATGTTTTGACCGACGCGGTTGACGTATTCGGTAATCACCGGGTCTTCGACCAGCTTGGCTTGCTGTTCGATTTGCACGGCAAGCTGTCTGCCGAGCGCGAGTTCTTTTTCCTGCGAGCCGCCGAGCCAGCCGAAAAAGCTGTCCGAACCCTTGTTGATGTTGCGCTTGCCAATCATGTTCGGGTCTTCGTTAGTCGTGAGCGGACCTTTCGGGTTAGTGGTCGATTGCTGCTGCTGCTGGGTAGAATCCTGTTTGCTGGGATCCTTCTGTTTTTTCTCTTTTTTCTTTTTGCTGTCGTCCTGTTTGTTTGGTGCCGGTGTCTCGGTCTGCGCGAAAACGCTCGCCGGAAGTGCCGTAGCGCTTAACCAGACAGCCGAAAACAAAAGAAAGGCGGTAAATTTCCGAATCTTTTCTCTACGCATTATGCCTCCAAGAAATTACGTTCAAGCCGATAAGTGAATTGTATCTTTAAAATCGCTTATAGAGCAATGCTTTTAAGATGCACGAAAACTAAAAAAAGGTTGGTAAATCCGAAATAAATTTACAAAACATCACGAAAAGTATTTAATCCTGCGGGAAAAGCTGTTAAAGTAGAATGGCGCCGGCAGTTTCGGTGCGAAAACATTCCGCATTCCCGGCAGTACCGTCGAAATTTTTCCTTTCCCGATTTAGCGATTAAACGAATTTTAGACCGTCCAATGAAACGCATTCAAGAAAAAGTAAAAGATTTAGTGGAAGTTCGCCCGTATCAGGGCTTGCAGGACTTTATCTCCGACCCTTCCGAGACGCTTTCGGCGTATCATTTCACCGACCAGACGGCGGAAATGATGGCGAAATGGCTCGATAAGGTCGCCGACGTGCAGCCTTTTAACGGCGCGGCAAAGGCGCTGGCAGGTTATCGCGGCGTCGGCAAAAGTCATTTTCTGGCGACGCTCGGCGCGATTGTCTCGCACGCCGAACTGCGCTCGCGCGTCACCGAACCGATGGTTGCCGCCAGCGCGCAGCGCTTGAAACGCCGCCGTCACCCGGTCGCCTACGTGCGGCGCGGAACGCACGCGACGCTGCTCGAAGAATTAAAAGACGCGCTGGCGCTGGCGCTCGAAGTCGAGCCGGGAAATCTGGGCGGCTCCTCGCTCGAAGAGTTATTAAAAATCGCGTCTGACAAGGCAGCCGATTTGCCTTTCGTCTTTATCATCGACACCGCTCACGACCGCGCCAATCGCGTGGCGCGCGACGACGGCGTTTTGCTCGGCGAGCTGGCGGAACAGGCTAAAAATTTGAATTTGTTCATCGCCGTCGCGCTGGACGACGACATCGCCGGAGCGGACGGCGTCAATGCCGCCATCGCGCGCAATTACGCGATTGATTATCTCGACCAGGAACATCTGTATCGCATCGTCGATACGCATATTTTCCCGAAACACCGGCAGACGCAGCGGCTCGTCCACGACATTTACACGTATTTTCGAGCGCTTTTGCCGAGCTTTCGCTGGAGCGAACAAAGATTCGTTTCGCTTTACCCGCTGCATCCGCTGATTCTGGAAATCGCGCCGTTTGTGCGGCTGTACGCGCCGGAATTTGCCCTGCTCGGTTTTGCTTCCGAAGCGGGCGCGAAAATTCTGGGTCGCCCGGCAAATTCGCTCGTCGGGCTGGATGAAGTTTTCGACCGGGCGGAAACCGCGCTCAGAAAAGCCAAAGATTTGCGCGAAGCGTTTTCGACTTACGACCAGCTCAGCTCGGAAGTCGTCGCCCATATTCCCGTGATGCAGCGCCTGCAGGCAAAGCTGGTTTTAAAGGCTTTGATGCTTTTGTCGCTGGACGGCGACGGCACGACCGCCAGCGAAATCAGCGCGGCAATGCTCATCTATGATGAAAATAATCCGCCAAAATCAAATAAAAGTATTGAGGATTTGCTGGATACATTCGCCTCGATTCTGCCTGAGCAGATCAGGCGCAAAGCTGAAAGCGGCA
>DASVRL010000299.1:0-23797 GCA_036388635.1 Pyrinomonadaceae bacterium
ACCAGGAGCGCCCGAACGTTTTCACCCAATCGGTCGCCAACATTCTGCCGAATGAAAAAATCGTCGTCGAAATCAGCTACGTCGAAACTTTAAAATACGAAGACGGCGCGTATGAATTCGTGTTTCCGATGACGATCGCGCCGCGTTATAATCCGGCTTCCGTAAAGCCGGAAGACGCTGAGAAAATCTCGCCGCCCGTCGTCGCCGCCAGTCGCGGCGGACACGATATTGCCATCGAAGTCAGATTGAACGCGGGCGTTCCGGTCGAAGAAATTCGCTCGAAAACGCACGAAATCGAAACGTTTAATCTGAGCCCGAATCAAGCGCATATCAAGCTCAAAAATCAAACCGCGATTCCGAACAAAGATTTCGTTTTGCGTTACGACGTTTCCGGCAAACGCATCGAAGACGCCGTTCTGGCGCACCGCGACGCACGCGGCGGATTTTTCACTTTGATTCTGTCGCCGCCCGAAAAATTTGCGGTCGAAGACGTCGCGCCTAAAGAGATTGTTTTTGTCCTCGACACAAGCGGGTCGATGCAGGGCTTTCCGATTGAAAAAGCGCGCGAATCGATGAAAATGGCGCTCGAAGGGCTTTATCCGAACGACACTTTTAATTTGATAACTTTCGCCGGCGACACGCACGTTTTGTTTGACGAACCGGTTCCGGCGACGCCCGACAATCTGCGCAAAGCGCAGGAATTTCTCGATTCGCGGCGCGGCGACGGCGGAACGGAAATGATGGAAGCCGTCAAGATTGCGCTCGCGCCGTCAGACGCGCAAGACCACGTGCGCATCGTCTGTTTTATGACCGACGGCGAGGTCGGCAACGATGCGGAAATCATCGCGGAAGTCAAAAAATATCGGAACGCAAGAGTTTTCGCTTTCGGCATCGGCAGCTCGGTCAACCGGTATTTGCTGGATAATATCGCGAAAGAAGGTCGCGGCGAAGTCGAATACGTCGCGCTCGAAGACGACGGCTCAGCCGCCGCGCGCCGGTTTCACGAAAGAATCCGCAATCCGCTTTTGACCGACGTCTCGATTGACTGGAGCAATTTGCCCGTCGAGGACGTCTACCCGCAGAAAATCAAAGATTTATTCAGCGCCCAGCCCGTCGTCGTTCACGGTCGCTATACGCGCGGGCTGAGCGGCGCGATTCGCCTGCGCGGTAAAGTCGGCGGGCAGGATTTCGTGCGCGAGATTCCCTTTAATCTGCCCGACGCCGAAGCGCAGAACGACGTGCTCGCGACGCTCTGGGCGCGGCAGAAAATCGACGATTTGATGCTTGCCAATTGGGATGCGGCAAGTGAAGAAACGCGCGTCACGCCGCAACTGAAAGCCGCCGTGACTAAAATCGGGTTGGATTACCGCCTGCTGACGGAATTTACATCGTTTGTCGCGGTCGAAGAAAAAGTCGTCAATTATCGCGGCAAACCGCGCAAAGTCCGCGTTCCGGTTTACGCGCCGGCGGGAACCGTCTCTGAAGAAGAAGAAGTAGGCGAGGGAACCGGCTCGGGTTATGGAAGCGGCAGCGGAAACGGCAACGGAATGGGTATGCCGGCTCGGATACTTTCTCCTCAACCCGTCGGTTCGCCGGTGCCTTCTTCCGGGCAGTTTCAAATCAACGGCGCAAGCGGTTCGGAAAATTCACTTATCGTTAACGGGCAGGAAGTTACGAATGCGCGTACGGGCACGCTCAATTCCAGTAATCAAATACCGAAAACGATTTCCGGCGGCTTAGTCAACGGAAAAGCCGAGAATTTACCGAAACCCGATTACCCTTTAGCCGCCAAAGCGGTGCGCGCAGCGGGCGCGGTTTCGGTGCGAGTCGTTATTGACGAAACCGGCGGCGTGATTTCCGCGCAAGCCGTCAGCGGGCATCCATTGCTTCAGCAAGCGTCGGCGGCGGCGGCGCGTAAGGCAAAATTTCAGCCGACGCTGGTTTCCGGCAGCGCCGTGAAAATAACCGGCATAATTGTCTATAATTTCGTGCTGCCGGCAAATTCACAGCCGCAAATTAACGCGACGCTCGGCGAAATGCAGTTCCCGACCGAAGAAATAAAACTGCCCGCGCCGCTCGCGCCCGCCGCGAAACGGCAAAAACTGATTGACGAAAAATTTCACCTCTGGCTGGCTGATCTGGCGGCGCGGCTCGACAAAAACGTTTCGCCGTCAGCGGCAAACGAAGTGAAATTTGTTCGCGACGGCAAAGCGCAGATTCAAATTTGGCTGACGGAAAAAACGCCCGCAGCGATTGAGAAACTGAAACAGCTCGGTTTTGAAATCGTTTCGGAAAAGGACAATAAAGTCTTCGGGCGCATTTCTCCGGAAAAACTCGTCGCTCTGACGGAAATCGAACAGGTGAAATACGTTCTGCCGAATTTAAAATAGAAATTAGCCGCGCTACAAAGAACACGCGCGCGAACACAAAAGAAAGAATTTACAGTGATAACAGCACGAACGGGGATAATTAAAATAAAAATCATTCTTTTTATCGCTAACAATCGCCGTCATCACTGTAAATTTTTCTCTGCTTTTCTCTATGTTCGGCGGCGGCGGCTGAATTTCTTTTTTATTCTTTCGCGCCTGTTCGCGGCTAATTTTTTTCGTGGTTTGCGCTTGAACATCAATTTTCTTACCATAAATGTTTATGCTCAAACGTTATATGCACAACCGCGAACGCTATTTTGCGATGCTCAACGACAATCGCGTCGTGCGCCCGTTTGAATGGGGAACGGAATTTATCAGCGAAAACGCCAACGGCGACGAGCCGCGCCAGATTTTTCGCGAATACTCGCAAAAGGTTCTGGCAAACAGCGACGCGTTTTTTCATTTGTCCGAAATCGACGATTACCGGCTCGACGGTCAGCAATTGACCTGGACGAGCACGATTGAAACGCCTTCGATTGAAAACAATACGGCTTACGCCCAACTGTTTCCGCATAAAGAAAATAAAAAATCGGCGGTCGTCGTTCTGCCGCACTGGAACGCGAAGGCGAAAAGCTATTTCGATCTGTGCAAGGTTTTTAACCGCGTCGGCGTGACCGCCTTGAGGCTGACGCTGCCGTATCACGAAGAAAGAATGCCGCCGGAGCTGGAACGCGCCGATTACCTGGTCGCGCCGAATGTCGGGCGCACTTTGCAATCCTTAAGGCAATCGGTCGTCGATACGCGCGCGGCGGTGCGCTGGCTTAAAATACAGGGTTACGAAAAAGTCGGCGTCGTCGGGACGAGCATCGGCTCGTGCGTCGGATTTTTCGCTTTCGCGCACGATTTGACGATTGACGCCGGCGTTTTCAATCACGTTTCCGGCTACGTCGCCGACGTCGTCTGGCGCGGGCTTTCAACTTATCACGTCAAGAAAGGCATCGGAAATAATGTTTCCTTAGACGAACTGCGCGAGTTCTGGCTGCCGATTTCGCCGATGGTTTATATGGACAAGCTCGCCGCGATGCCGCCGCGCCCGCAGCGCTACATTTACACGCTTTACGATTTGACGTTTCCGGTCGATTTATCGCGCCGCCTGATGAAAGCGCTGCGCGACCGCGACATCGAACACAGCGCCGTGAAAATCCCCTGCGGGCATTACACGCTCGGCGAAAAGCCCTGGGTTTATCTGGACGGCTGGAAAATCGTCAGTTTTTTAAGAAAAAATCTGCGCTAAAAATTCCGAAAGTCTGCCGCCTTGTCGAAAACGCGGAAACTAATACTCGATTTCCCTGTTGGATTTGAAGTTATAGACCAGATAAGCGATGACAATAATCGCCGGACCGTTTATCAATGTCGGCGCAAATCTGGTTCGTCTTGCCGATGCTTCCGCCGCCGGACGAAGCAATGGATGTCCTGAGATTGCTTTTGCGGAAACAACTTTTCCGTTTACATCAACCGCGATTTCGACTTTTACCTCGCCGCTGGCTTTAATGACGCGCGAAACGATAGGTTTCGGAATGTATCGCGCTCTTTTATTAACCACGCCGACACGAATTTCTTTCGGTTTCCGTTTCAATTCAGGTTGGCTATTTTCAATTTCATTCCGCGACGTTTTATCTTCGAGTTTTTGGATTTTCGCCGGGTTGTTCAGACTATAGTTAAAAACAAGAATTCCCGAAACTTTGCCGGGTTTTCCGCTCAATATCGTTTTCTTTTTCGGTTGATTGCCTTCCTGAGCAAATACAATCTGAAAAGAAAAAACCAGAAACAGGAATGCGGCTTTCGGAAATCTCATTTTTCATGTTCCTTATATTTGTTTGCGGCTAAACATTTATTAGACACCGCCAATTCGCATTTGTTCCCGAAACTCCTACTTTTCAATCAATTCCTCAATTTTAATATTCTCAAACAATTGCCAGCGTTCCGTGTAAGCGAGCGTCTCGCCCGCCGCGAGTTTTCGCAAGGGCGAAAGCGATTCGACTTCGACGAATGAACCGGCGGTGTAGATTTCCGTGTTCGAGTTCATATCGGGATAAATCGCCGCTTCGACAAAATCGAATCTTTTGACGAACAATAAATTCTGCCACTCGTAAGCCGTCCAGCCCTGTCGATTTAAAACGCCGATTTTCTGCGGGTCGTGTTTGTTTTCGTCAACGCTCAGGCGAATAAAATTTTTCTCGATGCGCCAGCGTGCGTCGGTCAAATCCGTGTACGACCAGAAAGCCGCCGAGCGCACCGGCAAAAGATTTTCGCCGCTGTAAGGCTTGAAAGGTTCGTTCGGGATAATCGCCGCGCCGCCGCCGCGCATAATCGTCAAAGCCCACGCCGAAAGCTCGATTTCCTCGCTCCCGCGATTCGTGATGCGATGCTCGACGCTCGTTTCGCTTCCCTTTTCGTTGAGCGTTAAAACAATTTCTTTCTGCGTTTTCGTCTCGTTTTCGAGCGGCTGAACAAAGCGCGCGGAAAAATCGTTTTCGGCAAAATATTCGACCGGCGCATTGTCCGGCGCATAGGAAAGCGGCATATTTTCCGGCGCCATCCACAGGCGATGCCCGCCATAAGGTCGCCATTCGCCGAGCGCGGTTTCGACGCGCGCTTCCGGGTGCCAGCCTAAAATATTTTCGCCGCCCGTAAACCCGTAAAATAAAATTCGCGGACCGAAATTGGTCGAGACGATTAATTCGATTTCGCCGTTGGCAAGCCGCAGGCAGTTTGCGCCGTGAAATTCGGTTTTCTCAATCATTCGATTATTATAACGAACCGCGCGCGGAGTTTCATTTGCCGGATTACAAACTTTTCGCCGTGTCAAACGCATCTAATTTCTGCTAAACTCTTTCCGATTCGCTAACAGATGACCGCGCTTGCCGAAAAACATAAATTTATTGTCGAAGACGCCGTCGCGCGACTTCTCGCCCGCACCGAAAATTCGCGGCGGCTCGAAGCGTCGGATTTGTTTGCGCGCGTTTCCGCATCGATTGAAAAATACGTTCTGCGCGACGACGCAAACGCTTCAAACGCGGAAATAAAAGAATTTATCGACGCGATGAACGCCGACGATTTATGCCTGATTATCGCCTGCGAGCGCAACGACGAAACCGCCTGGAACGATTTGGTGACGAAATACGACGCGACCGTCAAATCGGCGGCGCGTCGTATTTCCTCGAATAACGAGGACGCGGAAGACCTGGCGGGCTCAATCTGGGCTGAGCTTTACGGCTTGAAAGAAAAAAACGGCGAACGGCGCGGCAAGCTCGGTTATTATTCGGGTCGCGGAAGCCTGGCGGGCTGGCTGCGCGCCGTCGTTTCGCAGCTGGCGGTCGACCAGTTTCGCAAGCAGTCGAAGTTTGTGCAGATTGAAGAAGCGCGCGAGTTTGAAAATCTGGCGAACGAATCTTCGGAAAACTCGGAAAATTCAAAAATCGTCTCGCACAGCGACAACCCGGAAGACGTTTTCAGCGAAAAACAAACGCGCAAGGACATTTCTGCCGCGCTCCGGCAGGCGATTGCGCGGCTCGAAGCCGAAGACAAACTGATTATGAAGCTTTATTATTTCGACGATTTAAAGCTCAAGGACATCGGCGCGACTTTGGGCTTTCACGAAGCGACCGCCAGCCGAAAACTCGTCCGCATCCAGACGGAAATCCGCAAGTCGGTCGAAAAAATTCTTTGCGCCGAACACGGCTGGAAGCCCGAAGAAGTCAAACGCTACCTGTCGGAAACGGCATCTAAACTGGACTTGAGCATCGAAAAACTGTTCGGCTGGCTGGCGCTGCTGGCTTGTTTGCAAGATTTTTTTCATTGAAGCGTTCTTACATTTATCATTGAACATTGAACAATTGATAAATGTTAAATGTTAAATGTTAACTGATAAATGATAGAAGGATTCGACAAGGAAATAGATTCTCTTTTGCGCCGGGCGGCGAAAGGCGAAAGCGTGCAAACTTTCGCCGCGCATATGGACGCGGACGAGATTTCGCTTTTTGCCGAAAACGCCTTGACGTCGAAAGCGCGCGTGCGCGCCGTCGAGCATCTGGCGGAATGCGCGAAGTGTCGAAAAATTTTGTCGAATCTGATTCCGTTTAACGCCGAAATTGAAAGTGAAACAATTCACGCCCGGGAAAGCAATATTATTCCGGTCGTCGCGCCGGCAATTCCCTGGTACCGGAGGCTTTTCGCGTTTCCGCAAATCACTTTTGCGATGGGCGCTCTGGTGCTCGTCTTCGCCGGAATTATTGCGGTTATGGTACGGCAAACGGCAAACGACTCGCAACAAAACGTTTCGGTCGCGCAAAGAGAGGAAATACGCGAAACGTCGAGAGGCACGGGCGGCGCCAGCGGCGACGGCGAAACGCGCACGGTCGAAACTTATTCAGGCAATATGTCGAACTCGGCAAGCGTCAATCCGGGCGTGATGAGCAATTCGAATACGACGACAACGACGACTGCCGTTTCAAACACGACGGCAAATGTGAGCGCGAATTTAGCCGACAAAACCGTTTTGCCCGCGCCGCGGCAGGCAATGCCGCCGGAGCCTGTGAAAAATGAACAGCAAAAGCCTTTGACGCTTAACGGAGAAACTTCGAATACGGCGGCGTTGAATAAAACGACGGATATGGTTGCCGGCGCGCCCGCCCCGAAAGATTCCAAACAGCAGCAGCGAGCGGACGAAGAGACAAAAGAAATTTCGGAGAGAAATCGCGCGGCGGAACGCGACGCTCTTAACGACTCGCAAAAATCACGTCTCGGCACGCAGTCAGCGCCGAGCTCGCTGGCGAAAAAACGCGCGTCCGAAGACAAAAATAAAACGGGCGAAGCACGTTTGGTCGGCGGCAAAACCTTCCGTCAGGTTAATAATGTCTGGACTGATTCGGCTTACACGTCGCAGCCGCCGGTTATGATTCGGCGCGGCTCGGACGATTACAAACGCCTCGATTCCGGCTTGCGTTCGATTGCCGAAAGCTTGGGCGGAACGGTCGTTGTCGTCTGGAAAAGCAGAGCTTATCGGATTCACAACTAAGGTTTCATGAAAATTACGGCGGCAATTTTAATTTTATTTTTCAGCTATAATCTGGCGCTGGCGTGCAGCTGTCAAAGCCCGAATGATGCGGCTAAAGATGCCGCCGTGCGAAGTTCGCCGGTCATCTTTCAGGGAAAAGTGGTTTCAATAAATCGCGGCTGGTTTTCTCAATCGACCGACGTCGAGGTAAAATTTCAGGTCCTGCGAGCTTGGAAAGGCGTCGAGACGAATGAAGTCATAGTCAAAACTTCGGCGCATTCTTCTGCCTGCGGTTATTCTTTTAAAGAAGATTCGACCTACACTGTTTATGCCTACGGAAATCCTTCCATGACAAATACCTGTACAATGCTGACGGTTGACGAAAACCGCGTCCGGCAATCTCTGGGCGAAGGTCGAGTTTTTGAAAATTCACCTTCACAACAGGAAAATTTTTTCGGCTGGTTCTGGCAAAAATTCACTTCGATTTTCTCATAACCTCGAAAGCAAAAACGATTGTCTAAATTCGCGCTTGTTCGCGCTTCGCAAAAATCTTTCCAACTTCCTGAATAAAGGCTAAAATGAAACGTATGAAAGCAGTATTTCTTTTGTGTCTTTTGTGCTTTTTCGCGGCGATTTCCGTCGGCGCGCAGCCGGTGTGGCAGGCGAATCTCGACGGCAAAGTTCGGTTTTATCAAACCACCGATTTCGGAATTATGCTGGCGGGCAGCGAAAATTCGCTTTTCGCGCTGGACGGGCAAACCGGCGACCGGCTCTGGCGCAGGCAGCACAGAGGCTTGGACGAAACTTCGATCACGCCGATTCCCGGCACCGATTTGATTTTGCTTTCGCTCGACGAAGGCGACAAATCGCGCGTCGAAGCGATTGATTTGCTGTCGGGCGCGACGCTCTGGCGCAGCGATAAAGTCAAAGGCGACGTGATGCAGCTGGCGGTCGAGCCCGAAGCGGATTTGCTCGCCGTCGTGCTGGTCAAAAAAGCGAAAGGCAGCATCGGCGAAGAATTGAAACGCTCGCCGCAAATCCACGTTCTGCGCCTTTCGGACGGCGCAGAGCTTTGGAAAAAAGAGCTTGAATCCGACGTCGAGATGATGCCCTCGCGCTTCGGCGAAAATTTGGGCGAAATTCCTTTTACGCTCGACAATTACCGACCGCCTTTGATGCTCGACGGCAGACTTTATCTTTTTTACGAAGGCGCGACCGCTTATGACGCACGCACCGGAAAAGAGGGCGAGCGCGAGCAATTTAAAATCAACGAAGGCGGTTTGGCTTTGACCGAATCCGACCCGGTTTTTGACGAAAAATACATTTACACTTCCGGCAGAGGCAAAGTGCGCGCGATAAACCGGCAGAGCGGAAAAGTCGAATGGGAAGCGAAAGATTTGGGCGTCACGCCGGAAATGGCGGTCGTCGGAAACATTTTGTATGTCAGAACCGGCGGGCAATTCACGCGCATCGAAGATGGCGAAACGGAAGAAAAAGGCTCGTTCGGCGTTTCGGCAATCGACACGAAAAACGGCAAAACCATCTGGCGCTACAAAGGCGCGGACAAAGGTTTGACGAATTTTGTTTTCGCCGACGCGAGCCGGATTCTGGTCGCCGACAAAGACGATTTAATCACGATTGACGCGCGCACGGGAAAGAAAATTTCGGATTTTGAACACGAGGTTGAAAAAGCACAGTTTGTTTTGATAAACGAGCGCGGCGAAGCGGTGGTCGGCGGCAAAGACGAAATCGCCGCCTTTCAAATTCAAAACTCAAACTTCAAAGCGAAAAATAATTCCGGATTTCAAATTTCAGATTCAGGATTTCAAAATTCCTTTGTCGAAGACGAAAACCCGAACGAGGTCTGGCGCGTCAAACACAAAGCGCCTGCGCGCGGCGTTTTCCGAATTGTGGCGGGGATCGCGCTGCGCGCCGCCGCGCTTTATTTTCGCTACGGCGGGCTGGCGACTTCCGTCTTAAACGTCGCGCGCGGGGCAAATCTGGCGCGCACGGTTCTCAGCTTACGCTGGTCGGGTTTGAAATCGCGTTTTTCTTCGTTTGATTTGACGACGCTTGCTTCGAATTCCGTAAAAAACTACGTGACGAACCGCATCAGCGTTTTCGGAATCGCCTCGCGAACGCCGAATCTTTTAAATCGATTAAACGGTTTGCAGGTCAATATCCCGACCGCTTCGAGCGTGCGCGGGAAAATCATCGGCGGCGCAATCAATCGCGTGACGCCTTCGCGCAGCGAGGTGCAGGAAAGCCTGCTCGAGCGTCTCGACCCGGTGCGGCAGGTCGAAAAGCTTTCCGATTATTTCCTGCGCCGCAAGCGTCTCGCCGACCTTCGCGGAAATTATATGTATTTTTACACGGATTTACCGAAGCCTTTCGATAAAAAAGGCTTGGTCGGCGTCAACGTTCACACCGGAAAAGACGCGCGCTTTATTCTCGTTTCCGAACCGGACGCCCGTTTTACGAGCGACGAAACCGCCGGTTTGCTTTACTCGGCTGACGGCAGCCGCTTGCAGGCGTTTGACGTTTTGGACAGATGAGACTATTAGAACGCGGAACGATGAACGATGAATTAAGAAAACGAAACGGAGAAATTGCAATTCATCGTTCATCATTCATCGTTCATCGTTCCGCGTTCATCATTTTTTGAGAAATTCGTTCAAATCGCGCACAAACATTTCCGGTTTCTCCCAATGCGGCGAATGTCCGGTTTCGGGATATACTTTCAAAGTCGAATTGGAAATTTTCGCTTTGAGCAAATCCTGCTCGCCGCGCAGGAAAACATTTTCCTTATCGCCCCATAAAATCAGCGTCGGCGTTTTGATTTTGCCGAGCTTCGGTTTGTAATCCTCGGCAATTACGCCCGCCAGCGCCGCCTGCCAGATGCGCGCGGGCAGCTTCAGACTTTGTTTAACCACACCGTTAATAAATTCGTCCGGCAGGCTTTCAGCGCTGGTGCTGACCTGAAAATCGCGTGCGAATTTTTCGTCAACCGGGTCTTTCAGGTTATTAACCGTCTTTTGTAAATCCAGCGTGACGTCGTTGCGCCCCGTCGTCGCCGTCCCGATGAGAACGAGTTTTTCGATTCGCTGCGGCGCGTCCAAAACGGTCTGCATCGCCACAAAGCTTCCCATCGAATGCCCGACAACAATCGCTTTCTTGATATTTTTCGCGTCCATAAACGCGATGACATCGGCGGCGAAATTCTTCATCGCGTAGCCTTTTTCCGGGCGGTCGCTGTCGCCGTGACCGCGCTGGTCGAGCGCGTAAACGCGATATTTTTTATCGAGCAGCGGCAGAATACGGCTGTATGAAAACCACGAATCCGTAAAGCCGTGAATCAAAATAATCGGCTCGCCGTTCGCCTCGCCCTGCTCGGCGTAGTGCATACGAATTCCGGTTTTCAGATTCACCTCGCCGAATTTCCACGTCTGCGCCGTTTTATTTGCGGATTGATACAAACTTTCGACGGTCAATTTCGTGTCGGCTTTTTCCCAGGCTTTTTCAAATTCGCGCCGAATCATCTGCGCCGAAGCCGTTTTGCCCTGTTTATTCAGCGCTTCGGCTAAGCCGAACAAAGCGCGACCGTTTCGCGGATGTTTGGCAAGCTCGGCGCGATAAACGTTTTCGGCTTCAACATATTCGCCGTTTATCAATAAAGCTCTGCCGAGCCACTCGCGCACCGGCAAATCCCAATCGGGCGGCTCGTTGTAATTAACTGCGTCTTCCACCGCAACGGCTTTTCGCAAAAGCTCAATCGCCGTTTTCTTATCGCCGCGCGCCAGAGCGATTTCGCCCGCCAGCAATTCTTCGGCGACTTTTAAAACGCCGCGCGCCGTGCTGTTGCCGAAACCGGTTTCCGGCGAAATGATTTTTATTTTTTCGCCGAGCGCCGTTACTTCTTTTTCCGCCTCAGCCGGTTTGCCGTTTTCGGCAAACGCCAGACCGCGCGCCAGATGCCAGAATCCGCCCGTAATGCGCAGATCGCTTTCCGGCTGCGGGTATTTCATAATCTCGTCCCATTTCCGGAAACGCACCAGCGTAACGAGCGTGTAAGGCGAAAACATTTCGAGCATCGGCATCATTTTCAAGTGCGGGCGGACGTTCGCTTCAAGCTCGCGCGCCTGTTTGACGGCTTCGGCGTATTGCCCGTTCATCGCGCTGGCGGCTGAGAGAAAATGGATGTTGTGGTTGTAATACATTATCGTGTAAACGCCCTGCGCGCCGGTTTTCCGCATAAACCGGCGGTCGGCTTGAATGGCGTCGGCGTTTGATTTCGCGGCTTCGACGTAATCGCCGGTGCGAATGTAGATGTGCGAGGGCATATGGACGAGATGACCGGCATTCGGCGCGAGCAAGCCGAGACGCATCGCGCTCGCCAGCGCTCGCTCCGGGTTCGGGCTGGCTTCGACGGCGTGAATGTAATAATGATTCGCGCCCGTGTGGCTTGAGTCGCGTTTTAAAACGCTTTCCAGAACGGCGATGATTTCCAGAGTGCCTTCGGCGGGTTTGCCGTCCGGCGACCAGAGCTGCCACGGGCGCAGATTCATCAGGCTTTCGGCGTAAAGCGTCGCCGCATCGAGGTCGTCCGGGTATTTTTTGACCAGCTCGCCCATCGCCGTTTTGTAATCGAGCGCGAGTTTTTTCTGGTCGGTTTGCGGATTTTCCGAATAGCGTCTGGTTAAGGCGGCGATATAAGCGCGTTCGATTTCCGACGCTTTCGGCGCGAGCGCAATCGCTTTTTGCAAATCCGCATAAGCTTCTTTGAGCTGCGCGGCGTCGGCGGTCAGATTGTAGTTCGAGCCGAGCGCGAGCGCGCTTCCCCAGTACGCCATCGCCAGATTTGCGTCGAGCGCGGCGGCGCGGCGGAAAGATTTTATCGCTTCCTCGTGATTAAAGCCGTAGAGATACGCCAAGCCCTGATTGAAGAATTTTTGCGCCTCCTGATTAAGGGTCGAAACCGGATGGTCGACTTTTCCAAGCCCTTCGTCCAGCATTGCCTGTTTTGTTTCGGTTTGTTTCTGGTCGTGATTGCCGTGCTGACCGAAAACGAAAACGGGAAATATAAGCAAAAATAAAATGATTAAAAATTTCATATAAATCTCCTTTTCCAAAGATGAAAAGCCGTTTAAGCTTATCTAAATTAAAAGACGGAAAAACTCGTCGGGAGCGGACATCTTTTTGAAAATTTATGAGGCGACGGCGACGGGCGGCTTTTTGATTGCCGGTTTTCCATTGCGCGGCGCGGCAGATTTGCATTACATTTATAAAACAAACCAACCCGGAAACCGTAAATTTTTATGACCAGACAAATATTCGCCGGCATCGTTTTCGTCATCGCTTTCTCGACGCTAATCGGCGCGCAGAAAACAAATAAGTCTAGCAGCAGCGCGAGACTTCAGCCCGAAATTCAAAAAATGCTGCGCGAGATTTCCGCCAAACGCATCGAAGCCGACATTCGCCGGCTCGCCGGTTTCGGCACGCGCAATACGCTTTCCGAGCAGGATAACCCGACGCGCGGAATCGGCGCGGCGCGCGATTGGATTTACAGTGAATTTAACAAAATCAGCGCCGATTGCGGAAATTGTTTGCAGGTCGAAAAACAAACGTTTCTCCAGCCGAAAGCCAATCGCGTCCCCGAACCGACGAATCTGACAAACGTCGTCGCCACTTTGCGCGGCGCGGGCGACCCCGAAAGAATTTACGTCGTTTCCGGTCATTACGATTCGATGTGCACTTTGCCGACCGACGCGAAATGCGACGCGCCGGGCGCGAACGACGACGCTTCCGGCACGGCGGCGGTTATCGAAATGGCGCGCGTGATGTCGAAACGAAAATTCGACGCGACGATTGTTTTTATGACCGTCGCGGGCGAGGAACAGGGACTTTTAGGCGCGGCGTATTTCGCGCAGCAGGCGCAAGAGAAAAAATTGAACATCGAAGCGATGTTTACCAACGACATCATCGGCGGCGTGACGACTTTTAAAACGGCGGCTAACCGGCAAACCGTCCGCGTATTTTCGGAAGGCGTTCCGTCAAACGAGACCGAGCAGCAGGCAAACACGCGGCGCGGAACCGGCGGCGAAAACGATTCGGCTTCGCGCCAGCTCGCCCGATTCGTCAAGGAAACCGCCGATTTATACTCGCCGCGATTCCGGGTGATGATGGTTTACCGGCGCGACCGATACCTGCGTGGCGGCGACCACATTCCGTTTCTCGAACGCGGGTTTACTGCCGTTCGCATCACGGAAACAAACGAAGATTACGACCACCAGCATCAAAACGTCCGCACGGAAAACGGGAAATTTTACGGCGACACGCCCGAATACGTCGATTTTGAATACGTGGCGAATGTCGCGCGCGTCAATGCCGCAAGTCTCGCGCGTCTGGCTCTCGCGCCCGCGCGTCCGAAAAACGTCGGAATGGTCACGGCGCGTCTGGGAAACGACACGGAACTGAAATGGGATGCCGGAACGGAAACCGATTTGGCGGGCTATGAAATCGTCTGGCGCGACACGATTTCGCCCGTCTGGACAAATTCGCAAAGCGTCGGAAACGTCACCAATTTTGTGATGAAAGCAATGTCGAAAGACAATTATTTTTTCGGCGTTCGCGCCGTCGATAAAGACGGAAACAAAAGTCCGGTCAGTTTTCCGAAACCTGTCCGGTAGGAAAAAAGTTATGAGCTTATTTGATGAACAGAAATGCCGCGCGGTTATTAATCGAATCAACCGTCTGACGCCCGAAAGCAAAGCTCTCTGGGGCAAAATGAACGTCAGCGAGATGCTCTGTCACTGCGCCGACGGCTTGCGAATGGCAACGGGCGAGCGCGAGGTGGCGGATAAAAGCAATTTCCTGTTTCGCACGATTTTAAAGCCGCTCGTCATTTATGCGTTGCCGATGCCGAAAGGCGCGCCGACTGCCAAAGAGATTAATCCTATGATTGACGGGACCAAGCCGACCGACTTTGAAGCCGACCGGCAAGCCTTGATTTCCTGCATCGAAAATATGTGCTCGCTGCTGGAAAATCACGCGTGGGCGCCGCACGCCGCGTTCGGAAAAATGAACCGCAAACAATGGGGACTTCTCGCGCATAAACACATCGACCATCATCTGAAACAATTCGGCGCGTAGCTCTAATTGCGACGGATTAATCAGCGGCGATGAGGATGGAAATACCGGCGGATATTAATGGCAATTCCGTAATTAGAGTTGGTTTAAAGTGAAAAAGTGAAAAAGTGAAAAGGTGAAAAGGTGAAAAGGCGAAAAAGAATTGCTGATTTCGCTTTGTCTTTCCTTTTCGCCTCTTCGCTTTTTCACTTTCGAAATCGCCGTTCTCATCAATCTTCGGATTTGGTTTGAATTTGCGTTTTTTCCAGATTTTTTATCTGTTCTTCAACGACCGCATCCTTATCCTGCATTATATTCTCGACATCTCTGTCCCATTTGGCGGTGTCGCGCTCGATATAAACGAATTTCCAGGCGTGCAGCGTGCCCGGATTCGGATACATACCTTTGACGTACGGCTTTTTCATCCAGTTGGTCGACGCGATGGTCAAAGGAATCGACGGCAGCTGCTCCATCAGATAATATTCGGCGCGAGCCAGTTTTTCCAGGCGTTTCTGCGGGTCGAGCTCGGAGTTTGCCGCGTCCAGCATTTTGTCGTATTGCGGGTCGGAAAAGCCCGCGCCGCCGTCGTTTTGCTGACCGTAATGCAAGCCCAGAAACGTAAACGGGTCCATATAATCGCCGCCCCACAGGCTTTGCGCGAAGCCTTCGTATTGGAGCGAATTGCGGTAAGGCAGAAAAGTTTTGAACTCCATATTTTTGAGCGGAATCGTGATGCCCAAGTTTTGTTTCCATTGATTCTGGATAAACTCGGCGATTTGCCGGTTCGATTCGAGCGTGTTGTAGGAAATGGCGACCTTATCAGCCGGAAACGCGGGCGCGGAAAAGCCGCCGCCCGTTTGCTGCACCGGAAAACCGGCTTCCGTCAATAGTTTGCGGGCAAGTTCGGGGTCGAATTGCTTTCTTTGTTTCGCCCAGTTTTCCGGCGAGATGCCGCGTTCTTTTCTGACTTCCTCGCCGACCTTGTCCATCGCTTTATCGTAATCGGGGAAAATTCCCGAAGGCGTCTGAAAGTAGAGCGGCTTGGTCGTTTTGCGAAATTGCGAGAGGATTTCGCGGTTAATCGCCAGACTGAAAGCCTGCCGCACTTTCGGATTATCAAACGGCGGCTTCGTAATATTCATACTGTAATAAGCCGTGGCGTTTTCGGGCAAGTTCAGATATTCGTCTTTATACTCGCGAACGACGTCGAGCCACGAAGACGGAACGATATGATTGAGCATCGCGTCGACGTTTCCGGCTTTATACAAATTCAGAATCGTCGTCTGCTCTTCGATTGGATAAAATTCGATGCCGTCGAGCCGGACGTTAGCCGCGTCCCAATAATTCGGGTCTTTTTCAAAAATATACGCGTCGTAAGGCAGAATCTTTTTGATTTTAAACGCGCCGCAGGTCACGATGTTTTGCGGTCGCGTCCAGTTTTTGCCGTGTTTTTCAATCGCCCGCTGCGGAACGAGACGGAAAAATTGATGCGCCAGAAGTCCGAGAAAAAAAGGCGCGGGCTGGCGCAGAGTGATTCTGAGCGTGTAATCGTCGAGCATTTCGACGCCGATGTCGGCGGCTTTCACGGGCACGAATTCCGCGCCTTCCGCCAATGCGGCTTTCAGCATCGGATTTGCTTCAATCTGTTTGGCGCGTTTTTTTTCGTCGCCGTCCAGAAGCAGGCGGTCGGGCGATTTGATAAATTTACGAAATGCGGTTTCCGCGCCGAAAGGCGTTTGCGCCGGAGAAGTTTTTTGTCCGTTTGAATCGTTTGTTTTTTGCGCCGCGGCGGCATCTTCGGCGAAATCTTTTGCCAGCAGAAATTCGTTGTTCTTTTTCACGAAAACCTGCGCGCCGTTAAAAGCTTCGGCGTATTTGATAAAGTAGCCGAGGCTTGCCGTGCGCGAAGCGGTTTCGGGGGCAAAGCCGCGCCGGAAGCTGTAAACGAAATCGCGCGCCGTAATCGGCGTGCCGTCGCTCCATTTCGCGTTATCGCGCAGGCGGAAGATAAATTCGTCGACATTCGGGCTGATTTCCCAGCTTTTGGCAATCGCCGGAATCGGGCGCATATCCTTCGGATGATATTCGACCAAGCCGTCGTAAATCGCCATATAAACGCGCGCTTCCGGCTGACCGCTGGAAACGTGCGGGTCGAGCGATTCCGGCTCGGAGCCGGAAATATAACGCAGAACATTATCTTTCGGAGCCTGCGTTTTTCCGAAATAACGACTGTTAGCCGAACTCGCGCAGCCGGAAATGAAAACGGACGACACCAACAAAGCCAAAACCACGCCGGCTCGGCTGAAAAAATTAATACGCGCCATAACGAAATAAGCTCCTTTACCGGATAAAAAGCCGCGGGGAAACAACGAACACTTTGGTAAAAGTACCACGTTCCAAAGTTTGCAGGCAAGAAATTTTCGCGGGCGGCGGCGGCTGGATTTCTTAATTCTTCGGGCGCGCCTTTTCGCCCGGCTAATCTTGTTTCACTTCAATCATTTCAGGTCTCGCGTTTCTGTGTAAACTCCGGCGACAATGCTATAATGCGCTATCTTTTTATGCTCGAAAGCGGTAAAAATTTTGGGCGCTACGCGGTTCTTTCTTTAATCGGAAAGGGCGGGATGGGCGAAGTGTATCTGGCGCAGGACAAAAGCCTTAACCGCAAGGTCGCGCTGAAAATTCTGTCCGCCAAATTTGCCGGCGACGACGATCTTCTCCGCCGTTTCGAGCGCGAAGCCGAGACGGCTTCGGCGCTGAATCATCCGAATATTCTGACCGTCTACGAATTCGGCAAAGAAGACGGGCTGCATTTTATCACCACCGAATTTGTCGAGGGCGAAACCTTACGCGAAAAACTAAAACGCGAAAGATTGAGCGTGCCGGAAATTCTGAACATCGCCGAGCAGACGGCTTCGGCGCTGGCGGCGGCGCATTCGGCGGGCATCATTCATCGCGACGTCAAACCGGAAAACATTATGCTGCGCGCGGACGGGCTGGTCAAAGTTCTCGATTTCGGTCTGGCAAAGTTTGTCGAAAAAGCGGAAGAACACGACCCCGACGCCGTCACGCAGCCTTACGTTCACACGCAGCCGGGAACGGTGATGGGCACGGTTTTTTATATGTCGCCGGAACAGGCGCGCGGAAAACAGATCGACGAGCGCAGCGACGTCTGGAGCCTGGGCGTCATTTTATACGAAATGACAACCTCTCAGCTGCCGTTTCAGGACGAAACGGCGAGCGACGTGATCGCCTCGATTTTGAAAAGCAATCCGGCGCCGATTACGCATCACGCCAAGGACGCGCCGCGCGAGCTGAGCAATATCATTATGAAAGCGCTGCGCAAAGATTCGAGCGAGCGTTACCAAAAGATGTCGGAGATGCTCGGCGAAATTAAGGATTTCCGGCAGGAACTCGAATTTGAAGCCAAGCGTCTGGGAAAATCCGGCGTCGTGACGCAGAATAACCTGCAACAAAACGGCTATCGCACCCTGTCGTCGATGCGCTCGCAGCAATTTGCCACTCGAATAGACGCGACAACCAACGCTCCAAGCATTCCCGCGCCGCCGAAAAAATACGGTTTGCCCGTTTTAATTTTTTCGGCGGCGGCTTGTCTGGCGACTCTGTTCGCCTGGCAAACGGGAAAAACGGACGGCGTTTTTAATCCGGCTTTGATGGTTTTGATAATTGCGCTGATTGCGGGCGCGTATTTGATGTATTCGGCGTATTTTCGTTTTGCCGGCGGCGCCGATTATCGCTCGATTGCCGTTTTGCCGCTCGGCAACAGCGGCGGCGACGCCGAGATGGAATATCTTTCCGAAGGCATCAGCGAATCGCTTATCAATAATCTTTCGCAGCTTCCGGACGTGAAAGTGATCGCTCGCAGCTCTTCGTTTAAATACAAATACAACGCCGAAAATCTGCGCGAAATCGCCAAGACTTTAAACGTCGCCACGATTTTGACCGGCTGGGTGATGCGGCGCGGCGAAAATCTGCAAATCAGCGTCGAATTGATAAACGCGCGCGACAACACGCAAATCTGGGGCGAGCAATACAGTCGCCGCGCCGACGATTTGCTGGTGATTCAGAGCGATATTTCACGCGAGATTGCCGACAAACTGCACCCGCGTTTGACTTTAAGCGAGCAAAAACAACTTGTCCGTCACGAAACGAAAAATTCCGTCGCTTACGAGCTTTTGCTGAAAGGGCGTTTTTATCGCGCCAAAGGCGGCACGGAAAGCCGCAAACGCGCCGTCGAATATTTTAACGAGGCAATCGCCGTCGACCCGAATTACGCGCTCGCCTACGCCGAGCTGGCTTTTACTTATCGAATTTTAGTCGGCAGCGGCTCGCTCGACCCGAAAGAATTTACGCCGAAAGCGGAAGCGGCGGCGCTCAAAGCTCTGGAACTGGACGAAACGCTGGCGGACGCGCATTTTGCGCTCGCGTTTCTGAAAATAAACGCCTGGGAATGGGCTGAGGCTGAATTTGAATTCAAACGCGCCATCGAACTGAATCCGAATCTCGCCCGCGCCTACATCGGTTATTCCGGCTATCTGAGCCGCACGGGACGCCACGACGAAGCCGTCGCCGAAATCCGCCGCGCCAAAGAACTCGACCCGCTTTCGACTATTATTAACGGAAATTACGGCTTGGTTTTATACTTTGCCGGCAGATACGACGAAGCGATAAAAATCCTGCGGGAAACTCTGGAATTCGACCCGAATTTTTCTTTCGCGCATCTTTATCTCGGCTATAACTATTCGGCAAATGGAATGTTTGCCGAGGCAATCGAGGCTTACCGGAAAGCCTTCAGTTTGGGTCAGGAAACGCCGAGCAATAAAATTTATCTCGGCGCGGCTTACGCCCGCGCGGGCGAGCGCGATAAAGCGCAGGCGATTCTCAGCGAACTGGAAACCGGCGAAAGTTACGTTTCGCCCGCCGAACTGGCGGTGCTTTACACCGCTTTAGGCGACCGCGAAAAAGCTTTTGCCTCGCTCGAAAAAGCTTTCGCGCTGCACGATTTGCAGTTGCAGTATCTGGCGACCGACCCGGCGTTTAAAAGCCTGCGAGACGATTCGCGCTTTACGGATTTATTGAAAAAAATCGGTCTGCCGCTGGAAAAGTGAAAAAGTGAAAAGTGAAAAGTGAAAAGCAGGCTTGAGCAAAAGCCGACATAACTTTTTCGCTTTTCGCTTTTCACTTTTCTAACTTTTCGCTTTTTCACTTTACCGGCATTCCCGATTCAGCGCGTTCCGCCTTCATCGTTGCGCGTTCCGAAACTGCCTTTAAATTCTAAATAAAAAAGCGGATAGCTTAATTAAGCTATCCGCTTTCGCTCCGTTCGGGTTTTGTCCGAAAACTATTTCGCCGGCTTATTCTGAATGGATGCGGTTTTGGCAAAATATCCCTGCCGGTGCGTCAGGCGAACTTTCTGTTTGGATAATTCGGGATTAGTGACCTGAATCTCGATTTTGCGGAAAGTGCCGTCGCGTTTTGCATTTGAAGGTTCGTAAGCGATCAAATACTGCGAGCGCATTTCGATTTGAATCTGCGTGAAAGCCTTGCGCAATTCGGCTTCGTCTCTGGGAAAGAAGGCGCGTCCGCCGGTGCGCTCCGAGATTTTTCTGAGCGCGCTTTCGTCGATGCCGCCGTAGTAATAATCGCCGATGCCGATGCTGTAAATAATCGCGTCGTTTTTTATCGCCTGGTTGACGGCATCTTCCAGCTTTTTGTTGCCGAAAGTGTTGACGCCGTCGCTCATCAGAACAATAGCGCGGCGCGTTCTTTCCGGCGCTTTCGATAAAACTTCGTTGGAAGTAACCCAGAGCGCGTCCCAAATCGCCGTCGAGCCGGCGACCTGCTGGCTTCTGCCCGAAATCGGCGGCGTTCCAATCAGCACGCCGTTTAAAGTTCCGGCGGCGGGAACAAATTCGACGCGGTCGATGGCGCGGCGCAGCCGCTGAACATTTCCGGTCAAATCCTGTTCGAGCGTCGTTTCGCCCGTAAAAGAAAGCACCGCCACTTCATCCTTTTCGGGTCTGACGACCGATTCGACAAAGGATTTGGCGGCATCTTTTTCTTCGGGCAAAGTGCGCTGCTGCGATTGGCTGGTGTCAATCAGGATAGCGATGGAAAGCGGCAAATCGGACTGCCGCGCAAAGGTAAAAATTTGCTGCGACTGACCATCTTCGAGTATGCGAATGTCTTCTTTTTTGAGGTCGGTCAGCAAACGCCGGTCTTTGTCCTGCGCGGTGAAAAGCACGTTGACCAGCTCGGTGTCGATTTTAATCGGCTCGTCTTCTTCTTCGACTATTTCGGTACCGGGCGTTGCGGTCGGCGACGGCGCCGATTGTTTTTGCGTCGTCGTTTGCTGCTGCTGCTGCTGCGCTGCTGAAAAATCCCAGCCGAACAAAGCCGCGACGACAAATAACAAGCCAATTGACAAAACCGTTAAATTTTTACTGCCAAACATTTATTTCTCCGATTTCTCTAATTTTCGATTGCCGGTTTGCGATTGAATAAGATTTTTTTTATCTATTGCGTTTGACGCGAGCCGAATTGCTCTTTCAATCTCAAATCGCCAATCAAAAATCGAAAATTACTTCAATGTATCCTTAATCGCCCTGTATTCGGTCTTCGTGCGAATCCGGTAATCTTCCGCTTTTTGCTTATCCGCGAAACGCACTTCGATTTTGCGTTTTCTGCCGTCCAATTCCTGAATTGCCGGGCGATAGGTGACGATGTATTGCCCGCGAAATTCCTTTGCCACCTTGTCCAGTGCTCTTTCGAGCGCGAGCATATCGCCCGAATAAAAGGCTTCGCCGCCGGTTTCGCGGCACAGACGGTCGAGCAGCTTATCGCCTTCGTCCTTGACCGTTCCGGCTTCGACGCCCGGCACGCTGCCCAAAAACCCGGACTTGGTCGAGATGGCGAAAATCGTCGTTTCGGTTCGCTGGGCGATGTCGATGGCGTCGTTGATGTCGGCGCGGCTGAACGTGTCGTCGCCGTCGGTGATGATGACAATCACGCGTCTGCCCGGAGCGTTTCTGAGCTTTTCATCCGAAAACTGCCAGATGGCGTCGTAAAGCGCCGTCTGCGAACCGGTTCTTTTCACGCCGTCGACGGCTTTGTCGAGCAAATCCAGCTTGTCCGTAAAATCCTGAATCAGACTGACTTCGTGGTCGAAAGTCATAAACGCGGCTTTGTCTTTGCGGATGCGCGTCACGGTGTATATAAAATTTTTCGCCGCTTCTTTCGAGAATTTCATTTTTCCGGCGGTTGACGGCGAAGTGTCCATCAAAACGCCGACGAAAACGGGCGGATTCGTTTTTTCATCGCTGAAAAACGTCACTTCCTGCTGGACGCCGTCTTCAAAAACCAGAAAATCGCCGCGCGTCAAACCCGCGACCAGATTTTTCTTTTTATCTTTGACCGTAACGGGCAGCCGAACCTCAAACGTTTTGACCTGTCCGCCGTCGTCATCACCGCGCGGCGTCGGCGGCGTCGGGCTGGTGCGCGGCGTCTGCGCCGCAACCGTTAAGACAAAACTTAAAACGAGAACTGAGAATCCAAAAAAACGAGCCAGATTTTTCATAATTTATTACGGAATATTTACGAAGCTCAACACGTTTCGATGCCCTATAGAGGCGCGCGTGTTGCCCAAAAGCAAATTTTGAGTATAACAAAAATAAAAGGTAAAAAGTAGAAAGACGAAAGGCGAAAGTTAAGCAGGGAGTTTTGCGGCAATCTATTTTCTTTTATTTTTCACTTTTCACTTTTTACTTTTTACTTTTTATTTTTTACTTTTTACTTTTGCCTTCTTCGCCGCTTTGCGCGAAACTTTCTTTTTTCTTTATGAATCCGAATATTTTCAGGGAATACGACATTCGCGGCATCATCGGCGAGCATTTGACCGACGCAACCGTATCGCTTTTAGCCAAAGCGGTCGGCACTTTTTTTCGGCAGAATAACGCGAAACGCATCGCTCTCGGTTTCGACGCGCGCTCCAGCTCGCCGCGTTTTCGCGATTTGTTCGTCGCGGGCTTGAACGCGACGGGCTGCGACGTGTTCGACATCGGCAGAGTTCCGACGCCGGTTTTGTATTTCGCGGTTTTTACCCGCGAGACGGACGGCGGCGTGATGATTACCGGCTCGCACAATCCGCCCGACCACAACGGTTTTAAGATTTGTCTCGGCAAGGACGCGCTGTTCGGCGCGCAGATTCAGGAAATCCGGGAAATCGCTTTTGCCGGAAAATTTGCCGAAGGCGCGGGAACAATTGAAACTCTGGAAGTTTCGGAAGATTACCGGCGCGAGATTCTGGCGCGCGTCTCGCTCGGAAACAAAAAATTAAAAGCGGTCGTCGATGCCGGAAACGGGATGGGCGGCGTGACGGCAGTGCCGATTTATAAAGAACTGGGCGTCGAATTAATCGAACTGTTTACCGAGCCGGATTCAAATTTCCCGAATCATCATCCCGACCCGACCGTCGTCGAAAATCTGCTCGATGCGATTGAAGCGGTCAAAACCGGCGGCGCGGATCTGGGCATCGCGTTTGACGGCGACGGCGACCGCATCGGCGTCATCGACGAAACCGGGAGAATTATCTGGGGCGACGAATTGATGGTTTTGCTCTCGCGCTCGGTTTTAAAGCAGAACCCGAACGCGACGATTATCGCCGAAGTGAAATGCTCGCAAAATTTATTTACGGACATCGAAAAAAACGGCGGCAAGCCGCTGATGTGGAAAGCCGGACATTCTTTAATCAAGTCGAAAATGAAGGAAACCGGCGCGATTCTGGCGGGCGAAATGAGCGGTCATATCTTTTTCGCCGACCGCTTTTACGGCTTTGACGACGCGACTTACGCGGGCGCGCGGGTTCTGGAAATTCTATCGAAAACCGATTTGAGCTTATCTCAACTGCTTTCCGATTTGCCGGAAACGTTTTCCACGCCGGAAATCCGCGTCGATTGCCCGGAAGAAAAAAAATTCGTCGTCGTCCGGCAAATCGCCGAAGAATTTTCCCGAACCAACGAAGTCATCACGACGGACGGCGCGAGAATTTTATTCCCCGACGGTTGGGGCTTGGTCAGAGCGTCGAACACGCAGGCGATTCTGGTTTTGAGATTCGAAGCCGATTCGGCAGAAAATTTGCTGAGCATTCGGGAAAAGATTGAAAGCCGCGTCAATTATTTTATCGGCGTTTAGAAACGGTTCCGAAATAAAACGAATGCCCGCCGGATTTTTT
>DASVRL010000300.1:0-21755 GCA_036388635.1 Pyrinomonadaceae bacterium
AGAGCCGTTGAGTTGTTTGTTTATTTTTATAATGAGCGCCAACTCAGAAAAAGACGGCTGCCAAAGTATCCGGCATATCTGGCACAAAACCTACCAACACTTATTTAGTCACTCCCTGCTTTTGCAAACAGTGTTTATTTATCATCGTTTTATCATATTATTCCTAAATCTTTTTCGGTTTATCCATTTAGTCGGAAAGGGCAAAGCCCTCTTTATTATTATGGTCTGATTCTTGCCTCTTATGCCTGATAGAAAAATAAATGTATTGGATTGGGACAGATAATCATGAATCAGCAAAATATCAACGAGCAGGACGAATTTCAAACAGGCGCGGAAGAAGTTTTTTTTGATGAGGAAACAGTTCAGACGATACCGGCGGTTGTGCCGCTCGACGAAACGCCGACCAGAACTTCGGCTCGTTTCAAAAAGTTTCGCGTCCCGATGCGTAGAGAGAATAAGTCGTTTAACCCGGCTTTTTTGATTATGGCGCTGCTGGCGGTGACGGCGCTCGGCGTGATTGCGGGAACGCTGGTTTATCGGACTTCAACGGAAAAATCGGCGAATAATACCGCGCTGGAAACGGACGAGCCGGGTAATCGCACGATTCCAGCGCAATATCAATTTGTTGTCGATAAACCTGAATCGGGAGAACCGAAAGACAGTTTATCCAAAGGTAATTTAACTTCGCTTCCTTCCGGTTCTGCGTCGATGAAAAAAGGTTCTGGCGATAAACAGGACGAAGAATCATCCGAGTCGGACGCAGAAAATGAACGACAAACTACTCAGAATGAAGAACCGGTGAAGGAAACGGAAGCGCCCGCCGCGAGCGAAGAAGACGAAGAACTGCCGCCGCCGCCGCCGCTGCGCCGCGACCGCAAGGAAGATAATAAACAAGACAAAGATAAACAGAAAAACAAAAATTCCAAGCCCGAAACTCAAGAGCAAGAGCCGCCGGTTGAGGAAAGCGAGAATTAAAAATTCAGCCGGTCTTTATTCCGTTAAATAGAACAAAGAATATTAAAAAAGCCTTGACCAGATTCGGTCAAGGCTTTTTTATAAACGGCTTTCCGGTAAATCATTCCTCGTCGCGCCCGTGCGCCTGCGCCGGCGGCGACGTCGCTTCGACCGCCGTAAACGATTCCAGAATTTTATAGGTATGCCGCGCGCCTTTCGGCACGACCCACGAATCGCCTTTCTCCAGCAGAAGCATCTGTCCTTCCAGATGCAGCTCGGCTTTTCCCGAGATCACGTAGCCGACCGTTTCATATTCGCGCGTGCGCTCTTCCTTATCGTCATTCGGCTCTTGATTTTCCCAGAGCCGCATCGCCACCTGGATGCCCGAAGCCAGATATTTCTGTCCCATTTCGCCGTGCGGCGAGTTTTTCGACATCACTTTTTGAACCGATGTATCACCCATTGCTAAAACTTCCTCCTTGTTTTTCGGATATTTCGAGCAATAGACGTGCCAATCAGTCTGTAAGGGCGATTATGATTTTTCGTAATACAGATTTGCCGATTCGAGCTACCGACAGCGTTTGATTATCGTGCAGAAAAAAGGTTTTGAGTTCGAACTTTGTTAAAAAGTTGCTAGAGTTCGAACTGAAAACCTTTTTTTAATTTTTCCGGGTTCGTTTGATGGATTTGGGTTTGGCGTTCGTTTTCGGCTGAAATGATTTGACCGCCGGATTTTCGGGCGCCGATTTTTGGATTTCCAGCTCTTTGCTTCCCGCCAGTTTGCCGTCAACGAAAACATCGACGCGATAACTTCCGGCAATCCACGCGCCTTCGGGCGAGCCGGTAAAATTAACGCGATTTTGCTTGCCGTTGGTTTTGTAGCTGACGCTGACGACTTTTGTTTCGGCTTTGACGCCCGCCACTTTGACAACGATAAAATTCATCTTGACGGTTGCCGGTTTGGTCGAATTAAGCTGCACGATGCAGAAAATCGGGATGTCCGTCGTCAGAAAATTCGTCTCGGCATCGCCGGCTTTGCCCTCGCCGTTGTCTTTTGCCAGATAAATTTCCTCGACGCCGACAATTTCATTTTCCGGCTGCGGCAACTCCTGAACGGGCGGTTGCGCGGACGCGGCAAGAGCGAGAAAAAGACAAAGAAATATTATCGAAACGAGCTTCACAATCGTTCCTCCAAAGACTTGAAAATTGTTTGATAGCTGCCGTATTTATTGGTGCGGCAACTCGAGGTTTAGTTGCTTCGGGCGAGAAAAATTATTTGGATTTTGCTTTCGCGGCGGCGTCTTTCAGCGTCTCGCGAAACTTTTGCGCCGCCGCTTCCGCGCCCAATCCGAGAAAGGCTTTGACGCGCTCCGGCGAACGGTTAATAAAACCGAAAACGTCCAAGCCGCTGTCCTCAATCAGGTTCGATTCGAAATCGGCGATTTCGATTTCAGACAAACGCGCCGCCGAAACAACCGCCTCGTTTCGGCTGTTCAGAGTGCACCAGACGAGGCGTTCGGGCGCGACCAGCATCGAAACGTTATGCGCGTAATCTGCGCCGCCGAAAATTTTACTGAAAAAACCCTGTTTGATTTTCTCCGAAACGGTTTCAGCGCACATCAAAACGTCTTCTTCGATGTTTCCGAGCTCGTATTTTTCGGCGTATTTTCGGATTGCCCGAATGATTTCCGGCTGGAAATCATTAAACGAACACTCGCGCGTCGTTCTTTGATACTCTCTCATTCGCTTTCAAAATTTTCTTGACTGCTTCGCGCAGAAGCCCGGCGTCGCCCGTTTCAATGCTTGTGATTCCGGAGACATTTTCCACGCCGCAGGCGCTCGAGGCGATAACCGGAATTTTATGCGCGGCGGCTTGCAGGAGCCGGCGCGGCTTGTGTTCGACAAAAGCGGGCAAGATTACTAAATCCGCGCGTTCGAGCCAATCGACGCCGCTTTTTTCCCAATCGAAACCGTTCCAGAAATCGGCGTCTTCGATAATCGCGCCGAGCGCGACGAGTTTGACGTCCAAATCGCGCAGAGCTTCGCGCAGCTCGTAACAGCCTTTTCTGCCGACGGTCGAAGCCGGAAAAACGACGGTGAATTTTTCGCCTCGTTTTCTATCAAACTCTCTCGCTTTCGGCATCCGCCAATCGAGCAATTTCGCTTTTTCGGCGAAAAGCGAAGCGATTTCCGTGTGCGGCGTAATGATTCTTCGCGCGTTTTGCAAGCCTCGCGTTTCGGCTTCGAGCAGCCGATGGTCGGCGCGAAAATCGCCGAGCGTTTTGCTTTCCGCGTGCAGCGAAGCCGCAAAATCCAGCCGTTTTTGCAGCTCGCTCATCGGCAGCGCCGTCATCAAAACATCAAAAGTGCGCCCGCCGAGATGACCGTTTTTCCAGAGAAACGGCAGCAGATTTTGCGAGACGACAACGTGCGTCGCCTCAAAAGTTAATTGTTTCGCATAGCTTTCCGCCAGTTTTTCCGCCATCGCCAGCAGAGATTTTTGACGCGACGCGCCCTGCGCGGCGAGCTTGCGCGATTTATATGAGCGAACGAGCGTTACGAAAAGACTCTGTTTCGTTTTCGCAAAACCCTTTGTTTGCCAAGCGTAATTGGCTTTTTTAAAACGTTTTCCGTCGAGCGGCGTGAACAAAAAATCCTTCTTTTCGCGCGTCGCCTGAACGTATTCGTCAAACTCGGTCGAAAATTCGTCGAGCAAAAAAGCCGTGCTGCCGAAATCAATCGCCTCGTCCGGCGTCTCGCTGCGAAAACATTCGCCGACGCCGCAGGTCATACAACTGTTCGGCGAGTTGAGAGTCGGAAGTCGGGAATCGAGAGAATTTTTCTCACGTTTGAGTTGAATTAATTTGTCGTTTTTTGCTTTGGCGCGCAGACGGACAATCAAATGCGTTGCGGTCAGTTCAGCTTCGATGCGGAAAGCGTTCGGCGAGCGAAAACGCAAATCGACGTAATTCCAGAAAACCGTCGCGTCGCGCCCTCTTTCCGCCAGCGAGCCCTGCACGATTTGCGTGTGCGCGTGGCGCTCGACGATTTCAAAATTCGCCTGTAAAGCCGCGTCGTAGAGCGCGTTGGAAAGCTGGCAGAGACCGCCGCCGACATTCGGAATAATGCAGCCTTCGCGCAATTCCCGCCCGCGCACGAAACCTCTGCGGCGCGTCGCGCGTCCGATTTGTTTCCAGAAACTGAAAATCTGATTTGGCGTAATTTCGATGCCGTTTAATTTGGCTATCGCCCGCCGCAGATTATGAATCTTGCCCGCCATCAGCGGCATTTCCGCGCGGTCTTTCTCGGTCCAGAGCGCGGTTTTCGATTCGCCGACGATTGGCTGAGCGTTTAAATCAAAGGTTTTCGGAAACCGTCTGACGTCGGAATTGCCGAGATTTTCCGCGCTGCGCTTAAGCTGTAATAAAAAAGTTTTGGCGCGAAAAACGAAAGCCTCGTGACGGGTATGAATTTTCGGTTTGAATTGTAAAACGGATGTTTCTTTCATCTTCAGGATTTTTACTCTGTGTATGAACGCATAAAATCCCGAATTTTGCAATCCTCGGAAAGGCAAACGTAGAATGCAAAGGCAAAATATTAGAATTTAAAATTAAAGATTAAATCCGTCCTTACAGTTTTGCCTTTGCCCTTTGCGTTTTGCCTTTAAAACCTACCAGGCGCGCGACCATTTGTTTCCCCCGTGCTCGTCGTCTCTGAGCCTGGAATCGACGCCGGCTTTCAGTTCCAGGAGTCTGCCGACGAGCCAGAGCAAATCCGAGAGGCGATTGAGATAAGTGACGACCTGTGCATCGACCGTCTCGCCCGCTTCCTGCAAGCGCACGACGCAGCGCTCGGCGCGGCGGCAGACGGTTCGCGCGATGTCGAAAGTGGCGGCGCTCGAAACATCGCCGGGCAGGCTCCAATCCGACAGGATGCCTTCCATTTTCTCGATGCGCACGACTTCCGCCGTCAGCCGTTCAATCATTTCCGGCGTCAGATACGGCTTCGGCGCGTCCGTAAAATTCGGATTGGCGACCGAGCCGGAAATCATAAACAATTCGCGCTGGATTGATTTCGTCAGCTCGTTTATTTCTTCGTCGCCGCAGATGGAACGCGCAAACGCCATCTGCGCGCCAAGCTCGTCAATCGTGCCGTAGGCTTCGACGCGCAAATCCGCTTTTGAAACCCGCTCGCCGCCGATTAAAGCGGTTTTTCCTTTGTCGCCTGCTTTGGTTGCAATGCTCATATTTCAAAATTAATTTTAAGGCTCGGAAAATGCAAATGCGAATCAAATATTCAGCGCGAAACCGAGTCAGGAATTTTTCACCGCAGAGACGCGGCAAAGCCTTCTTTCAAATTAAAAACTTCGGTTGCAACCGGACGCCGAAAAGCGCATCATAGCTATGGTTAATCCTTCTCTCGCGCATCGACGGTGATGCGCCCGTTTGTAAAAGTTTCATTCGAAGGCGTTTGGATAGTTCGAGAGCAGGCTGGATTTTAGTTGTAGAAGCCGCTCTTGTTGTTTTTTGAGCATCCGAACCCGACCCTTCGTCAGGCAAACCGTTTCCCGAAGTCAATTCGCTTTCGACGCTTCTTTTGAAGGTCTCTGATTCCAAGAGACCCAAGGATAAATATTATTATGTCAATGAAACTCTATGTAGGAAATCTTTCCTTTGAAACATCGAACAACGATTTGGAAGAAATGTTCGGCGAAATCGGCACGGTCGAATCGGCGCGCATTATCGAAGACCGCGAAACGGGTCGCTCGCGCGGTTTCGCTTTTGTCGAAATGTCGAGCAATGAAGAAGGTCAGAACGCTATCGAGAAGTTTAACGGCAAAGAAGTCAACGGTCGCAACCTGAACGTGAACGAAGCCAAACCGCGCGAAGAACGCGGCGGCGGTAATCGCGGCGGCGGCTATAACGGCGGCGGTTCGCGCTGGTAATTTTTGAGCGATTAAAACGCGTGGAATAAAAGCTTTCGGTCGATTGACCGGAGGCTTTTATCTTTTCACTTCATAAACCAGTTCGAGCATCGCGTTATCTTCTTTTTTGTGCCGGCAAACGTTGCAGGAAACAAACCGAAGCGGAACTTCCCGAATCAGTTCGGGAAAAAGCGGCAAGCCCGCGCCGAGCAGAAGCGGCGTCACGCCCAGATAAATCTCGTCCACCAAATCTTCATCCAGAAAGCTTTTTGCCAGCTCGCCGCCGCCCGAAAGCCAGATGTTTTTGCCGTCTTTCGCTTTCAGCCCGGCGACGAATTCTTTCAGATTTCCCGAAACTATTCCGACGCCTTCCGCGCCGCTTTCCTGTAAAGTTTTCGAGAAAACGTAAGCTTCCATATCGCCGTAAGGATTTGACGCTTTCGATTTCTTTTTGGATTTCGGTTTCGGACTCATTCCGAGCGCCACATCCCAGGATTTTCGTCCCATCAAAACCACGTCGACGGTTTTGAAAAACGCCGTCCAATCGTAATCCCAATCCATCGAAAGCCAATCGACCGCGCCGTTTTTGCGCGCGATATAACCGTCCAAACTGATACCGAGTCCGAGCACGACTTTACGCATAATTAAACCTCGCTTTTCATTTCGATTTTCTCTCAAAATCCGTCGAAATGTCACCTCCGCAGTGCGGGCAGAGACAACCGGCGTCTTTTCTATGGCGGCGATTGAGTTCTTCGGCGAAGCCGGAGGCGAGAATGCCGGTCGGCAAAGCAAACATCCCGATTCCCAGAAAAGCGATAAATGCGCCGAGCACTTTTCCGATCGGCGTAATCGGAAAAACGTCGCCGTAACCGACGGTCGTCAAAGTCGCCACGCCCCACCACATCGCCGCCGGAATATGCGGAAATTTATCGGGCTGCGCTTCGTTTTCGACCAGATACATCAGGCTTGACGAAAACAAGAGCAGCATCAAAATCATCACGATCGTCACGGTCAGCTCTTCCTTTTTCGAGCGCACGACGTCGTCGAGCGTGTTCAGCGATTCGACGTAACGGCTCAATTTGAAAAGGCGAAACAGTCGAAAAGTGCGCAGAAACCGCAGCACGCGCAAATCCATCGGCAAAATCAGCGGCAGAAACGTCGGCAGAATCGCCACAAGGTCGATTATCGCCATCAGCGAAAAAGCGTAGCGGATTCTGCCGGTGACCGGCTTCGAGTATTGCGGGCTGAGCGGCGCAATCCATAAGCGCAAAAGATATTCAATCGTAAAAATCGTCACCGAAACGATTTCCAGCGCCTGAAAAATCGCGCCGTATTCGGCGTTAATCTCGTCAACCGTTTCCAGAACGACTGCAACGGCGTTGACTAAAATCAAAATCATCAAAATAACGGCGACGATGCGGTCAATCAGCTCGCCGTCGTCCGTTTCGACCAGAACGTCGTAAACGCGATATTTTAAATTTTCGAGCATAAGAGTTTGCGCCGGAATGCCGCTCGCATAATTTATCTTTTCGCGGAAACAAAATCAACGTAATCAATGCAAAAGGCAAAATGCCGAGGGCAAAACGGAATTATTTCCTGATATTTTGCCCTCGGCATTTTGCGTTTTGCACCTGCGTCAAATCATTTGTCGCAAATATCGCGAAACAAGCGCGCCTTCCATTACTCGACATTTGCCAGTCTTGCGGCAAATTTTCTGCCCTGTTCGGCGTAGCACGAAACGATTTCGGTAAATTCTTCCAAATCGAAAATCGGTTTTGTAATATGTTCGTCGCAGCCGACGGCTAGCGAGCGGCGGCGGTCGTCGACGAGCGCGTGCGCGGTTAAAGCCAGAATCGGCGTCGACTCAAAAGCGGAATCGGCGCGCAGGACGTGCACGACGTCCAGACCGCTCATTCTGCCGGGCAGGCTCATATCCATCAGAATTACGTCCGGAAGCAGCGTTTGAATTTTGGTGATTGCATCTTCTCCGGTTTCGGCGGACTCGACCGTGTGTCCCGCCATTTCGAGAAGCGCCGTAACGAGGTCGCGCGTGTCGGCGGCATCTTCAACCAGCATTATTTTTGCCATTCGTCGGTTCCACTCCTATTTCTTCGAGGGTTTCGCGCAGTCTTTCGTCCAGATTCGAGAGCATCAAGTCGCCTTTGCGAATCACGTCGGCAATCTGCCCGCTGATAAAATGCCGGTCTTCCGCCAGCAAATCCTTGCCCGTAATAACGACAATCGGCGTCTGCGCCGTTTCCGGCTCGGAATGCAGCCGCGCAATCAATTCAAAGCCGCTCATTCCGCCCGGCATATGTAAATCGGTGAGAATCGCCATCGGCGGGCGTTTTGTCGCCATCGAAAAGGCAAGCTCGCCGCTCGCCGCGCTGCGCGTTTTAAATCCGCCTTGTTTGAGCGCGGAAATCAAAAGCTCGCGCACGCCGTATTCGTCGTCGACGACCAGAATGTATTCGTTCGCTTTTTCGTCCGGTGCCGTCATCACCGCGCTGAGCATATTTAAAAGATTGTTCGGCTCGACGGGTTTAACCAGGTAACCGCTCGCGCCGAGACGATAGCCGAGCGGTTTATTGTCCACAATCGAAACGACGACGACCGGAATCTGCGCCAGCTGCGAATCGGTTTTCATCGCCTGAAGGACGCGCCAGCCGTCCATTCCCGGCATCATCACGTCGAGCGTCACGGCAACCGGCTGAAGCGAGCGCGCCAGCAAAATGCCTTGCGCGCCGGAATGCGCTATCTGGACGCGATAACCGGCATTTTCCAGCGTTTCGGTCAGAAGCCGCGTCGAATCGGGAATGTCGTCGATAACCAGAATAAGCGGTTTTTCGTCCGTCGATTCGACGGCTTTATTTTTTTCCCTTTCCTTGGTCTCGATTAAAACGGAAAGCTCCTGCGGCTGTCCCGACACGGCAATCAGAGTTTTCTGCGCCTGCGGCACTTCGAACGGCAAGGTCAAAATAAAGGTCGAGCCTTTTTTGTAATCGGATTCGACCGTAATCGCGCCGCCGAGCAATCCGGCAAGCTGCTGGGAAATCGCCAGACCGAGACCGAAACCGCCGACCGAACGCGTGTATGAGCCGTCGACCTGACGGAAACGCTCGAAAACCGTGTTGATATTTTCCGCCTTGATGCCGACGCCCGTATCGCGGACGACGACCTGCCATTTTTGTCTGTCGTTGCTGCGCAGTTCGACGTCGATTGCGCCGGCGTCGGTAAATTTGATGGCGTTCGAGATTAAATTCAGCAAAATCTGCCGGATGCGCGCCGGGTCGCTGTACGCAAACGGAAAATCGCCGGAAATTTTCAGATGATATTTCAGATTTTTGCCGAGCGCCAGGGATTCCAGATTGCCGAAAGTTTTTTCTAAAAGCTCGGGAATGTCGAAGTGTTCGAGATGCAGCGTCAGGCGCCCGGCTTCGATTTTCGATAAATCCAGCACTTCGTCAATCAGGCTGAGCAGATGCCGACCGTTGCGCAGAATTCGCTCCAAACCGTCGCTGACCGTGAGGGGCGAAAAATCGTCTTTTCGCGATTTCATCTGCATCAACTGCGCGAAACCGATAATCGCCGTCAGCGGCGTTCTGAGTTCGTGCGACATATTGGCGACGAATTCGGCTTTCAGGCGATTGTATTCTTCGAGCCGACGATTGGCGCGGCGCAGCTCGTCAATCAATTTACGGTTTTCGGTGACGTCGTGCAGAACGACGACCGCGCCGGAAATGTTTTCTTTTTTATCGCGCAGCGGCGCGGCGTTGATGCTGATAATCGCTTCGCTGTCTGCCCGGCGGCGCACGCGCATCTCGACGTTGACGCTTTCCTTGCCCTTCGCGCACGCCAGCTGCCACGGGTATTTTCCGGCGGGAAAAGTTTTTCCGTCGAGCCTGGTGATCAGCGGCGTTTTCTTTTTCGTTTTTTTCTGTTTGGGTTGAAAGATGGAAGCGGCTTCGCCGAGCAAATCTCTGGCGGCTTGATTGATTTTGAGAACCTCGCCGCGGGCGTCGAAAACAATCAAGCCGTCCGACATCTGCGTGACGATTGATTGCAGCTCATCGGCGTATTGATGCGCGTCGTCAACGGCGCTTTGCAGATTATACTCGCCCCGCACGCGGTCGGTAGATTCGACGGCGGACAATAAAATGACGCCTTCCAGCTCGCTGATTGTGTAATCCCAGAAGGTTTTCTCGCCCGTTTCGGCGGCGAGCGGAAAGCCCCAGAAAGTGCGCGGGCTTTTATCGTCTAAAACTTTCTGGAAAGCGATTTTTACATTGTCGAAATTTGTTTTGACGACCTCGTCAAAACGCTTTCCCGTAATGTCCGCCGCTCCGGCACCGATTGAGCGAGCGCCCATCCGGTTACAACGAATAATCCGCATTTCACGGTCGAGACAGATGATGCCTGCCGAAACCGCTTCAAAAATTTTCTCGTCTAAACTTCCCTCGTGCGCCAGTTCCGCTGCCATTATTTACTGCAACCCCTTGTTCCTGCTTCCGGCGAAAACCGGAGTCATTCCAATGTAAATATATCAAGTGGACTACCAATAAATAATACTGTAATTTGCGCGAAAATCACAAATAATTACTATTTACTGACGGGCAAGAAAATTACGGAAATCAGGGAAAGCAAAAAACGGAAATTTATTTCCTCGCTTTCCGCGATTGCCTGCTTCGCTTGCTTTCCCCGGCTTCCCTAATTTCCTAATCCGCCGATTTCGGGTTAGATTATTAGCGTTATGAAAAACTATCTCTTTCTACTTTCAATCGTATTTTTTCTGACGACAAACATCCACGCCCAGACCGCCACGCGCGACGAAAAAACCAGAAATGAAATTCGAAGCGTAATGGACGCGCAGACGGCGGCTTGGAATCAGGGCTCGATTGACGGCTTTATGCAAGGCTACTGGAAATCGGAAAATCTCGTTTTCGTCTCGGGCGACAACGTCCGTCGCGGTTGGCAGGGCGTCACCGACAACTACAAGAAAAGCTACAACACGCGCGAAAGAATGGGCACGCTGACGTTTTCCGATTTGGAAATCACGGTTTTGTCAAAAGATTCGGCAGTCGTGCTCGGACGCTGGAAGGTCGCGCACGAACCGAAAGACAGCCAAGGACGCTTTACGCTGATTTTCCGCAAATTCAAAGACGGCTGGAAAATCGTCCACGACCACACATCTTAAAAAATGAGCTTTGAGTTTTGAGCTTTGAAAATTGCGCCGAATCAGAATTCAAAGCTCATTTCTATTTATAATTACAAAAAAATTACTTTTTCAAAAGCGTTTTCAGTTTAAGATAGACGGCAAAAGATACGCTCCCGCACAAATCAGTCTAAAGGAGTTTGATATGAATATTGCCGTTAAAATCAGTCTTTTGTCGTCCGGTCTTTTTCTGCTTTTGGGAATGCTCATCGGCATCATCAAATATCGGCGGATGATGACCAGCAGTGAGCATACCGCGCCGGTTTACATAGATATTGCCCACCGCGTCGCCTTTCTTTACAGCTTCGCGATGCTCGTCGTCGCCAGATTGCTCGAATACAATCCGTATTCCGACGCCTTTCAGCTCGGCGCCGTCGGCGTGCTTCTGGTTTTCTTCATCACGACCGTCGGCGGGCATCTGGCAAACGGCTTAAAGAACGAAACCGACAATATATTCCGCGAGCGCACGTTTTCGACGACGTGGTATATGTATCTGCTGATTGCCGGTCACATCGGCGGCTTGTCGTTTATTCTCTGGGGCTTTGTCTCGACACAATTTTTAGACGGGAAATAAGAAAATGAAAAAAACTCTTCTTTACCGGCTTTTCGGCTTCGGGAAAATTCCGGCGCCCTACCGTGCCGCGCTCGAAAGCGAAGGCATTCTGCTTTCGGACGAAGGCATCAAAGGCACTGTCACATTTCGAAATTTTCGCGCGCCCGGCAGATACTCCAACTGGAAACGCCAATGGTATACCGCTTCGATTGTTCTCACGAAAACGCGCCTCGTCGCCTTTCGGCATTCGAGCCAAATCATCGACGTTCCGGTCGCCGACGAGCGTTTTCGCCGCCTTCGATTCTCGCTCGAAGACAAAAACACTTTGCTCGTCGCCTTCGACGCTTCGTTGTTTCACGACGACTGGTCGGGAACGATTGAATACCGTTTCAAAACGCCGCACGCGCAAGCTTTTTTGGATAAGCTGCTCAAGGCAACCGCCTAAAAATTCCAAAAGACATCTCTCTGTGTCGAAGTTCTTTTCAAAGGAATAATAATTGCCTATTCGAAGCTCGACTGTTTTATTTTAAAACACAATTTTTAAGAACAAGGAAAATAAATGGAAGACAAAAGACACGAATCAATCCGGAAGCTGAACGATTTAATCAAAGACGTACGCGTGGCGATGCTGACGACGATTGACTGGGGCATTTTGCGCTCGCGTCCGATGCAGACGCAGGAATTCGATTTTGACGGCGATTTGTGGTTTTTTACCAGTTCGGAGACGCACAAGACGGATGAAATCGAAAAAGACCGGCGCGTTAATGTCTCTTACGCCGCGCCCGATTCGAATACGTATGTTTCGGTCACGGGAGCGGCGGAAATCGTCAAAGACCGCGCGAAAATCGAAGAGCTTTGGAACCCGATTTATAAGGCGTGGTTTCCCGACGGGCTGGAAGACCCGAATCTGGTTTTGCTGAAAGTCGGCGTCGAACAAGCCGAATACTGGGATTCGCCGTCCTCGACGCTGGTGCAGCTCGCCGGCTTCGTCAAAGCGATGGTGACGGGCGAGCGCGCCGACGGCGGCGAAAACCGGAAAATCAATTTGTAAAATTTTAACGAAAATTGGAAATCGTCAAAGGCAAAACGTAAAATTTAAATAAAGTTCTCATTCTGCGCTTTGAATTTTGTGTTTTTGACAATCTGGATAAATCGAAACGGATAGTGGATAATAAATAGAAATTCACTATCCGTTTTTATTTTTGAGGAGAAAAAGATGAAAAAGCTTTTCCTGGCGCTGGTTGTTTTGAGCGCGTTTTCGATTTCCATTGTCGCGCAGAGTTACACGATTCAGCAATATTTAAATATTCGCTCGGCGCTCTCGCCCAGCCTTTCGCCCGACGGAAAACGTCTCGCTTATTTAACGAATGTCACGGGAACGGCGCAAATCTGGATGATGGATTTGCCGTCGGGCGCGCCCAAGCAAATCACCAATTACGAGGATAACGTCGGCTTTGTCCGCTGGTCGCCCGCCGGTAACGGTCTCGTTTTCGGCAAGGCGCGCGGCGGCAATGAAAATACGCAGCTTTTCTGGATGTCGAGCGACGGCTCGCAGATTAAAGAGCTGACCGGCGACCCGAAAGTGCGGCATAATTTCGGCGGCTGGTCGAAGGACGGAAAGCGTGTCTTTTACAGCTCGAACGAACGCAACCCGAACTATTTCGATATTTATATGCTGGAGTTTGCCAAAGCCGGCGACGCCGATTCGATCGAGACGCTCATTTACAAACAAGACGGCAGCAATTCGGTGGCGGCGGTTTCCGACGACGGCAGAAAGCTCGTCATTTCGCGCTCGGGAACCGAGCTGAGCCTGGACAATAATTTATATTTGCTCGACGTCGAAACAAACAAAGCGACGCTTTTGACGCCGCACACGGGCGCGAGCGAGTTTGGCGACGTCGATTTTTTGCCCGGCGGCGATTCGATTGTTTTATCGGCAAACAGCGACCGCGAATTTTCGACGCTCGCGCAGATCAGCAATCTGCGCGCCGAGGCGGAAAACAAAATGTTCTACGTCGAGAAAAACGCCGAATGGGACACGGAAGGCATCGAGGTTTCGCCGCGCGGCGATTTGCTGGCTTACACGGTCAATCGCGAAGGCTTCAGCGAGCTTAATTTAAGAAAAATCGAGACGGGCGGCAAACCGCTCGTTTCCAATCTCAACTTCAAAAACGAAATCGTGAAACTGCCCGCGCGCGGCGTTGTCTCCGGTCTGACGTTTTCCGGCGACGGAAGCAAATTGGCTTTTACGTTCAGTTCGGCGAAAAACAACACCAACGTCTGGCTTTACGATGTTTCGTCGAAAAACCTGACTCAAATTACAAAAAGCGACCGCGCCGGGATTGCTCAGGAAAGCTTCGTCGAGCCGCAATTGATTAAATATAAATCTTTCGACGGGCGCGAGATTCCAGCCTGGTATTATATTCCTAAAAATGTTCGTCTTGTGACATCCGGAAGAAGAAGCGGCGGAAGTGGAAGGTATATTTTTACGAGTTTATCTGAAGTTAATAAAGATTTGCCTGAACCGACCAATGACCCGACATTCGCCGCTGCGCCGAAGTCCTTTATTTTTAACATCAAGAAAATTCCCGTCATCGTCAGCGTTCACGGCGGACCGGAAGGACAGGAGCGACCCGGATTCAATCCGCTTTATCAATACTATCTCTCGCGCGGTTACGCGGTTTTAGCGACGAACGTGCGCGGCTCGACCGGCTACGGCAAAACCTTTACGCATCTGGACGACGTGGAAAAACGCGAGGATTCGGTGAAAGATTTGGCTTATGCGGTCGAATGGCTGAAAACTTCCGGCGGCGCCGACCCGAAACGCATCGCCGTGATGGGCGGCTCTTACGGCGGTTATATGACGATGGCGGCAATTACGCTTTACCCGGAATTGTGGGCGGCGGCGGTCAACACGGTCGGCATCGTCAACTGGGAAACTTTTTTGAAAAATACTTCCGGTTATCGTCGCCGCCAGCGCGAAGTCGAATACGGAATGCTCGATAAAGACATCGAATTTCTGCGCCGCATCTCGCCGATTGCCAAAGTCGATAAAATCAAAACGCCGCTCTTTGTCATTCACGGGAAAAACGACCCGCGCGTTCCTTACACCGAAGCCGAGCAAATCGTGAAAGTCTTAAAAGAACGCGGCGGAGTGGTCGAATACAAACTCTTCGACGACGAAGGTCACGGCATCTCGAAACTGAAAAACCGGCTTGAGCTTTACCCGCTGGTCGCCGATTTTCTGGATAAATATATGAAGTAGTTATCGAAGCCCTTAAACAAACGGGCGGTTCGCGCCGCTTGGCGCACCGCCCGTTTGGGTAGTCAAATCTCCCGGAAAGTTAAAAATAATTCCCCTTTTGTCGAATCGGTCGGAAAACAAAGAGTATTTCTTTTTACGGCAAACAAAATCTTCCGTCAAAACGGGCGGTTTTTAAAATTTTCAACTTCTTTATCATTCATCCTGGTTTGAAGTCAGCTGACGGCAAACAGGTAATTTTATGAATTGAATAAGGAAGCAATTAATATGAAAATAAATTTTCATCTTTACCGTACTTTGAAAACCGGAATGGTCGGCGAGGACGTAAAAAAAATGCAGCACTGGTTGAACATCGTGAATCTGGCTTACGGGTTCAGTGATACTTTTAAAGACGGCGTTATCGAAAACGGGCGGTTCACGACTTTTATTTTAACGATTTTTTACCACGAATATCTGGAATGGTCGGGCTATCCGGTAAATCACGTTTACGACCAGGAGATACACAGCTATTTATGTACGGACGTTAATTTGTCTCTCCAGCAAATAGGCGACGCCAGCGCCACGTGGACGGCTAATTAACTCCGGGTTTTATACTCTTTTTTAAGTTAAGGCGGTCAGCTGATGTCGACTGCCTCAACTTAATTTTTAAGACGCGAAAGGCGACCAAGCTTGATTGGAAAATTCAATCAAGCTTGGTCGCCTTTTCGCTTTTTCACTCTTACGGATTGTGCCGCGCCGGAACCGGGATGTCCGCCGCCACTCCGAAATTAACCACGTTAAACGAGCCTGACGAACTGTTCAGCAGATACCACGCCCCGCCGCGATAAACTGCTTGGTCGGTTTTGCCGTCGCCGTCATAATCGCCGGGCGCAGGAACGTCGCCGTTTTGCCCGAAATGATTGATGATAAGACCGCCCGAGCTTTTCAGCACATACCAATCGCCGAGCGACGGACGGAAGACGGCAACGTCGGCTTTCGTGTCGCCGTCGAAATCGCCCGGCACCGGAATGTCGCCGTTCGTGCCGAATTGCACGCCCACAAACTGAGCGGTTGCCGAATTGACGCGATACCAGGTGCCGTCCGACGGGCGGAAGACGGAAATATCAGCCTTGTTGTCGCCGTCGTAGTCAGCCGGCGTCGGCACGTCAGTCGCATTTCCGAATTGAACTCCGGTAAAGCCAGCCTGCGAGCGCAGCAGATACCACACACCGTCTGCCGGGCGATAGACCGCCAGATCGGTTTTTCCGTCGCCGTCGTAATCGTTCGCCACAGGTTTGTCTGCTGCGATGCCGAAATGGATGGCTGTAAACGTTTGGTTCGAGCTATTAATCCGATACCAGTCGCCGTCACGATAAACCGCCAAATCCGTCTTGCCGTCGCCGTCGTAATCGCCGGGCACGATGCGGTCGCTGGAGATGCCGAACTGCGCACCGGTGAAGCCCGCCTGCGAGCGGTTCAGATACCAGGTGCCTTCCGCCGGACGATAGACCGAAACATCCGTTTTGCCGTCGCCGTCAAAATCGGCGACCACGCGGCGCGACGGAACGTTCAGATTCATTTCCCAGATGCCGCGACCGTGCGTGGCGATGCGCAAAACGCGGTGAACCGCCTGAATCTCCATACCGAAAACCGCGATGCGCGGCAATCCGTCGCTGAAAGGCTCCCAGCTCGTGCCGCCGTTGGTCGAGCGGAAAACGCCGATGTCCGTGCCGGCATACAGATGCTGCGTATTTGCCGGGTCAATCGCGAAAGAATTCGTCGGCGTGTCGGGAATGCCGCTTCCGGCAGCCGTCCAGGTCGGCGTGCCGCTCAGCAAATTCGTCGTTTTCCAGACGTGCTGTCCGGCGGTCAGACCAAATCCGTTCAGCGCGACGTAAGCGACGTTCGAATTGGTCGGGTCAATCGCGATGCGCCCGACGTAACGCGCGGGAATCGAACCGGTGACGTTGGTCATCGTCGTCGCGCCGGCAGTCGTCGAAAGAAAAACGTTGCCGTTCGTCAAGCCGACGAGTCGCACCGCATCGTCCAGGGGCGAAATCGCGATGGCGCTGATGCGCGCCGGCAGCGTTCCGCTCACGTCGGTCATCGTCGTTCCCTGATTGTCCGAGCGATACAGGCGATTCGTGCCGTAATAAATCGTGTTCGGATTGCCCGGACCGCGCACCAGCGGCGCGTAGAATAAAACCGCATCCGAGCAGAGAATGCCGTTGTTCGACGTTCCGTTCCGGCAACCGAGAAAAGTATTCCAGAACGGGTCGCCGTTCGGCTCGGTCGTTAAGGCGCGCTCGAAACCGACCTGTGTGTTGGTTTGATTATAATAGGTGTGATACGAAACGGTATTGGTCGGCATGGTCGCGTTCTGGTCGATGACGGCAAAACCGCCGTCGCCGCCGTCCGAGCGAATCCACGTCACGCCGTCCGGCGCGAGAAATTCCGTGCCGTTATCCTGCGTTCCGCCGAGCAGGTAATGGCGGTCGGTCGGGTGCAGGGCAAGCCCCATAAACTGCGTCGCGCTGAAGGTCGAGTTATTTAAAGTCGTCCAGGGAATCGCTCCCGTCGCTCTTACATTCGTCGTTCTCCAGATTCCGCCGTCGCTGCCGAAATACAAAATGTTCGGGTCGGACGGCGCGATGGCAAACGCCTGCGTGTCGACGTGCAGTCCGGTCGAACTGTTTGTGAAAGCCGCGCCGGCGGTCGTCGAACGTCCGAAAACCATCGACGGAGAGCCGCCCAGGTAAACTCTGTTCACATCGGTCGGGTCAACCTCGACGGCAATATCGTAAAAACACTGCGGATTGCAGAAACCGGCTCCGCCGCCAGCCGGAAGGAAAGTCGCGCCGCCGTCAATGGATTTATAAAGCGTTCCGTTGGCGGTTCCGGTAGCCGCATAAACAGTCACTACGTCGGCGGTTTTATTGGCGGCAAACTCGGTTCGCCCGAGATTTGCGCCGTCGCCGGTCGTCAAAGTGCGCGTAAAAGTCGGCGCGGCGGCGAGCGCGTCCGTCGAAAGATAAACGCCGCCGTCGCCGCCGCTGCCGATAACTCCCACGACCAGACGATTCAGATTGCCCGGCTCGACCGCCATATCGGTAATCGAGCGGCTCGGAGCAAGCGTTCCCTGAATCGCTATTTTAGAAAATACCGGATTCGCCGCCATCGCGTTCGTCGTCCGGTAAAGTCCAGCTGCCGGCAAGGTCAAACCCGTCGTGCTGGCGCCGATACCGGCGATACCGCTGGTCGTCGTCGTAAATAAAATATTCGGGTCGGTCGGGTGAACGATGATTTCGCTGACCGCGCGCCCGGTGAAAACGTCGTTGTTTCCCGCGTCTTTGTTCAGAATCGGCGAAACCACCGGATTTGAATCCGCGTTGGTGATGCGGTAAATTCCGACGCCGATATAACATCCGCTGCTGCACAAGCTGGATTCGCCCGTGCCGACGAAAATCGTCGAAGGGTCGGACGGCGAAATGGCGACCGCGCCGATTGCCAGCGTCAACGCGCCGTCGAGCAGCGGCGTCCACGTGCCTCCGCCGTTCACCGAGCGATACAAACCGCCCTGAGCCGTGCCGACATAGACGATATTCGGATTAGTCGGATGCACCGCGATTGCCGAAACGCGACCGCTGTTCGAGGTCGTCGCGCTTATCGGAATCGGCGCCGGACCGAGCGGTATCCACGTGGAAACGAGCGGCTGATTCAGCGCCGCGCGGCGCTCGTCGCGCGCCCTTTCGCCCTGCTCCATCTGTTCGACGGATCTGGCGCGCGAATCCGGTCTGGCGGTGTCCATACCTTGCAGCGTGGACACGTGGTCAGCCCTCAAGCGCAGGAATTCTTCCTTGTCCATCTTCGAACCGCTCGGCAAATCAGGCTCGTCTTCCTGCATTTCCTGGTCTTGGTTTTCAACGCGCGCCGCGACTTTCAAACTGATTGTAATGGAAAAAACGCTCAGTACGAGAAAGCCTAGAATAAATATTAATTTTCGCATTATGATTTCTCCCGGTAGAAATTTTCGTCCGTTTACTAATGAACGGTTATGGTAATTTGTCGTGAATTACGATGGAATCCGAAGCTGACAGCAACGCCCGCGCCGGTTCGACAAAACAGTTTCAAAACCCTATAGATTTTTTGATTGATGAACTGGTGGACAAAGAAAAAGACTCTTAACTGAACCGCTTTCAACTAGAAACCGACACGTTTAATTCACGACTTTCGCGCACCGTGCGCCTTGTAAACGCGCTTTAAGATTGCTTTGAGAAACCCGGCTCGTCAAGGATTGTTATAATTTATCACTGCTTTTGGATTTTCAAAAGCTGATTGCGCCGCTTTTCCAAAGGATTTTCCATATTTCCTGCCGGAACGCCCGTTACGGGCGGCGTCTCGGTTATTAATAATCCCCCAGCGCAATTTGTTTTTTTGAGTTTGGACTTCAATCGGGCAGTCGTTCCGAAAGCAGCTTCAGGACGTTTCCGCCCATAATTCCGGCGATTTCGGCTTCGGAAAAATTTTCATTCAGTAAGGCTTCCGTAATCAAAGCCACGCCGCTCGTATCAAACGGAACTTTTACCGAGCCGTCAAAATCCGAGCCGAGCGCAACGTGCTGCGCGCCGACGATGTTTGCCGCGTAACGAATCGCTTTGGCGATGCTTTGCGCGTCTTCGCCGCAAATCGCCGTGTCCCAGAAACCGATGCCGATAATGCCGCCCGTTCCGGCGATTGCCCGTAATTGGTCGTCGCTCAAATTTCGTTGATTGTTGCAGGTTCCTTTCACGCCGGTGTGCGAAACGAGCACGGGTTTCGTCGCCGCCCGCAAAACGTCTTCGATAACTTTCGGCGAAGCGTGGGCGACGTCGACCAGCATTCCCTTTGCTTCCATCCGGCGAATCATTTCCCTGCCTTTTTCGGTCAAGCCGTATTTTCGGGCGCCGTGCGCCGAGCCGCCGATGTCGTTGTCGAAAAAATGCGACGGCGACATCATCCGAAAACCCGCGTCGAAAAGAACGTCGACATTTTCCGGCTTGCCGTCCAGAGCGTGCGCGCCTTCGATGCCGAGCCAGCCGCCGATTATTTTTTCCGATTTGCGGCGCTCAAGAAATTCGCGCAGCTCGCTTTTCGTTTTGATGATGACTAATTTTCCGTTCGATTTTTCGGCGTATTCGTGAAGCTTCGACGCCTGCCAAAGGGCGCGTTTCGTCAGGCTCGAAAGATTTTCCAGCGGTTGACGCTGCGCCAGCGCCAGCCAGTAAATATTGTCCGTTTCGTCCGTGTTTTGTTCGATATTCAGCCCGCGCGGCGATTTCGTGACCACCGTGAAAGCCTGTAAAGCGACGTTGCCTTCCAGAAGGCGCGGCACATCGGCTTGCCCGCGCTCGCTTTTTTCCAGCAGATTTCGATTCCATAAAAGCGAATCGGCGTGTAAATCCGCGATAAAAAGTTTTTCGTGCAAAGCGCGCGCTTTTTCGGAAACGGCGTAAGGCGGCTGGTTGATGACCGGATTCAAATCGGCTTCGATTTTCGCGGGCAAAACGAAAAAGAAAATCACGAGAAACGCGCCGAGCAGAACGAGGAAAATCACTAATATAATTTTTATAATTTTCTTCATCCCAGCTTTATCGAGCCGCCGCATCCGTTTTATCTGCAAACGATTTCCCGATGCTTCAAAGTTTTACCGCGCAGCCGCTCGCGTTCGATTCGCGCGCCGCGTCCAGCGCAATCTGTATTTTATAGCCGTCTTCAAACGTCGCCGCGTTTTCCACTTCCGTTTCGCCTGCCTGCAAAGTTTTTACGATTTCGCGGGCGAAAACGAGAAAACCGTTGTTCCAGCCCGTATTCGGCGCCGTTTCGATTCGGTCGTTTAAATCCATCTCGATTTTTTGCCAGCCGGCGTCGCCCGGTTTTCCGACGAAAAGCTCGCCGTCGTATTCGACGCGAATCGCGCCCGCCGTTCCGAATAACTCGATGCGGTTTTGATACGCCGGGTATTCGACCATCGAAGTCGAAATATTGGCGGTCGCGTCTTCGGTCAAATCATTGTCGGCAAACCGCAGAATCAAATTCGATTCGTCGTCGCTCGTCACCTCGCGCAGCTCGCCGCCGGAATCATCTCGGCGGCGCTTGACGTGCGTTTGCATCTGGCAGAAAACCTTGGAGATTTCCGCGCCCGTAAACCAGCGCACCGAGTCGAAAATGTGCGAAACGATGGCGCCGAGCGCGCCGCCGCCCTGCGTTTCGTCGCTCCACCAATTCCACGGCGCGTCCGGATTTCCGCGATGCGGCGCGCGAAAATTGTATTTGACGTGGCGGATTTTTCCGATTTCTCCGGCGCGAATCATTTCGAAGGCTCTTCGCCTGCCGTTCAAATAACGCAGTTCGTGGTCGATTACGGCGAGCACGTTTTTTTCTTTCGATTTTTCCCACATCTCGCTCGCTTCGCCCGCGTTCATCGCCATCGGCTTTTCGCACAAAACGTGTCGCCCGCGCTCCAGCGCGTAAAGCGTCATTTCGCGGTGAAAAACCGGCGGCGTGGTGATGCAAATCAAATCCACGTCGGCTCTTTCAATCGTCTCGCGCCAATCGCCCGTCCAATGCGGAATATTAAAATCGCGCGCCGCTTTTTCAGCGTTTTCGCGCCGCGCGCTGGCAACCGAAACCACTTGCGCGCCGTCGATTTTTTGAAACGCAGGAATCTGCACCGTCCGCGCAAATCCCGTCCCGATAATCCCGATTCCGACTTTTTTAGCCATAAAAAAATTAAAGCACAAAAAGAATTTAAGGCAAAAGGTAAAATGAAGAAGGCAGAAGACAGAAGTCGGAAGTCAGAAGGTAAAATTCTACCATCTTCTGACTTCCGACT
>DASVRL010000301.1:0-2449 GCA_036388635.1 Pyrinomonadaceae bacterium
AAGCACAATCGGGTGCTTTTCGCCGTTTTCGTACTGGCGAATCGCTGGAATGTCGAGAGAAAATCTGATAAACCGTCTTTGTTCGATTGACATTGGAGAGAAACCTGAAAAGTTTTTCGGAAGGCTGCCGAACGGCGCGCGCACCGTTGTCAAAAGTTATTTTACAGGTTTCTTTTCGGGAAAAGCAACAAAATTTTGTAAAAAAGCGCCCGCTCCGTAAAGAAGCAGGCGCGAAATTTATTCGTCAAATGGTTTAAAATTTAATTTGAAGCCGCGTTTGAACTCGTGCAGTGCGCGTTGAAAGCGTCGATCAAAGTCTGCGCAATCTGGAGCGGGTGACGACCTTCGAGGTCGCGGCGCTCAAACATCTGGACGAGCTTTCCGTCTTTCAAAATTCCGATTGCCGGCGACGACGGCTGGTAGCCCGTAAAATAATCGCGCGCCACGTCGGTCGCGTCGATGTCCGCGCCCGCGAAAACCGTAATTGCTTTGTCCGGTTTGGCTTCCGTGTTCTGCAAAGCCATCGCGATGCCCGGGCGCACGCCGCCCGCCGCGCAGCCGCAGACCGAATTGACGACGACCATCAAAGTTCCTTCGGTGTTTTCGACCGCTTCTTTTACCGCTTCCGGCGTTTTGGTTTCTTCGATTCCGAGCTGCGCCAGTTCCTGTCGCATTCCGTGAATCATAATTTCTGGATATGGCATTTTATTTAACCTCTCAAAATATCAAAATATAATCTTTACTTTATTTTCCAGTATCTTTCGTGCTTTCGTCAAGCAGTAAAAATTGTTTGTTAAAACGAAAAGTGAATATCAACGCATAAAATAAAATAAGCGAAGCCGGATTATCGCGTCGAAACTCGCCGGCGATGACAAATAAAAATCACAGCGAGCTGCCGCTGTGATTTTAAGCCTGCTTTTTCTCAATTTTTTCAAAATCTTACGGAAGCGGTTTGCCGCCCGTGACGCCGATTATTTCCCCGCTGATGTAGCTCGATTCGTCGGAGGCGAGAAAGACGTAAACCGGAGCCAGTTCAACCGGCTGTCCGGGTCGCTGCATCGGAGTGTCCTTGCCGAACTCGGCGGTTTTTTCGGGCGGCATCGTCGCCGGAATTAAAGGCGTCCAGATTGGACCGGGCGCCACGGCATTGACGCGAATTCCCTTTTCTAAGGCTTCGTGACTGAGACCTTTGGTGAAATTGGCGATGGCGCCTTTGGTCGCCGCATAAGCCAGCAGATTCGGCTTCGGTTCATATGCCTGAATCGAAGTCGTGTTGATAATCGTGCCGCCGGCTTTCATCAGCGGCAGGGCGGCTTTGCACAAATAAAACATCGCGTAAACGTTTGTGCGAAACGTGCGGTCGAATTCTTCGGAAGAAATTTCTCCGATGCCTTCGTGCGACATCTGAAACGCGGCATTATTGACCAGCACGTCGATTTTACCGAACTCGTCCATCGCGCGTTTTATAATTTCGACGCAGTGCGATTCTTCGCCGATGTCTCCCGGCACAGTGACGCAGCGCCGTCCGGCTTCTTCGACGACGCGGCGGGTTTGCTGCGCGTCCGATTCTTCTTCGCTTAAATAAGAAATCAGGACGTCCGCGCCTTCGCGGGCAAACGCGAGCGCGACGGCGCGACCGATGCCCGAATCGCCGCCGGTGATAATCGCCGCTTTGCCCGGCAATCTGCCTGAACCTTTATAACTTTGCTCGCCGAAATCCGGCGCGGGCTGCATCTCGGATTCCAGACCGGGCGGCGTCTGCTTTTGTTCGGGAAACGGCGGCGGCTGTTTTTCTTTCGGATTTTCCGACATATAAAAATACCTTTCGCTTTAAAGCTTCTGAAATTATCTTAAAAAGCTTCGAGCTTTATTCCTTGATTTATTTCAAATTATTTCAAATATTGATTGAAGAATCTAAACATATCCGGCGAGCGATTTCTGTAGCTTAGCGAACAAAGCTGCGCCCGCAGCGCGGAACTTTTTTCATTCAAGCGCATTTTTTTTTCGAATTTTTTGATTCCGTCCGAAGGCGAATTTCAATTTACAGGAAATTTCACCGAGCGGTTTATCGCCCGTAAGGATTGTTTATCTGAAAAAGCAGCCACGAAAGCTCGGCGCGGGCGCGCAGGTAAAATTTCAGCCAGCCGTTTTGGTTCATCGACAAAACCGAGCGCAGCGTTTGCCGGAAACTGGCGCTGAAAATTTTATCCGCCCAGACGCCGCCCTGCGCGAGACCGTTTTTAACGAATTCCTTTGTCGCCGCGTCCGCTTCGCCGCTTAAGCCCTGCGCGGTTTTATCGTAAATCGACAAGCCGGTTTCCAAAAGATAATAAAGATAGCTTTCCCAATCGCCCAGAATGCGCGTGTCGATTTGATTGCGCAGGCGCGCCGCGTCTTCGAATTTTCCGGCGTGCATTTCGTCCAGCCCGAGCATCATCTGATGGAGGCT
>DASVRL010000302.1:0-36535 GCA_036388635.1 Pyrinomonadaceae bacterium
GTATTCCTTCTGGTTTTGCGCGTTTTTTAAGTTGCGGTCGGCGCGTTCGAGATAAGTTTTATTTTCGGCGATTTGCGCTTCCAGACGGTCGCGCTCCGCTTTGGCGGTCTCGCTTCGCGTTTGTATTTCGCGAATAGAAGAGGCGTGCTGTTCAAACTCTTGTTCAATCGCGGCACGCCTTTCGTCTGCTGTTTCGATGGCTTTTTTTAGTTTTCTGATATTAGTATCGGTTTTTTGCAGCTCAACTAACTTTTCCAGTTCTGACTTCACTATTAAAAATCTCCTGATAAAACGAGTTCAATAGGAAATTTTCACATATTATTTATTTGCTTGCAACGCGTAAGCAACGCCTTAATAGCCGGGCACGTCTCAAATTCAGCCCAGAAAAATCCTGAAATGCTCGCGTAAGTTGTTTGAATCGAAAGAGGTGCGGCTGCCTGCGCGGTCGACGGCAAACCACTGCGGCGCGGAATCATTATTGCGGACCAGAAGCAGCTCGGCGTTGTATTTCGCCTGCCCGAAGTGCACGAGGCGAGCAAAGGCGAGCGCGCCGCCGCGCATAAAACCGTCCTGCGGCGTCCGCGTCCAGCCCGCTTCGGCGGTCAGACGGCGAATGCCGAATTGGAATTCGAGTAAAGACCCAACCATCGTCGCCTTGTTCATCTCAAAACGATACGGGTTTTCGTTTTCGATTTTCAGATTCACGCCGCGGCGCATCGTTTCGTGAGCGATTTCCAGCAAGGATTCGAACAGCCAGCGGCACGAAGCGGCGCGGATTTCGTCGTTGGTCGCCTTCAGCGACAGATAATCGGCGATGTCGGTTTGCCCTTGCGCGCGGGCTTGTTTGATGGCTTCATCGATTGAGTTTGCCCAGAATTCGTCGAGTTCATTCATCATTTAACATTTAACATTTATCGCCCGAGTTTGTTAAATGATAAACTGTAGATTAAATTGCGCGTGCCTTTCTCCCAAGTTTCGTGGTTAAATTATCCGAAACCGCAAATTGGACGCGAACAGGAAATATAGGTTTAGCATGAAAAGATTTTGTCTGCTGCTGTTATCAATCATTCTTTTATTATCACTGACGGCTTTTGCTCAGAAACCGAAGCCTGCGCGGACGCCGGTCAAAAAACCGCCGACGGTAAAATCAGTCAACGAAGCGGAAGAATTCGACAAAGCGAAAGCCCTCGCCAGCGCGCCGGAAAGAATCCAGGCGCTGCAAAAATTTCTCAAAGATTTTCCGCAATCCGAACAAAAAAACCGCGCGCTGGAATTGATTGTCGGCGCGCGCGCCGAAATCGCCGAACAAAAACTGACTTTGAGCGAAACCGAAGACGGCGTCAAGCTTTTCATACTCGCCGCGACCGAAGCGCCGAAACCGATGTCCGAAGAGCTTTTCGCGACGGTTATGATGCAGCTTCCGACCAATCTTTTTTATCGCAGCCAGCCGAAAGCCGCCTTTGAAGTCGCGAAGATCATCGAGGAAAAAGCCGAAGGAAATTCCAGACAACTGCTGGCTCTCGGAGCATTTTATCTCGGCGTCGAAAGCGCCGACAACGCCAAACGATTGGCGGAAAAAGTTCTGGCGGTCGATGCCGCGACGGTGACGGTCGAATCGCAAATCTCCGCCTACCAGATGCTCGGATTGGCGAATCGCCTGAATTTCGATCTGGAAGCTTCGGCAAACGCTTACGCCAAAGCGCTGGAACTGAACTCAAACTCGATTGTCTCGAAACGTTCGCTGGCGGAAATGAAACGCGCCATCGGCAAAACCGACGAAGCCGCCGCTCTTTACCGCGAAATCCTGGAAAAAGATGCCGCCGACAATACCGCGCAAACCGGCTTGGTTTTGTCGCTTTTCGACGCCGGAAAACAGCCGGAAGCCGAAGCCGAACTTGCCAAATCGCTCGAAGCGAATCCGAAAAATCTGTTTCTGCTGGTCGGCGCGGCTTACTGGTACGCGGCGCACGGGCAGGCGGGCAAAGCGGTCGATTACGCGCAGAAAGCCGTCGAGCTTGAGCCGCGCTACACCTGGGGACAAATCGCGCTCGCCCGCGCCCTGATGCTGCAAAAGAAACCGCTCGAAGCGGAAAAAGCGCTCATCACCGCTCAACAATACGGAAATTTCCCGACGCTCGATTACGAGCTGGCTTCCGTGCGGCTCGCTGCCGGATTTTACGAGGAAGCCGCCGCCGGAATTCGGAAAAGATTTATCGTCGATGAAGGCGTGATTTACACGCGTCTGGGAAACAGGGTTTTAAAAGAATCGAGAAATTTTATCGACCTGCTCGCCGCCGAGCGCCGCGCCAGTATTTTCGAATCCGCGGGCGCCGACAATCCCGAAACCGCCGAAAAGCTGAAAAGCCTTTTGTATCTTTACCAGAAACTCAACGACAAGGAACCGAGCGAAACGCAAATAACCGAAGCCGCCGACGAATTCGTCAAAGGCGAAGACAATGCGAAAACCTACCGTCAGATTTACGTCGCGAGCCGTCTTTTGCAGAAAAAAATCGCGCTGCCGAAAGTTCTGGAACTGACGCAGGGCGCGGTGCGCGGCGTCGATTCTTCGCTCGACGTCGATTCGCCTTCGTCGTCGGTGCTGGCGGACGAACTTTTCGACACGCGAAATCTCGCTATGCAGCGCGGGCAATTGGTTATCGTGCCGAATCTGCCGCGCCAGACGCTTTCCAACATCTTGCGCGGGCGCATCGAGGAAATCGCCGGCTGGACGCTTTATCAACAGGAAAAACCGCAGGAAGCCGGAATCCGCCTGAAACGCGCCGTCGGAATTCTGCCGGAAAAAAGCGCCTGGTGGCGTTCGAGCCTGTGGCGTCTCGGCGCGTCGCTCGAAGCCGGCGGAAAGCCGACCGAAGCGCTCGACGCTTATATAAGAAGTTACGTCAACGGCGAGCCCGATGCGTCGAAACGCGCCGTTATCGAAGCGCTTTATCAAAAAATCAACGGCACGACCGAAGGGCTCGACCAGAAAATCGGCGCCAAACCGAAGCCTGCCGTCAGTTTTCTAATCAAACAGCCGGAAACGACCGAAACGCAAGCCAGGGTCGAAACTTCGCCCGCGCCGGTTCAGGCGGTTGAAACTTCGCCGCGCCCGACGCCTTCGCCGGCAATCGAAACCGCGCCGAAAGTCGAAGAAACAACGCAGGCGAAGGTCGAGCCGAGCCCGTCGTCAGTCCGCGTCGTTGTCACGTCAAACTTGCCGCAGCCGGAAACCACGCCCGCGCCGAACGTCGAAGCGGCTCCGACGCCGACTCCGACTCCGACTCCGAAACCGGAAGAAACACCGACTCCTGAAACGACGCCGACCCCGGAAATTAAACCGACGCCGAGTCCGTCACCGACCGCTGAGCCGACGCCCGAAGCCTCGCCCACGCCGGAAATAAAAACCGAAACAACTCCCGAAATAAAAACAGAGCCGTCGCCCGAAGTTAAGACGCCGACTGAAACCCGCGCCGAGCCGGCGCCGGAAACAGTCGCAAAAGTTGAAGCGGCGCCGAACCGGACGCCCGAAACAAAGCCCGAAAAAACTATTGTTGAAGTCACCGACCCGCTGGAAAAGAAACGGGCTGAAACAAAGACTCAGGCTAATACCAACAAGCCTCTGTTCGACCCGATTGTGATAAACGTTCCGAAAAGCGAGACGACGAAGCCAAAGACCGAAACGACGGAAGAAAAGCCGTCTGAAACGCCTCCGACCGAAGCGCCTAAATCCGAAATACAGCCGAAATTAACCGAAGAAAAACCGAAGACGGACGATTCACTTCCGGCGGGCGAACAGCGCGTGCGAGTTATTGTGACGGATAATCTGACGGGCGAAAATCCGGCGTGCTCGCTGGTCGCCGGTCAAACCAGCATTTCGCTTTTAAACAACGGCGGGAATTTAGGCGTGCTGGTCGGCTACGACGACGCGAGCGGCGACATTTCAAAAATCACCGCGATTTCCAGCAGTCCGGATGATATCGACGTGTCGCTTGAGCCGGAAATCGGCAAACAATCTCGGCGCGCGTTTTTCGTCATCAAATCGATCAGCCCGAAAACCGGAATTTTTACCGTGACTTTCAATTCGCCGTGCGGCAAAAAGGAAGTTCAGGTAAAAGTCCGCTGAACATTTATCATTTATCATTTATCATTTATCATTAAGTCAATTCGGTTAAATGGTAAATGATAAATGATAAATGATAACTACCGGAGCGGCTACGTCGGTTTAATCGGTCGCCCGAACGCCGGAAAATCCACGCTTTTAAATCATCTGGTCGGCGAGAAAATCGCCGCCGTCTCGAACAAACCGCAGACGACGCGGCATAAAATTCAAGGCATCGTCACCGGCGAAGAAGGACAAATCGTTTTTGTCGATACGCCCGGCGTCCACAAGCCCGGATATTTATTAAACCGGCGCATGATGGCGGCGGTTCACGACGCGATTCTCTCGGTCGATGTCCTCGTCCTGCTTCGTGATGCTTCGGTTTCGACCGGAAACGGCGACAAATTCGTGCTGGATTTGGTCAAACAGGCGGATAAGCCGACGGTTCTCGTTTTGAACAAAATCGACAAAATCAAAGAAAAGAGTGCGCTTCTGCCGCTCATCGAATCTTACGCCAACGAATTCGATTTTGCCGAAATCGTGCCGATTTCCGCGCTCAAAGGCGAGGCGATTGATAATTTATTGCGACAAATCACAAAACATCTGCCCAAAGGCGAGCCGATTTTCGGCGCAGACGAATTGACCGACCAATCGATGCGCGCTATCGTCGCCGAAATGGTGCGCGAAAAAATTCTGGAAACGACGGGCGAAGAAATTCCATATGTGACGGCGGTCGTGACCGAAAGATTTGACGAAACCGACCAGAATTTAACCAGAATTTACTGCGCGATTTACGTCGAGCGCTCGTCGCAAAAAGCGATTATTATCGGCAAACAAGGCGCAAAATTGCGGCAAATCGGCACGCGCGCGCGCCTCGATATGGAAAAGCTTCTCGGCACGCGCGTTTACCTGCAGCTGTTTGTCAAAGTCGTCGAAGACTGGCGCAACAGCGAGCGCCAGCTGAACGAAATCGGCATCGAGGAATAAGCCGGAAAAAATTGTCGCCGTTCAAACAAATTGCTCAGATTGAGCGCCAAAAAAAATTAATTCGCGGCTTCAAAAAATGAAAACTTTTAAACTTCTCGCCGGTTCATCCCGGTCAGCTTCGCGCCAGATCGGGCAGTTGTCGCAGTTTGAGCAATTCGAGAAGAAGATAGTTTTTTGATGTTGCCGCGAGAGACGGATTATCAGCGCGTAATGAAAAATCAAAACTGGTTTGCAGTCGAAATCACGGTCGATGCAGAGGCGGCGGAAGCCGTCGAATTCGCCTTCAACGAACTGGAATGCGCCGGAACGGAGATCAATAATCTGCGTAAAACGGGCGATGCGCCCGTCTGCGTCGCCGGTTATTTCAACGAGCGACCGGCGGCTGAAATCGTCCGGGCGCGATTAAACGAAGCTTTGCGGATTTTCGGCTTTGCGGCGGACGCAGTTCAGAAAATCGAGACGCGCGAAATCGAAAATACCGACTGGCTCTCCGAATGGAAAAAACACTGGCGACCGACCGAAACCGCGAAATTTATTATCGCGCCGACCTGGGAAAAGCCGGAAAATCCCGACAAATTCGTGATTTACATCGAGCCTTCGATGGCTTTCGGAACAGGCACTCACGAAACGACGCGGCTTTGTCTGAAAGCGATTGAGGAAAATTTTGCGGGCGAGATGAGCTTTCTGGATGTCGGCACGGGAACGGGCATTCTGGCGATTGCCGTCGCGAAATTCAAAATTCAAAATTCAAAATTCAAAATCATCGGCTGCGATACGGACGAAGATTCGATAAAAATCGCCCGCGAAAACGCCGAGTTTAACGGCGTAGACGAAGAAATTGAATTTTACGTCGGCTCGATTTCGGAAAAAACTCCCGAATTTGATTTCGTCTGCGCGAATCTGACCGCCGACGTTATCATTCCGCTTTTGCCATTGTTGGTTGAAAAAACCAGACGCGTTCTGGTTTTGTCGGGAATCCTGAAAGAGCAGGAAAATTCAATCGTTTCCGAATTAAAAAAATTTCAGATTTCAGATTTCAAAATCGAAACCGACGGCGAATGGATTTCGGTTCTAATGGAAAAAGGAAAATAGAAAGCGGAAAATGAAGAAAGATTCTGATTTTCCGTTATCAGTTTTCCATTTTCCGTTTTCACTGATTTTCCTTTTTCGGCGGTATGGCTGGCGGAATATCGCCATCGTCGGTGATGGTCAGAATCGGCGTTTTCAGTCTGGGTCTCGGGCGGGTCGAGCCTCTTAAAATCGGCGGGGCTTTCGGCGCCGAAGCGGTTTTAACGGTCGAAAGCGTTTCCGAGCGTTTCAGGATGGCGCCGCCGCGCCCTGCCACCCAGAGGTCTGTGCCGCCGCGATAAAACACCGCCTGCAAAGATTTAGAGGTGATATTCGGCTGAATCTCCCACGTTTTTCCGCCGTCCAGCGTCCGCAAAACCGCGCCCTGCTCGCCGACGGCAATCGCTTCGGTTTTTCGCAAAACCGACACGGCGTAAAGATTCATCTGCAAATTCGTTTCCTGGTCAATCCAGGTCGCGCCGCCATCGACAGTCGACAAAATCGTGCCGTTAGCGCCGACGGTAAATCCGGTTTTCTCGTCAAAAAAACTGACGGCGTAAAGATTTTCCCGCAGATTTGTTTTGACTTTCTGCCACGTCGAACCGCCGTCTTCGGTGCGCAGGACGGTGCCTTTATCGCCGACGATAAATCCGTGCTTGGCGTCGGTAAACTTTATGTCTTCGAGCCAGACTTTGACGCCCGAATCGACATATTCCCAATACGCGCCCGCCGAATCGGAACGCAGGATAGTCCCGTTTGCGCCGACCGCAAAACCGGTTTTTTCGTTGATAAAAGCCACGCCCGACAAATCTTCCGGCGCAGCGGAGATGCCTTTGCCCCAGCTGGCGCCGCCGTTGATGGTGCGCAAAACCGTGCCTTTGTCGCCGACGATAAAACCGCGTTCGTCGTTCAGAAAATAGACGGCGTTCAGATTAGTTTCCACGTCGGAAAAAACCGGCAGCCAGTTTTGTCCGCCGTCATTCGTCAGCCAGATTCTGCCGCGCGAACCGACCGACCAGCCGAGATTTTCGTTGTAAAAAGTCAAATCGTTGACGTCGTCGCGCCCGCCTTCCGAAAGCCTCTGCCAGCTGTAGCCGCCGTCGTCGGTGCGGATAATCAAGCCGTTTTCGCCGACCGACCAGCCGGTAAAATTATCGCTGAAATGCAGCGAAACCAGTTTTGGTTTCGTGCGCACATTAAACGGCAGCCAGGTCGAGCCGCCATCGCCCGTCAGCCAGACCATCCCGTTCGAGTCGGTCATCCAGCCGTTTTTTTCATCGGTGAAAGCGAGCGCCAGAAAATCGGCGCGCGTAAAGACGTTGATTTTCGACCACGTTTCGCCCGCATCGTCACTGCGCACGACGCAGCCGCCGTAACCGACGGCGATGAGCTTTTCTTTACTGAGAAAAACGACGTTGGTCATCGCCAATTCCGGACACGGAACGTTTACTTTCCACGTAAAACCGCCGTTTTTGGTCGTCAGAATCACGCCGTTGGCTCCGACCGCCGCGCCGTCCGCTTGATTAAAAAACGAAACTTTGACCAGATGCTCGCTCGTGTTGGAAATCTGTTCCTGCCACGTCAGACCGCCGTTCGAGGTACGCAAAATTCGCCCGTAAGTTCCGACCGCCCAGCCGTTTTGCTGCGCGTCGCCGGCGAAAGTCACGCTGTAAAGATGGTCTTTGCTCGAAGATTTAATTTCCCGCCAATCTTTTCCGCCGTTCTCGGTCAGCAAAATCACGCCGCGCGCGCCGACCGCGACGGCACGCAGTTTGTCTTTCACGTGGACGCCGAAAAAAATCGTATTGATGGGCGGAATCTGCGATTTCCAGTTAAAGCCGCCATCCAGCGTCGAAAGAATCGTGCCGTCCGCGCCGACGGCAAAGCCGGTTTCGCGGTCTTTGGCAAAACCGATGGAATAAAGCGGATTTCCCTGCGGCAGCGGGTTCTGCCAGACCCAGCCGAGCGCGTTTTGCTTCTGCGCGGAAATCGAGCCGCACAGAAGACAGAAAACGCAGAGAGCTTTAAAAAAACCAAAGAAAGACGCAGCAAAGCGCCGATTAAAAAATCCGGCAAATCCGCGTCCAATTGTGTTCTTCTTCAGTTTCATTCTTCTCTCACTGTTCTCTGCGCCCTCGGCGGCTAAATTTCTTTCACCCCGATTTCCGCGGCGGCTTCATCTAAAATCGTTTCGTCAACCCGACCGAGTTCCGCCATCCGCCGCGCCATCGCGTCGGCGACTTCCTGAATCTCGTGCCCGGCGTGTCCTTTGACCCATTCCCATTTGATTTGATGCCGGCTCGCTTCCTTGTCCAGTTTCGCCCACCACTCGAGATTCGTTTTTTTACGAAAATTTCCCGTCATTGTTTCGACGACGTAGCGCGAATCGGTCAAAACTTTTACCTTACAGGGCTCGCGCAGCGTTTTCAAGCCGACCCACGCCGCGGCGATTTCCGCCTGCTGGTTCGTCGCGTTGCCCAGATATTCGCCAAACGCCCGCCAGAAGCCGCGGTAACCGAGCACCGCGACCGCCGCCGCGCGCGTCGTTCCCTTGCCGTTTCCAAGCGATGAGCCGTCGCAGACGATGGTCACTTCTTTCATAAAACTATTTTAAATTTAAACGCCGCGACGCCCGTTTTGCCCAAAAGAATTTAACGATTAAGCCATTTGAAAAACTAAATATAATTGCGCTCGCGATATTTCCAATCACTCCAAACCAGATAAAGCCGTCTTTTTTCACCGTACTGTAAAACGTTAAGCTGCCGACTTTATCAACCGCAGAACCGAATCGCCATTCATAAAAAGTAAAAGGAAATCCATATTGTCTAACGTATTCGGGAGTTTTCGTCTCAACCAACAGATTAAGACACGCGAATATTAATATTCCGAGCAGAAATCCAATTATAAAGGATTTATTGAATACTAAATTTCGCATATTTTATTCCTCGCTCTCATTCGTCTCGGCGCCGACCGAAATAACATTATCCACGTAACCTTCGAACGTGTCGTCGTGGGAAATCACGAAAAGCTGGTCGAAATGGCGAATGTTGCCGATTTGCGTCGCTAAGTTTTCGCGACGCGCCGCGTCCATATTCGTCGTCGGCTCGTCAAAAAATGCCAGACGCACGTCGGAAAGCTGTTTCAAAAGCGCGAGCCTGACGCTTAAAGCCGCCGCCATCTGTTCGCCGCCCGATAAGTTTACGAACGGTCGGTCGTAGCCGTTTTCTTCCAGCACGATGCCGTAATCTTCCGTCCATTTCAGCGTCCGCTCGGCGTTTCCCGTCACTTCGCGATACATCTGATTGGCTTCCAGGGACACGTGATAAACGTAGTTTCGCGCGACGCGCGGCGCGGCTTCTTTTAAAGTTTCGCGGATAAAATCCGTCGCTTCGCCGATTTTTTCAAGGCGTTCTTTTTCCTGAAATTCAGCCTGCATCGTCACGCGGATTTCTTTCAGCCGCCGCAGCTCGGCGCTTAATTCGCTTTCGCGGCGCTTTGCCGCTTCAAAAGTCGCCCGCGTTTCCGCCAGCCGTTTTTCCGCTTCGAGCAGCGCGGCTTTCTCGCTCAGATGCCGGTCGCGGTCATAAGTTTGGCTAGCCTGTTCAAATTCGCCCGCCGCGTTTTCCAGCTCGGTTTTCAATTGCGCGGCTTTGGCGGTCGCTTCGGCAAATTCGGTTTCTCGCGCGGCAAGCGTTTTCGCCAGCGCTTCGTTCGTCAAAAATTCGCGATGCGCCGCCGCCGTGCGGTCGCGTTCGTCGGAGAAACGTTTCCACTCGGCGTCGAGCGCTTCAAACTTCGATAATTGCTCTCCGAAACCGGATTTTTCCGTTTCCAGGCGCGCCACGTTTTTTTCGATTTTCGATAAATTTTCCGTGAATTCCGTTTCGCGGCGCGCCTCGCGCTCAAACGCCAGAACGCGCGCTTTCGGGTTGTCCAGAGATTCGAGCAGGCTTTCGGTTTCGGCAATCTGTTTTGCCAGCGTCGGCAGATTTTCGACGTGCGCTTTCAGCGCGTCCTGCTCGTTTTTCAAGCGGATGCCTTCTTCTTTAATTTCCCTTTCGCGCTGGCGATAAGCTTCCAATCCGCCGAGAAATTTTTCCGCCTCGCGCGCCGTTCGCAGGGCTTCAAAAATTTCTTTCTGCTCGACTTCCAAAGTGATGATTTGTTTTCTCGTCTCGGAAAACTGGGTTTTGATAAAACCTTCGAGCGTTTCGCCGGGCTTTAGGTTCAGACATTTTTCCGAAAGAATCGGACACAAGCCGTTGCGGATTTCGCTCTGAAATTTTTCGTCGCGAGCCAGATCGGCGCGAAATTCGGCAAGCCGGTTCGTCAAATCGCTGTCGCGCTTTTGCAGAATTTCGATTTGCCCGGCATCGTCGGTTTTCGTTTCGGCTTCTCTGAGTTTCGCGTTGTTTTCCTTGAAGCTTTGGCGCAGGCGCGAGATTTTTTCTTCGAGGCTGGCAATCGTTTTTTCAAAGGCGGCAGCTTCGGCTTTCTCTTTTATTAACTGCTCGCGGCGCGCCTCAAGCTCATTTTGCCGAACGGTTTGCGGCTGGAGCGAAACAATCTTTTCTTTCGCTTCGACAATCTTTGCCAGATTGTCATTTAAATTTTTCCGCTCGGCGCTGGCTTTGACGATTTCGTTTTCGATTTTCGCCAGCTGATTGCGAATTTTATCGCGCTCGACGCGCTCGGTTTCCAGATTTTTCAATTCGCTCAAAGCGGAAACGTGCGTTTTGTAATCGGCTTCGACGAGCTTGAGCTTTTCCGAAGCCGCGCGCGCCTGATTCGTTTCCGCTTCCTTTTGCCGGCGCACGACTTCGGCGGTCGCCAGCTCCGATTGCAGACGGTCGCGGCGGGTTTTCAGCTCATTGACTTTTGTTTCGATTTCGTCGAGACTTTTGACCGCCGCGCGCCTTTGCTCGGTTTCCGCGTTAAATTTTTCTACGCTGCCGGAAAGATTTTCGATTTGTTCGGCGACCGTCCGGTGCTCGGTTTCGACCGTTTCGAGCCGCGCGAGCTCGCCTTCGGCGCGGGCGATTTTCTCGCGCGCGTCCGAGATTTTGCCGCGCACGAAATTAACGGTTTCGCGCAGCTTTTCCGCGCCCTGACGATATTCTTCGACCTTCAAAAGCTTGTCGAAAGCCTTTTTTCGCTCGGTCGCCGTTTCCATAAAAATCGCCGTAAACGTGCCCTGCGGCACGCCGATGGCGCGGCGAAAAAGCGTCTCCAAATCCGTTCCGGCTTCGACGCCCAAGTGCTGCCACAAAAAGCGCGAGACTTCTTCTTTTTTCTCGGCGATGCGCGTCTTTAACTGCGGGTCGAAAACGTAATAACCGTTGGCGGTGTCGCGATAGATGACGTATTCGCGCTCGTCGAGCGAGCTTTCGAAAGTGACGCGCGCGATGCCTTTCGTCTTTGCGCCGCGCCGCGCGAAATCGTCTTTTTTGTAGTCGAGAAGGTCGAACAGCGTCCACGCGATGGCTTCGATAATCGTCGTTTTGCCCGCGCCGTTTGCGCCGGTAATCGCGGTCGTGCCGCGCTGAAAATCTTTGACGAAATACGCGTGAGATTTGATGTTTTCCAGTTCGACTCGTGTGATGTGCATAAATCAGTCGTCAGTGGTCGTCGCATCAAGGGTCAGTGGAGGACCTCTGAATGAACGCCACAATTTGTCACAAGAATTTGATTTTAGCCGCAAAGCAAAATAGAGACAAATGAAAACAAAGGGCGCAATTACTGACTGCTTCTTTTGAGCCGGTCCATCAGCGCCGCGCCGAAGCCTTTTTCCTCGACCGCTTGGCAGTAAATCGTTTCGATGCCGCGCCGGTCGCACTCGCGAAAAAAATTAAAAACCTCGTGCGCGTATTCTTCGATTGAGCGGCAGATTTTCATCAAATCGAACTTCGGTTCCGGTTTATTCAAACCGATAAAGGCGCGCGGATTTGAATTCTGAAATCTAAAATCCGGAATCCGATGAAATCCTGAATCTGAAACCAAAATCACTCTGGCGCGCGGCGAATAATGCCTGTGTTTCAAGCCCGGACTTTTCGCCGCTTCGTTTTCCTTCACCTGATAAGCGCGGGTTTCGGGAACTATTTTTTGCAAATCTTCGAGCGTCACCGCGCCCGCGCGCAGGACGAGCGGAACGCCGGAAGTGCAATCGACAACCGTCGATTCAAGCCCGATTTCGGTCATTTCGCCTTGCAGAATGCAGTCTATGCGCCCGTTCAAATCTTCGAAAACCGCAGCCCACGTCGTCGGGCTCGGCTTGCCGGAAAGATTCGCCGACGGCGCGACGACCGGCGTTGCGCAGGCTTTCAGAAATTCCAGAGCCAGCTTGCTGTTCGGCATTCGAATGCCGACGGTCAGCAAATTTGCGGTCGCTAGCAGCGGGACTTTCTCCGCTTTCGGCAAAACCAGCGTCAAAGGCGAAGGGAAAAACGCCTCGATAAATTTTTGCGCGGCGGGCGTGATTTCTCGCGCAAGCAGTTTGATTTGTTCGAGATTCCCGACGTGCGCGATGAGAGGATTGTCCGGCGGGCGACCTTTGGCGATAAAAATTTTCTCGACCGCGCGCTCGTCAAAAACGTTTGCGCCGAGACCGTAAACCGTCTCGGTCGGAAACGCCGACAGACCGCCGCGCCTGATAAACCGGGCGGCTTCAACCGGCGATTTTGTGAGAATTGTTTGCATACCTGCGATTTTAGATTAAAGACATAATCTAAAATCGCAAATCTAAAATCGCAAATCTAAAATCGCTTTAGCCTTCTGCTTCGCGCGCAATCGCCGCTTCGCCGCCGACTTTTGCCGCCATTTTTGCCAGCACCAGCACGACAATCACGGCAATCGCCGTCGCCAGAATCGCGTAAGTGTATTTTGAAGCGAGGCTTTCGTCTTCGCCGAGAATTTGTTTGATGGTCTCCTTAATGGCGTCGTTCCAAGCCAGCGCCGCGACCAGTCCGAGCGCGGCTGACGAAAGCGCGATCATCGACTGCAAAATCATTCGAGTAGTTTCTTTTGCCATAATTTTCTCCGGTTAATTTAAAATGCAAAGCGCGTTTGAGTTATTTTTTCAAAATGGCGGAAAAAGTCAATACATTTTTCGCTTTCCACGTGGGAGCGCTTCGCGTTAGAATTTAATCAATGTCGCTGGAAGAAAAACTTAAAAATCTGCCCGTCGCCGCGGGCGTTTACCTGCACAAAAACGCCGACGGGAAAATCATCTACGTCGGCAAGGCGAAAAACCTGCGCAACCGCGTCCGCCAATATTTTCAATCCTCGCGCAATCAAGACCGCAAAACGCGCGAACTGGTCAAACGCATCACGGATTTCGAGTTTATCGTCGTCGATAACGAGGTCGAAGCGCTCGTTCTGGAATCGAATCTCATCAAAAAACACAAGCCGCGTTTTAACGTTTTATTAAAAGACGACAAGCAATACCCGCATTTAAAGATGACGAACGAGCCGTTTCCGAAAGTCGTCATCACTCGCAAAATCCTGCGCGACGGCGCCAGTTATTACGGACCTTTTCTGCCCGCGAATCTCGCCCGCAAGACGCTGGATTTGATTAACCGCACGTTCCAATTGCGCACCTGCGAGATTGAGATTGACGGTAAGCTGCCGCGCCCGTGTCTGGAATATCACTTGAAACGCTGTCTCGCGCCGTGCGTCAAAGAGCTTTGCAAGCCCGATGAATACGCGCAGGCGGCGAGCGACGTGAAATTATTGCTCGAAGGCAAAAACAAGGAACTCGCCGACGCGCTCCAGCAGAGAATGTGGCATTTCGCCGAAACCGAAAACTATGAACTCGCGGCGAAATACCGCGATTTGCACAAAACGGTGCTCGCGCTCGGCGAGCAGCAGAAAATGGCGACGACCGCCGAGCGCGACGTCGATATTTTCGGTTTTTACCGCGAAGGCGCGCGGCTCGCGCTTCAGCTTTTCACGATGCGCGAGGGCAAAATCGTCGGGCGGCGCGAGTTTTTCTGGGAAGATTTGGACGCCGAGCATTTCAGCGTTTCGGATTTTCTGAGCGAAGTCTTGTCGCAGTATTACTCGACCGATTACGTGCCGCTCGAAATCAACGTGCCCGCCGATTTCGAAGACCGCGAGATTTTAGAAAAGGCTCTGACGGAGCGGCGCGGGCGCCGAGTCCGCATCCTCGACCCGAAACGCGGGCAAAAACGCGAGATGATTGCGCTGGTCGAAAACAACGCGAAAATCGCTTTCGAGCAGCGTTTCCGCGTGCTCCAGCCAGCCGCGCAGAAAGTTCTGGAAGATTTGATGGAATTGCTCGAACTGCCGCATTTCCCGCAGCGCATCGAATCTTTCGACATCTCCAACATTTCCGGCTCGGAAAACGTCGCCGGCATCGTCGTCTACGAAAACGGCAAGCCCAGCCGCGCCGAGTTTCGCCGCCTGATAATCAAATCGGTCGAAGGCGCAAACGATTTCGCCTCGATGAACGAAGCCGTCTTTCGCCGCTACAAGCGTCTTTTAAACGAAGACAAGCCATTGCCGCAGCTGGTTTTCATCGACGGCGGCAAAGGACAGATTTCGGCGGCGGCGGCGGCGATGCGCGACCTCGATCTGGAAGCGATAACGCTCGTCGGCTTGGTCAAACCGCCGAAGCGTCACAACGAAATCTCGCATCTTTTGATTTTCGGGCGCGAAGACCAGCCGATTTATTTCGAAGCGGGCATCCCGGCGTTTCGCCTCGTCCAGCAAATCCGCGACGAAACGCACCGCACTGCCATTCAGTATCACCGCAAACGCCGCGAGATGCGCGATTTCACCTCGGAGCTGACCGCCATTCCCGGCATCGGCGATAAAAGAAAGCTGAAGCTTTTGAGAAACTTCGGCTCGCTCGAAAAAGTCGCGCAGGCAACCGCCGAACAATTAACGCCCTTCGTCGGCGCAAAAGCCGCCAAAGAAATCTTCGAACACTTCGACCGGCAGAGAAGATTGGCGGAAAAGTAATTTCCGAACGCTTCCGCCGCGACGCCGCTCGAAACGCTTCAAAAAAAATCTTGAAATTTGTTTTTTTCGGTGCTACTCTCGCATCACGAAAACGGCGGCGCGCATTTTCAAATCATCCAGAGGCTTCTAAAAACGCGCGCTCGCCGCTTGCTGACAAAGTCCAGCCCACGGTCTTTGACATCTCGACAAACCGTTTTTTCCGCTATTCAACGAACTTCGCTTATCGTTCAAAGCACTACGTCAATCGTTCAAAGACAATCGTCAATCGTTCAACGAACATCGTCGGGTCTTCAACGACAAAAGTAAGTCGTTCAAAGACGATTGTCGGTCGTTCAATGACCAAAGCAACTCGTTCAACGAGCATCGTCGGGTCTTCAACGACGAAAGTAAAGCATTCAACGAACATCGTCGCTCGTTCAATCAACATCGTCGGGCGTTCAGCGAGCATCGTTACTCGTTCAACGCGCCGCGAAAGTCATTCAAAAGACCTTATTTCTCAAACAATCAGGCTTTTCTTTCCGCAATCAATCAAAAATCTTTTTTACTTCCACATCTCTGACCGGCAGCAAAAACATAACAAAAATAAATATGAAAGGAGAATTTTCGATATGAACTCTAAATTGCAAGCGAAACTCAATATGTATGACGCCGTTAAAACCGTGTGTCAGGATAACGCGACGACCGTCGCCACAATCAACGCCTTTAAAACGGCGCTCGACGAATTTAAAGACAAAATCAGCACCATTAAAGAAGTCGCGCAGCAGAAAGATATGGCGACGACCGGCATCGCGGCTGACAAAAAGGTTCGGAAGCAGAATCTGAGCCGTATCGCCAGCGCCGTCGCGGGCGCAATTTACGCATACGCCGCCGTGACCGGCAATAACACTCTGAAACAGGAAGTAAAATTTAAGAACAGCGACCTTTTGCGGACAAAAGACGCACTGCTCGCCCCGCGCTGCCAGAACATACACGATTTAGGCGCGGCAAACGTCGCCGCGCTCGCCGATTACGGCATCAACGCCGCCAAACTCACCGAGCTGCAAACCGCGATTAACGACTTCGCCGACGCCGCCCCGAAACCGCGCGCCGCCAAAACCACCCACTCCACAATAGTCGCCAGCCTCACCCAGCTTTTCGACGAAGCCGACGCCATTCTCACCGAACGCATGGACCCGCTAATCGGACTCTTCGCCGCCACCAACCCCGATTTCGTCGCCACCTACCAATCCGCCCGCATCATCGTCGACGCCCCAACCACCGCCACCCAACTAAAAGGCACAGTCACCAACCAAGCCGACGGCACACCCGTCATTGATGCGACAGTAACAATCGTCGAAGCCGCTAAAACCGCCCAAACCGATTCGACCGGCAAATACACCATAAAACCCGTGGAAATCGGCACCTACACAGTAACGGTAACAAAAACGGGCTTCAACGACTTCCAAATTACAGGAGTTGAAATTAAATTAGGGCAGGTTAATAGCTTGAATGTAGAGTTGGTAAGTAATTAAATTCACTTTAGCCAAAAAAGAGATTGGGAATATATATAATGTGTATATTCCCAATTTAAACTTTTCATTATTTGTATTAACTTTAAAGCTGCATTTTTTATAAACTGATGAACAAAGACGAAATATTAGCTACACTTCAAACAGAAGTCGAAGGATTTAATAAAATCATCGCAACTGACAAAGGAGATTGGATTGTTAAAGGTTTTATTGACATCTACAAGAATATTTATACAATTTCCATCGACACAAAAGTAGTTTCAAAAGTCATTGAACTGCTTTTGATTCCGGCATTTGAAGCATTTGCAAAGAAGAATGATTTAGTACTTGAATTGCCGCCTCAACAAAATTTCTATCCCGACTTGAGTTTTACTTCAAAGGAAACAGGAGAAAGATTTGCGGTTGATATTAAAAGCACTTTCAAAGACGCGGGCAATAAAATTAAAAGTATGACGCTAGGCGCTTTTACAGGTTACTTCCGAAATAGAGAGAGCACGAAAAATACGCTTTATCCTTACGGTTCATACTCGGGACATTTAGTTTTAGGTGTAATTTATTCTCAAAATGAAGTGATTCAAAATGAGAAAGTGATTTACGGTTTGGATGAATTGGAAAAAATCGAATCAGTAATTAAGGATTTTAAATTTTTTGTTCAACCCAAATATAAAATAGCGTCGGCGAGTCCAGGAAGCGGTAATACTAAAAACATCGGCTCAATAAACAATATAGATAAGTTAATCAACGGTGAAGGAGTATTCTCAACTTTAGGCGAAGAAGTTTATGATGATTATTGGATGTATTTTCTTACAAAGGATATGGCTAAAGCGTTAGAGATTCCAAGACCTTATACCAACTTAAAATCTTATCTGGAATATAAAGAGAGAGGAATTAGTATACTCGTAGAACATAAAGAGGAAATCGAGAAACTCAACGAAGAAGATACGGAAACTGAAAGTGAATCAGACACTGATGAATAACAAAGTAATTATTCCACCTATTAAAAGCCAGGGCATAAAAACTAAATTAGTGCCCTGGATAATGGAAGTTGCAAAAATCGCTCAGGCTTCGGGTAGATGGATTGAGCCGTTTTTGGGAACCGGAGTGGTAGCTTTCAACTCCGGTTTCAATGAAGCAATTCTCAATGATATCAATCCGCATATAATAAATTTTTACAAAGGTATTCAGGACGGGATAATCACACCATCAGCAGTAAAATGCTTTCTTGAACGGGAAGGACAAAAACTTCTTGCCGCAGATGAAAACGGTTATGCATATTTTAGAACCGTGCGTGACAGATTCAACAAAGATTTTGCTCCGCTCGATTTACTTTTTCTTTCCCGAAGCGGCTTTAACGGAATGATGCGGTTTAGTGGAAAAGGAAACTGGAATATACCGTTTTGCAAAAAACCAAATCGTTTTGCTCAATCTTATATCACTAAAATTGTAAATCAGGTTGCAAATGTAAAAGCGATTATCGGCAGTAAATGGATTTTCAGCAATAAAAACTTTGCAGAAATAATTCCTCTAGCTTCGGAAAGCGACATCATTTATTGCGACCCGCCTTATTACGGCAGATATGTCGATTATTACAACGGTTGGACGGAACAGGACGAAGAACTTTTATTTAACTTACTGTCCGAAACAAAGGCAAAGTTTATTCTTTCAACTTGGCATCACAATGATTGGAGGGAAAATGAAATGATTGAAAGGTTTTGGAATAAATTTAATATTGTTACCAAAGACCATTTTTATCATTCGGGCGGGAACATCGAAAATCGCAGGACAATTGTTGAAGCTCTAGTATGTAATTTTAATCTTCAACATATCGAACAACATAATCACAACCTGATTAGAAGAAATAAACCGGAACAATTAACTTTTCAACTTACGAGTTAAAAATGGATATAAGTTAATCTAAATTTTGAAATCAAATTGAACTACGAAGAAAAACTTAATCAGAGGAAAAACAGTTATCCTTTGACCGCTGACGCAGAAGGCTTAATGTTAGGTTTGAGCAACACCAGCAAAAATCTATAGATAATATTAAGGTTCGTCGCAGCTGATGGTGCGGACGCGTTTGAATAGTTTTTTGAAGTTTTTTTCCGGTGTGTCGTTTTGTTCGACGCGTTGGACGAAGGCGTTGGCGCAGTTCCACCAGCCGAATCGCATGACTTGGATTTGGGCGTGCCGGAGTTTTTCGGGCGAATTGTACCGGTCTTCGAAGATGCGGCGCAGGCGTTCGGGGTTGGCGTTTCTTTGGCGCGACTCTTCGTCAAGCTTGCGCCAGGTGATGAGCAGGGCGTTGCCGCCTTCTATCAGCGGGTCGACGTAGGTTTTTACGCAGGATGCGGCGGGCGTGTAGGCTTTCAGGCGGGCGGGATTTTCGTAAGCCTCAATCGTGACGCGCGAGAGATTGTAGACCTGCTCCAGTTCCTTTAATTTCCTTTCTTTTAGTTTTATCCAATACGGCAGTTTGACGATGTCGAGACCGCGTAGGACGTTCGATTTTGTAGTGTATTCCTCGCTGAGCGCGTCGAGGCTCAGGCTGCCGACGTCTTCGTGTCTTTGGGCGGTCGCGTCGGTTTGCAGGTTGAAATCTCCGGCGAAGTATAATTGATAAGTCGCTTCAATCTGTTTTTCGGTGTAGCGCGACGCGTCGTAAGTTCCTTCATACTCGCACAGCTCGGTAAACCATCGATATTTTTTCGTCTGCGCGGAGACGGCAAGCGCATTACACAAAAGCAGGCTGATGATTAAGAGAATCTTCATATTTTCACACCTCGCACGGAAAATGTTATACGTGAAATTTTTCAAAATATCAATAATAAATAAACGGTCTTCGGACTTCGTAAAAAAATTGTCTCAAGATTGAACAAAGGAAAAGCGAAGCCCGAAGACCGGAGACCAAAGACCGCTTTTCTTTATGGATTAAAGCCGCCCGTCATTTCGTCCGGTTGGAGAATCTTTATCGCGCGTTCGATGCTTTCGGCTTTGCCGAATAGAATCAGGATGTCGCCGGTTTCGAGTTTATAGTTTGCGCCGGGACCGATTTTTGTTTCTTCGCCGCGCACGACGGCGATGAGCGTGGCGCTGGTTTGATTGCGGAGGTTTAGCTCGCCCAGAGTTTTTCCGACGACCGGGGAATTTTCGTTTAGTTTGATGTTTTCCGTGGTCGCCGATTGGAGAGCGGCGTTGAGGTTTGACATCTGGACGCGCTGGAGCGAGGGCGAGCGGAGCATTTCGTAGCCCTGGCGGCGGATTCTTTCAATCTGGCTTTCGATGGTGTGGCGGTCGACGCCGTAGCGCAAAAGGACGCGCGAAAATATCTCGATGCTGGTTTCGAATTCTTCGGGGATGACTTCGTCCGCGCCGAGTTCGAGCAGCTCGGTAATCTCCGACGTGTAGCGCGTGCGGACGACGATGTAAATGTTTCCGTTCAGCTCGCGCGCCTGTTTGACGGTGCGGCGCGCGGCGTGCGGATCTGACATCGCCAGAACGAGCGCGTTGGCGTTTTCGATATGCGCGTGGTGCAGAACCTCGCGGCGCGTGGCGTCGCCGAAATTGATTTTCTCGCCTTTTTCCTTGGCGTCGCGCACGACGTCGGCGTTGAGTTCGAGAATCGTGTAAGGCACGAGAACGGCGCGCAGAACTCGCGCCAGATTGCGCCCGTTTAAGCCGTAGCCGACGATGATGACGTGATTATTTAAACCGCCGCTCGAAGTCAGATGAATGTCTTCTTCGGCGTCGTCGGGCGCGGCGTCCGCTTTCTGGTCTTTGAAAATCGACTGGACGAAATAGCCGAAACGCGGCGCGGCGGAAATCATAAACGGCGTCGCAATCATCGAGATTATCGAAGCCGCCAGAAAGCTCTGGTAATCGACGTCGGGCAGTAAATCCACGTTGCGCCCGGATTTCGCCAGCACGAACGAAAATTCGCCGATTTGCGCCAAACCGAGCGCCGTCATCGCCGCGACTCTCTGCGGAAATCCGAGAAGCTGGACGACCGACCAGACGATTAAGCCTTTGCCGGCGATCAACAGGATTATCCAGAGCAAAACGGTCGTAAAATTTTCGACCAGCGCGCCGACCGAGAGCAGCAATCCGATGGAAACGAAAAACAAGCTGTTGAAAACGTCGCGGAAAGGCAGAATGTCAGCCGTCACCTGGTGGCTGTAATCCGAATCGGCGATAACCATTCCGGCGATAAAGGCGCCGAGCGCCAGCGAAAGCCCGAAATGCGAAGTCACCCAAGACATTCCCAGAGCCAGCAAAACGACCGTCAAAATTAAAACTTCCGGGCTGCGCAGCCTGACGACCTGCCGAATCAGCTTCGGAGCCAGAAACCACGCGCCGAGCACAATCAGAATCAAAGCCAGCAAGGATGTGCCGAGCGTCTGGGCAATCGCGCCGAATGAGGCGGCATCTTTTCCGCCCAAGATTGGAACCAAAAGCATCATCAAAACGATGCTGATGTCCTGAAAAAGCAAAATCCCGACGCCCGCTCGACCGTGCGGCGAGTCGATTTCGTTGCGCTCGGCGTAGCTTTTCAGCACGATCGCCGTGCTGGAGAGCGCGACCAGAAAGCCGAAAAAAACCGCCTGGTTCATCTCGCGTCCGAAAAGCAAGGCGACGCCGGCGGTCGCCGCCACCGTCAAGCCGACCTGCAAACCGCCGCCGATTAAAACCAGCCGCTGCATCTCGCGCAGGCGACGCACCGAAAATTCCAAACCGATGGTGAAAAGAAGAAGCATCACGCCGATTTCGGCGAGGATTTCGATGGCTTCCAGCTCTTTGATAAGTCCTAAACCGTAAGGTCCGATGACGATTCCGGTCAGCATCAAACCGACCAGCAGCGGCAGCTTCAACCGCAGGCAGAGAAAGGCGACCGGCACGGAAACCAGCAGAATAATCAATAAATCGGCAAATAAAGGCGGTGTGGAAACCAGTAGAATAATCTGTAAATCGGCAAATAAAGGCGGCGTGTGCATCAGATGTTCCTCCTTCACGCGCTTCGCGTGTTTCTAAACGAATACAAATCGAGCGATTCAAGCCTTCGATTAAGAAAGAAGGCTCCGCTTTTCAAAAAACTGTCGATGATTTATAAAAATTTAAGAAAGGCTCGAAGGAGGAGCGCGGCTTGCGCCGGAGACCGAAAAAAGACGTGATTTGAAAACTCTCGAATCGAATAAAACACTAATTTCGCAAGCATTCGAACCGACGGGCGGCGGCGCGCTGTTCAGCGTATTATAAACATTCGTCCAATAATGCGGCTGGTTGTCGCGCTGAATTTTCGACGGATAGCTTCCCTGTCTGTGCTCGAAGCGATGGGCGGTTTTCTGATAGCCGACCTTCTCGCCGCTTTTCCAGCCGGAATGTTTATCCTGCTGCGTCGTTTCAGGCGGAAACGGGAAAAGCCGGACGCCTTCGCCGCACGAAAACAAAAGCCCCGCCAGCACGCCGATTAATAAAACGGCGCGCAGGCGAATCCGACTGTCCGGCATCAAAAGATTTGGCATTGCTTATTTTAAGCATAACAAGCGAATGCCGAATCAACAAACAAAAGTTTTTAGCCGGGAAGTTAAAGCTAAGAATCGTTCTCAATTCCGGGTTCTCACCTAAATTCATTATCCGCCAGCAGATTTCCTTGAAAAATCGGCTGTCCGGCAAGCGACGTGTAAAACCCGTAAATCGCCAATGCCGCCAAAGCGATGACGCACAAAACGAAATCGCCCGCATACCAAGCCGAAATCTCCATCGTGATCGGATAAAAAACCATCAGGTGATAAAAAACGAAACCGGAAGCCATTGCCAGAACGCCGAAACGCGACGCCGTTAAAACCAGAAATGTCGGGAACAGCACCGACCAGAGCACTCCGCTCAGAGGTCTGCCGGCACCGATGTCGTTGGTTACGGCAAAGGCGGAAAGCAACAGCCAGAACGCCGCGTAGCCGAACGATTTGCGCCGCAAAAGCAGCGTAAAAAACAAAATCAAAAACGAAACCATAAAGGCTAGAACGAGCGACGCCGTGATTTGATTCAAAAACAAAACCGGAAAACCGCGAATGCCGAGCAGAGCGGCGCCGCCGGGATTTGAGATGCCGTGCGGAATGAGCGGCGGTTCGCCGAAAAACCAGACGGGAACGAAATGGCGCAGACTCCCCAAAACTATCACGGCTAAACCGGCGGCTCCGCCGATTAAAATATCGCGCCCGACCAGCGGATTGCGCCAGTCGCCAGCCAGCAGCCGATTCCAGGAGATAACGCGTTCGGGCGCGTATTTTCTCAGATAAGGCTCGAACGATAAATACATCAGCCCGACAAAGCACGACCAGAAAAGCCCGGTCTGCAAGCCTGTCAGAAAAAGCCCCACTTCGTCGGGCGAAGCGACGTGATGCGTCTGAAACGCCCAGCCGAGCATTCGCAGGACAAAGAAAAAAACCGCGAGCCGAAACGCGCCGCGCACGTCGCTGCGCCCGCGGCGCACGTTTTTAATCGCCAGCCACGCGCTGACAAATAAAACCGTAAAAAAAATCGCCAGCAGAATCCCGGCGGAAATACTCGTGCCGATGCCGCCCTGATACGGAGTTTGCCCGGCGGGTGTGCTCCACGGCTCGACGATTTCAAACTGCACCAGTCGTCCTCGATAGGCGGCGGCTTCGACACGAATCGCTACGTCCGGTTGTTCCGGGTATTTGCCCGTCCAGGCGCGACGCTCGTCAAAGGCGTGTAGCGGCGTCCATTCGGATTCGGCTTCCTTGAAATCGGCGAGATTAAAACCGGCTTCCTTGAAAACGTCCGCCCAATCGACATTTTTTGTCGCGCCGCCGCCGCCGCTCGCCTCGCCTGTGCGCAGCGGAACTGCTTCGAAAAAAATCAGACGCCCACGGGTGTCGAGATATATCTGCGCCATCCCGGAAATGTTTTTCGGCGGGTCTTTAACGACGACCGCGCCGTAGCCCAAAGGCACGAGCGGTTCGGGGCTTTGACTGTACCAGAATTTAACCACCGCCGGCTGACCGCTCGCCAGCTTGCGCCAGCGCGCCGGAGAGTCGTCGTTTTCTCTGAGATAATCGAGATAAGCCGGTTCGCTGATAAAGCCGTGATACGAATCAAACGCCGGATAGCCGAATTTTTCCGCCAGCTCGCGGCTGCGCTCGCGCAGAACTTCGGGCGATTTTTCGAGCGGCACGAAGCGATGCAGCGAAGTTTGTTTCGACATCAGCATCAAAAGACCGATGAAAACAAACACGCAGGCTAACAGAGAAACGGCGACGGCAGGCTGGAGGGCGCCTTTTTTCGGCGCGGCGGCGACCATTTCCGGGCTTGGAGTTTCGCCCGCCGCGATTGCCGCTTCCAGAGGGTTTCCGCCCGGCAGCATCAGCGCCACCTGCAAAGCGTTTTTCGGGCGCTCTTCCGGCGCTTTTTCCAGACATTGCAGAATCGCCCGTTCGACCAGCGGATTGATTTCCTTCAAAACTTCCGACGGGTTGGTCGGCGCGGTCGTCTGTTGTTTCTGCAGAAGGTCCGGAATCGAATCGGCTTGAAAAGTTTGTTTTCCGGTGAAGATTTCATACAACAAAAGCCCCAGCGAATAAATATCGCTTTTCGGTGAGACTTCCCTGCCCGTAATCTGCTCGGGCGACATATAGGCGGGCGTGCCGATGCGAATCTCGCCGCCTTTCAGCTCGGCTTCCAGACCGGCGATGCCGAAATCGGTAATCCGCGCTTTGCCTTTGCTGTCGATGATAACATTGGCGGGTTTCAAATCACGGTGCAGAATTCCGGCTTCGTGAATCGCCGCCAGACCGAAACACAATTGGCGCGCAATCTCAATCGCTTTATCCGAAGGCAGACGTCCGATTCTTCTTAAAAGCGAAGACAAATCGTCGCCGTCAATAAACTCCATCGAGAGAAAATGGCGTCCGTCCGCCGTCTCGCCGATGTCGAACACGCGGCAGACATTAACGTGCGAAACCTGTCGCGCATGACGCACTTCGGCGTGAAATCGCTCCAGCGCCGCTTTATCTTTCTCTAATTTATCGGGCAGAAATTTGAGCGCGACCGTTTGATTTAATTTAATATCTTCGGCTTTGAAAACTTCGCCCATGCCGCCTTTGCCCAGCAAGCCGATAATCCGGTAACGATTTGCCAGCACCGTGCCGGCAACGAATTTTTCGTTTGGCTGGCTGCCGGTCGTATGATGCGCGACCAACGTTTTCTTATCTTCAAACATACTCGCCACTTCGGCGGCGGCGGGCTGCTCCATAAAACTTTCGGCGTTATTCAGCGAATCAATCAACCTTTCGACTTCGCGGCGCAGTTCCGCGTCGCCGGCGCAGGCTTCGGCGAGAAATTTCCCGCGCCTTTCCGGCTCGATTTCCTGCGCGGCTTCAAACAGGTTTTTGATTTTTTGCCAGCGTTCGGTGTTCATTGATTGTTGGTTAAAATTTCGCAGCCAATTCCGACCGAATCGCCGCGCGGCATTCGCGAGCGGCTTTCGACAAAACGTTTGAGCATTGCGGACACTTGTTTATCAGAAAAAACTCCGGAACGGAAAATTGTCAGTAATAATAATACTTTTTTCATTTTTTTGTAAGTTTTTTCGTCAATCGGCAATGTCCTGATTCCGAACCGGCGATGTTTTGCCGTCGAAAGCGTATGCGCTCGCGCTCTTTCGCCTTTGTCGACATCGCTCGCTCGCAATCAGGACACTGCTCAATCACCGCGCTGTTTTCAGGCAACCGGTGCAAATTCCGCGGTTTCATCAACCGCCGCCGCCGCTTTCTCGGCAGGCTCGACGGCTTCGAAGGTTATCGGCGTGGTCGTCGCTTCATTCAGCGCATTGCCGATTCGGCGGTAGCCGACCTGATTCAGGCTGTGATTCTGGAAATGCGCCATGCCCATATTCGGGACGGCGACGCTAAAGCACCAGTAAGCCCAGTTTTGCAAATCGGATTTTATCCGTTGCTGCTCGGGCGGGTCGGAGTTGACGTTCGGATAATTCGTCCAAATCTGACCGTCGCGCGTCTGCAATTCATACTCTCCGCCGTTCGTGCCGGGAAAAGTGTGCAGACCCGTCCGCGCCGCGTCCGTGCAGTAGATAAGCGATTTGGTTTTGTGTCCCTGGCGGTGTTTATTAAAGCGCGCCTTTATGCTGCCCGGGTCAACCGGCGGAACCGAAGCCTGACCGCCGCAGACGTTTTGCTGTAGCTCCGCTCTATAGCCGGTCAGACCGTGATAGCTTATCGCGTCCAGTTTATCGTAGTTGGGAATGGTCGCCTGATTATCGCGCCAGTAATCGACGTCGAAAACGCCGCCCGAAAGATTTGAAGCGTTGACGCTGACGAGCGGTCGGCGTCCGGCGCCCGCGGCGCTCAATATCCAGCCGGTGACGACGGAGCTGAACGCGGCGGCTTGCTGGTGCGCCGCGCGCGGCTCGTTCATAATCTCGTAGATAATGTTGGTTCGCGCGGCGAGCGTCTGCACCGTCTTTCTGACGAGCGCCTGCTGGACGGCTCTCAGCTGATTGGTCGGAGCGAGAAAAAATGCCTGCCGCTCATTTTCCGCCTGATTGTTTACCGGGTCGGAGCAGGAAAAGGTTCCGCCCGTGTTGACCAGATGATTTTTGCCCCAATTCGGCAGCGTTGCCGGATGGTCGCTCAATTCCGGATTCCAGGGGCTTCGGCACCACCCGCGAAAGTCGCCGCCGTCCAGGCGTCTCGATAAATCGACATAATTAAACAGCGAGATTTGAACGACGACTCCGGCAGCTTCAGCCGCCGCCGCAAAAGCGTTCAGACGGCGAAAGTACTCTTCGTTCCAGACGTTATTAATTACCGCGTTATAAACCTGCCATTTCCATTTCGTGCCGACTTTCACGCGTACAAACGGCGTCAAATCGAGCGGTTTCGGCTCGACGCCCGTGCCGCTGACCAGGGTTCCGCCCGTCAGCCAGAGGCGCAGAAAATTGCAGTTCATCACCTTCATATGCTCAAACAACATCGTCCACGGCTCGGGCGCCCACATCAATTCCTGCACCGGAAATCGGGTGGTCTGACACGCCGCAGCGGCGTTATACTGCATCTTGAAGGGAAGCGTCTCGCCCGGCTTGACCAGACAGCGGGCGGGATTGTCGCCGTCCTTGAAAATCCAGTAATGACCGCCTCTGAGGATAATCGAAGCGTTGTTGCTCTTAATTCTTCCATCTAAGGAATCTCGGGTTAGATTGATACTCATTTTTGTCTCCTTTTAATTTATTTCGGTTTCTTTTTAGAAGAAGCCCGTTTTGTGTGGAACAGATAAGCCGGTAAAATTACGGTTTGAGCCGTCGCTGCCCCTGCTCAAACCCTTCTTGAGACGGCTTATAAATTCAGCGATTGTTGTGTGTGTCGGTAATTTTTTTCGGCTAGTTTCCCGGCGCTTGAACCTGCGTGTTTTGAAAGGCGGCGATTTCCCATTTGTCTTTATTTTTCGTCATCACCAGCGTGACTTTCCCGTTGTACGAGCGCGTCGAATTTTCCCGCGTGACGCTCAGCGCGGAGCCGACGTGAACGAGGGCGACATCCGGACGCAGAAACCGAATCTGCTCGACGCTCACTGTTAAAGTCGAATTTTTGTAAATCGTGTCAAAGATGTCTTGATGTCCTTTATCAATCGCCGCGCGACCTTTGATTTGGATTCCGTTAACGATGACGTAGTCGGCATCTTCGGCGAAAGGCTTGGCAAATCCGGCGCCGCTTTTCGCATTCCAGCCTTTCGCCATCTGCTCGACGTTGGCGCGAATCGCCGCGTCGTCCCGGCTCGCCTCGGAAGTTTTCGCTTTTTCCTGCGCGTAGAAATTGAGAGCCGTAAACATCAGAATTAAAATGACCTTCGTAATTTTTGAATACATAATTTTTTTCTCCTTCGATTAATTTCGGTTTCTGTAATTAATTTTGTTTTATGAGCGGAAAGCTGCACGGATTGCAAACGTCCTGCCCGTTATTTGTAATCTGCGCAATCGGATTGACGGTTGCCGAAACGCGGATGATTCTGCCCGTAAAAATCTCGGTCACGAATAAATCGCCGGTTTCGCCGTCGCGCGCCATACTGGTCGGCGAAATCAGATTGCTGACCAAGACAATCGGGTCAGCGCCTTCCGGGTTGGCGTCGTCGCTTTTCAGAAATCTGTAAAGCTTCAGGCGTCCCGGCGGCGTCGGATTGCCGAGCATATTGGCGCTGAATTCCAGCACAAAGAAAAGGTCGTAATCGCCCGGAATCGCCACCGGCAGAATGTCCATCGCCGAGGTCAGACCGCCGACAAAACTCTGGTGCGAGCCGTCCTGTAAATTAACTTCGCGAACTTCCGAAACGCCCGCCGCAAACGGAAATCCGACCAGATGCGAGACGAGCAGGCGGTTGCCGTAAAGGCGGACGTTATTCGGCACGGCTTCGGAAACGGGCGGACCGAACGGCAAAGGATTCGGCTTCGGCGGAAAAACGACGAACGTTTCATAGACGCCCGTTACCGGATTGACCTTGTAAAGCTGATTAAAACTGGCATCGACCGCATACAGATTGCCGTTCGCCAGCTCGATGCCGAAAAGGTTCGAGGCGCGCACGTTGTACTGCGGCAGATTCGGCGTCAGCTCGCGCTTCCAGTCCGGCAGATTCGCCACCATTCGCACCGAAAGCGTTTTGCCTTCCGCATTTAAAAGCGTGACCGTGCCGCCGCCGACCATTGAAATCTGGTCGCTGAAAGAAAGCGTAAAGCCGCTCGCCAGAGCTTCGTAATCCGCCGGCAGAGTTAATTCCAGAATCGAATCGTTAAGCGGCGTCGCCGGATTCGGATTCGCCTGCAAGCCGCCGCGCCCGCCCGGCACAACCGCGTCGCCTTGCGCGATGGTCACGTAAAGCTTTAATCCGTTTAGCTTTAAGCCTGACGGTCCGCTCGGCGCGGGCTGTCCTTCCGCGCGATTGATGCCCGAAGGCAAGCCGCCGATAAGCATCTGGCGCGCGCCGCTGGCGCGATTGACCAGCGAGATTCGTCCCTGATTCGGCGTCATCGTTCCCGCTTCGGCGACGAGCAGGCTGGATTGTCCGGCGGTGATAATCTTGGTCGGCGCGGTCAATCCGCTCGTAAAAACGCTTGTCGCTTGCCCGAAAGCGTTTGACGCGCCGGCAAAAACTAAGTAAATCGTGATAAAAACGGCTAAAAATTTGATTGTTTTCATGGCTTTTCTCCTGTCTGATTTTTGGCTTCAATAATTAACGCGACAGTTTTTCCGGGAAACGCTCATTTTTGTTTTTTCATCGGCGGAATTATTGACAGCGGCGGCGGGCGGGAATATTCTGGTAACGAAAATTTATGGAAGAACCCATCAGAAATTCCCTGCAAATCACGCAGTTGCTAAAGAAATGGAGCGAAGGCAATCAGGAGGTTTTAGATAAACTGATGCCGCTCGTCTACGAAGAACTGCGCCGCCAGGCTTCGCGCTACCTGCGCCGCGAGCGCTCGAATCACACTTTGCAGACGACCGCTCTGATTCACGAAGCTTATCTGAAATTAATCGACCAGAATCAGGTCGAATGGCAAAACCGGACGCATTTTTTCGCAATCGCGGCGCAGGCGATGCGCCGGATTCTGGTCGATTACGCGCGCGAAAGAAACCGGGAAAAACGCGGCGGCGCGGCGGAAAATCTGCCGATTGAAGAAGCCGCATTTGTCGTCTCCGAGGAAAAAAATGTGGATTTGGTCGCGCTGGACGAAGCCTTGAACCGGCTCGCCGAATTTGACGAACGACAGGCGCGCGTCGTCGAACTGCGCTATTTCAGCGGCTTGAGCATCGACGAAACCGCCGACATTTTAGGCGTTTCAAACGTCACGGTCAGGCGCGACTGGAATATGGCAAAAGCCTGGCTCCATCAGCAAATTTCAAAATAATGACCGCGGAGCGTTGGCAAAAAATCAAAGACTTGTTCGATGTCGCGCTCGAAATCGAGCCGGAAAGGCGTGCGGGTTTTCTTAAAAACGTCTGCGGCGGCGACGCGCAGCTGCGCCTGGAGATAGAAAAACTGCTGGCTTCGTTTGACGATGCCGGTGAATTTATGGAAAAACCGGCGGTCGGCGAAGTCGCCAGTTTGATTATCGAACCGGTTACAAAACTCAAAAACGGCGAGCGCCTGGCGCATTACGAAATATTGCGGCAAATCGGCGAAGGCGGAATGGGCGAGGTTTATCTGGCGCGCGACACGCGGCTGAATCGCCGAATCGCCCTCAAGACTTTGCCCGCCGATCTGACCGCCGACCGCTCGCGCCTTCAGCGATTTAAGCAGGAAGCGCAGACGGCTTCGGCGCTCAATCATCCGAACATCATCACGATTCACGAAATCGGCGAGGCGGGCGGCGTTCATTTTATCGCCACCGAATACGTCGAAGGCGAAACGCTGCGCCAGAAAATGGCGAAAAACGATTTAAATATCGCCGACGCGCTGGACATTGCCGCGCAGACGGCTTCGGCTTTAGCGGTCGCACACTCGACGGGCATCGTGCATCGCGACATCAAGCCGGAAAATATAATGATTCGCCCGGACGGCATCGTAAAATTACTCGATTTCGGGCTGGCGAAACTGACCGAAGAGCGCGCGCAAACAAACGCCGAAAATTTTCTGACCAATCCCGGAATGATTTTGGGAACGGTCAATTATATGTCGCCCGAACAGGCGCGCGGCGCGCCCGTCGATCATCGCAGCGACCTTTGGAGTCTGGGCGTCGTGCTTTACGAGATGCTTTCCGGCGATTTGCCGTTTCGCGGTAAAACCGTCAATCACACATTAGTGGCGATTATGGAAAGCAATCCGTCGCTGCGCTCGCAGAGTAATCTCGAAATACCGGACGAGCTCGAACAAATCGTCGCCGCGCTTTTGTCGAAAGAGCCGCACAAACGCTACGCTGCGGCAAATGAACTGCTGGCGGATTTGCGCGAGCTGCGGAAACTGACCGAATCGGCGACGGATAAAACCGGAACCGAAAATCGGCATTCTGCCGCCGGCTCGAAGCGGCAAAAGCTTTCCGAAAAAAATTCCGCGCCGGAAATTGGCGTCCCGGTGGTCGCTCCGAATAATTTGTCCGGTCAGCTTCTGCCGCTCGTCGGGCGCGAAAAGGAACTCTCCGAAATAATAAATCTGCTCGGGCGCCAGGACGTCCGGCTTTTAACTTTGACCGGCGCCGGCGGAACCGGCAAAACCCGGCTGGCGCAGGAAATCGCCGCCGCGCTGCTCGCGGAATTTGCGGACGGCGTGTTTTTTATCGCCCTGACCGCCGTCAGAAATCCCGAATTCGTCATCTCGGAAATCGCCCAGCCGCTCGGCGTCAGGGATGCGGGCGGCAAGGCTCTGCTCGATACGCTGAAAGATTTTTTAAGAGCCAGACAAATTCTGCTCGTCGTCGATAATTTCGAGCAGGTTCTGCCCGCCGCGCCTCTCTTAAACGAATTGCTTGCCGCCGCGCCGCGCTCGAAAATGCTGGTCACCAGCCGCGCGCTGCTGCGCCTGCGCGCCGAGCGCGAGTTCGGCGTTCCGCCGCTCGACGTGCCTTCGGACATCGAGCGCACCGCGGCGGCTGATTTACTGCAATACGAATCGGTCAGGCTTTTTACGAAGCGCGCGCAGGCGGCGAAACCGAATCTGGCGCTGACCGAAGAAAATTCGAAAATCATCGCCGAAATCTGCGCGCGGCTCGACGGCTTGCCGCTGGCAATCGAGCTCGCCGCCGCGCGCGTCAAACTTCTTTCGCCACAGGCGATTTTGACCCGGCTGGAAAACAGTCTGAGCCTTCTGACCGGCGGCGCGCAGGATTTGCTCGAACATCAGCAGACGATGCGGCGCGCCATCGAGTGGAGTTACGATTTGCTCGATGAGCGGGAAAAGATTTTGTTCAGGCGATTGGCGGTCTTTGCGGGCGGTTTCACAATCGATGCGGCGGAAGCGGTTTGCGGCGGGCAAAACGCCGAAGACGGCAAAGAGCATTCTTTATCCGCCGGCAGCGGCGACCGAATATCGCCGCCGGATAATCGTCTATCGACGACCGAGATTCTCGACCTTATTACATCGTTAATCGAAAACAGTCTGCTCGTGCAAAAGGAAACGGCAGACGATGAATCACGTTTGCGAATGCTGGAAGTCGTGCGCGAATTCGCGCTCGAAAAACTGGAAGCGAGCGGCGAAAGCCTCGCGGTGAAAAAAAATCACGCCGCGTTTTTTCTCGCGCTGGCGCAAAAAGCCGAGCCCGAAATTTTCGGCGAGCAGGGCGGAAAATGGCTCGACCGGCTCGAAGAAGAACACGAAAATCTGCGCGCCGCGCTTTCGCGCTCGACTGCCGGCGACGCGGAAACGGCGGCTAATCTGGCGGGCGCTCTGCGGAATTTCTGGATTCTGCACAATCACATAACCGAAGGACGCAAATGGCTTGAAGCGATATTGGAGCAGAGCGCCGAAGCGCCGCGCGCCGTGCGCTTGAAATTAATCAACGGGCTCGGACACACGGCGGGCTATCAGGGCGATTTGGAGACGGCGCGAAAGGCGCACGAAAAAGGCTTGGCGGAGGGCAAAGCGGCAAACGATTTGCGGCAAATCGCGCTCTCGGTCAGAGGCTTGGGATTTGTCGCGAAATGGAAAGACGACCTCGCGACGGCGAGAAAATTTTATGAAGAAGGCTTGGCAATCAGCCGCCGACTGGAAGACCAGAACGGTATCGCCGTCTCGCTCACGGCTCTGGGCGATCTGGCGCGAATGGCGGACGATTACGCGGCGGCGCGTCCGCTCTTCGAGGAATCTCTGGAGATTTGCAAACAGACCGGCAATAAACAAGGCGTGGTCGGCAGTTTAAATAATCTCGGAGCGATTACTTTCGGCGAAGGCGATTACGCGGCGGCGCACTCATATTACGCCGAAGCGATGAAGGCGGTGCTGGAGTTCGGCGAAAAAATCTCTTTATCATACGCGCTGGACGGTCACGCGGCGCTCGCCGTCCAGCGCAGGGATTTCGAGCGCGCGGCGCAGCTGGCGGGCATCGCGGAACATTTGCGCGAATCGCTCGGTTTTGAAACCGAACCCGCCGAACGCCGTTTCCGCGATGCTTACCTCGTTAAACTGCAAAGCTTTCTGGACAAAAAGAAATTTGCCGACTTTTATGAACAGGGACGAGCTTTACCATTAAAAAAAGCCGTCGCTCTCGCGCTCGCTCAATCAAATACCGAAACCGGCGTGTCCGCCGCCGAGTCTTTTTCGACTCCGGGCAAAAATCCGAATCCGGCGACCTCCATTGCCGTTCTTCCATTTCTGGCTTTGGGCTTGACCGAGGACGAAGAATATCTGGGACTCGGTTTGGCTGACGCGCTTATCACGCAGTTGAGCCGGACGCGGCAGTTATCGGTGCGCCCGACCAGCGCCGTGCGCGGTTATACGGACGCCCGGCGCGAAGCGACGGAAATCGGAAAAAAATTAAAGGTCGGCGCGGTTTTGGAAGGCAATCTGCAAAAATCGGGCGAGCGGCTGCGCGTCACCGTTCAGCTCACCGATATCGAATCCGATGCGATGCTCTGGGCGGAGAAATTCAACGTCAATTTCACGGATTTTTTTGAAGTGCAGGATCAGATTGCCGAACAGGTCGCAAAAGCGCTGCTGCTAAAATTCAACACTTCCGAACAGACGCCGGTCAACCGGCGCTTCACCGAAAACAACGCGGCGTATCTGGAATACTTGAAAGGTCGTCATTTTCTGGAAAAGCGCAGCGTCGATGGATTTCACAAAGCCATCGAACACTACAAAAAGGCGATTGATTTCGACCCGACTCATGCTCCTTCTTACGTCGGGCTTTCCGACGTTTACTGTATGTTCGGAATCTGGGGCGAATACCCGCAGGAAGAAATTTTTCCGCGCGCGAAAGCGGCGGCTTTGCGAGCGCTGGAAATCGACGGAAAACTGGCGGAAGCGCACGCCTCGCTCGGGCGCGTCAGCAGCGTTTACGAATGGGATTGGAACGCGGCGGAAAAATCCTACCTGCGGGCAATCGAACTGAACCCGAATTGCCTGAACGCGCACAGCTGGCTGGCGAAAGTTTATGTTCTCAGGCATCAATACGATGAGGCGATCGAAGAAAGCCGCATCGCGCAGCGGCTCGACCCGCTTTCGCCGCAGGCGGAAGTTTCGCTGTGCGCGGCTTATTTTTATGCGCGACGCTATGACGAAGCCATCGAGAAATATCGAAAAGCGATGCGGATGCAGCCTGATTTTGTCCCGGCAATTTTCGGGCTGGGAATGTGTCTGGCGGAAAAAGGCGAATTTGCCGAGGCAATCGCGCTTCAGGAAAAAGCCGTCGAGCTTTCCAAAAATCACCCGCTCATCGAAGGATTTTTAGCCGGAACTTACGCTTACTCGGGAAATACCGAAAAGGCACAGGAATCGATAGAAAAATTTAAGGTCGCGGCGGGCAAGTCTTTGTCTTACACTATCGCCGCCGTATATGCGCGGTTGAATGAAAAGGAAGAAGCTTTTTCATATCTGGAAAAATCTTTCTCGCTGCGCGACCGCAGCCTGTCGGGCATCAGCATCGAACCGGAATTCGACAATCTGCGCGGCGAACCGCGATTTCAGGATATGCTGCGCCGCGTCGGTTTAGATGTATAAAGGCGGCTGAAAAAACTTTCCTTCATCCGCCTCTCGCTTGTACTCAAATCCTTTTTGACTTTTAAGATATTGCCGAACAAAAACTAAAGCGCAGGCACGATTGTTTTGCGAGAATCTCGTCAGATTGCCGAACAAAAATTTTGCGCGCGTCCGGATGCGGCATTAATCATGAACGGTCGGCGCGTCCGAATGCGGCACGAAGCATCGGCGGCAGCGCGCTTCGTATTTATCCGCCGCGCCGACTTCGACGACGGCGTCCGATTCGACGGTTCTTTGGGAATAATTCGCCGTTTCGCCGCATTTGACGCAGATGGCGTGAGTTTTCGTGATAAATTCGGCGACCGCCAGCAGCTGCGGCATCGGCTCGAACGGTCTGCCCGTGTAATCCTGGTCAAGCCCGGCGACGATGACGCGCATTCCGCGATTCGCCAGAAAATTGACGGCGTTGACCACCTCCAAATCGAAAAACTGTCCTTCGTCGATGCCGACGACTTCCGTGTCGATCTCGACTTTATCGAGCATTTCCTTCGCGGACGAAACGGGAATCGAGCCGTGTTTGACGCCCGAATGCGAGGCGATTTCCTCGACCGAATAGCGAACGTCAATCGCCGGTTTGAAAACCTGCACTTTCTGGCGCGCGATATTGGCGCGCTTTAAGCGGCGAATCAATTCTTCGGATTTTCCCGAAAACATCGAGCCGACGATGACCTCCACCCAGCCGACGCCGTTTTTGCGAAATTTGCGGCGTTCTTCCGTATTGTCGAAAGCGAATTCTTCAACCATAAATGCGTAACTTTAAAATCCCTCTTTTGTTTGTTATTGAAAGGAAAAAAAGATTACCACGAAAGCCGCCGAAAGTCATTTAGCGACGTTTGAACAAACAAACGCAGATAGAAAATACTCTCTACACGGAAAATATGCTCGGCACGCAGAATATATAGGTAGCGCAAGAAAAATATGCTCCGCGCACGGAAAATATAGGTTGCGCAAAGAAAATATGCTTATTACAAAGAAAATACGTGTTGCACAGACAAAATATGCTCTGCACAGATAAAATATGCTCTGCACAGGCAAAAATCGCTCTGCACACAAAAAAATCGCTTTGCACAAAGAAAATATGCTCTGCACAGAGAAAAATCGCTTTGCACAAACAAGATTTGCTTTGCGCAGCCGATTTTTGCTGGGCGCGAGGAAAAATCGGCTTGTCCGCGCCGGAAAGAAGAAATCGGCTTTTGAAGCCCGAAATCCGTTAAACTTCGCTGTAATTTTTGATATTCTAAACGCGTGGAAATCAAAATCTGCCACAGATGCAAGCGTCCTTTTCTGGCAAACAAAGGCAAGTGCGCGCATTGCCCGGAGCCTTACGCCTGGAATCAGGACTCGTGGACAAATCTCGGCTGCCTGCTCATCACGATTATTCCGCTGTTTCTGATGATTCTGTTCTGGCTTTTCTTTTTTCTCGGAATATTTATCAGATAACTGATAACTGATAACTGAAAGCGGTCAGCAATCAGCTATCAGCTTTTAATTCTGAACTATCAGTTATCATTTATCAGCAGCAGATTTAGTTTGCGGCTGGCTCAAGAACAGAGGCTTTTAATTCCGAACTATCAGTTATCAGTTATCAGTTATCAATTATTCTTTCTAATCACAAAATTCAGCTGGTTCGCATTGGCATTACCGTTATTGTTTTCATTGTTATTCGCCGCTTTCGCTTCTTTCTGCGCTTCCTTTTCGTCCGCGCCCGTCACCAGAATCGTCGTCACGGCGTCAATCACGCCGACCGTTCCGTTTTTGTGCGTGTCGTTGTTGGTGATAACGGCAAAAGCGAAAACTTCGCCGCTCGCGTTATCGGCATAGCCGGCAAGCGAATTGACAAAAGTAACCGTGCCGGTTTTCGCCAGCACTTTTCCTTTCACTTTCGCCAAACGTCCGCCGAGCGTTCCGTCAGTCGCCGCCACCGGCAGCGACTCGGTAAAAGCTTGCGCAAACGGGCTTTGCGCCGCGTAAATCAGCGCTCTGCCGAAAGATTCGGGCGTCACGAAATCGAGTCGCGACAAACCCGAACCGTCGGAAATCTCGATTTCTTCGGTCGCCACGTTCTGCTGGCGAAGCCATTGCTTGATGATTGCCGCGCCTGCCGTATCGTCGCCGCGCACGTTTTGCGGTCGCTGGATGTCGCCCGGAACGTCGGCAGCAAAGCGTTTCCCGATGGTTCGCAAAATCA